>JAPYOO010000043.1 GCA_029938135.1 Bermanella sp. | reverse complement strand
GGGTGGCGCACTGCGATGGCCTGCGCTTTTAACTTGGCTAGGCGCTCCACCATATCCTTGGGTGATTCATTTTTTAAGGGGGTTTCATCTATGTCTGGACTGTCACAGTCAAAACTTAAATCGAGTTTCTCTAACAAAGCTTTGCGAAATGGTGAGCTAGAACCCAGTACTAATCGAGTCATATAAAACCTATATTCTTAAAATTAAATTCTATTTTGTTAAGTTTTGATTGGCGAAAGCCCAGTTGACCAAAGCCCAAAATCCATTTAAATAGTCCGCACGCATGTTTCTGTGATCAATGTAATAAGCGTGCTCCCACAAGTCTAATACCAGCAATGGGGTCGCACCATCTTTGGTAATCGGGGTCTCGGCATTGGATGTACTGATAACCTCTAAAGATTCATCAGTATTCTTAACCAGCCAAGTCCAGCTAGATGCAAAGTTGTTCATAGCGCAGTCGTTAAACTTGGCTTGAAACTCTTCAAATGATCCAAAGCTTGCGTTAATAGCGTCTAAAATGCCCCCGTGTGGTAAACCGCCACCATCAGGACTTAAGCTAAGCCAATAAAAGTTATGATTGAAAACTTGAGCGGCATTATTAAATATACTGCCAGATGCCGTTTTAACGATTTCTTCTAGGGGCTTATCGGCTAAATCGGTTTGATCGATTAAGGCATTGAGTTTAAGGATGTAACCCTGGTGATGTTTACCATGATGAAATTGAAGCGTTTCAGCTGATATATATGGTTCAAGCGCATCTATAGCATAGGGCAGCGGGGGTAAATTAAACGGCAATGGTCTTCTCCTGATTGACTGGGCTTGCTGCAGTGGCGAGGTTATATAGTAACAACAGGCCAATGGTATTATGCGTGTATATTAGCACGGCGGTGTTTGTTATCTAACCCTGTGATTAATGGCCTTAAGTGATTCTTTAAGGTCTTTGCCACTCAGCTATTTTTGGTTGGTAGTGCGTGTTTTAAGGTGTATTTAATTTGCTCCTATGACCTTTGGTATAGGTTGTGCAGTTTAGTGGCGCGCTTTACCTAGCTCTATGACCTTTGGACGATGCCAAGCATTAAGTAATTGCGACTTACTCACTTGCCAAAATTTTTTTGCCTGCGACAATGGGACATATTACTTACTCAGCAGAAACGTATGAATAAAGACAAAGAGCCTGAAACTTTGGCCTCTATAGCGCTTACTAGAGAAGAAATCGCCAGTCGCCAACGTGTAGTGGGCAAACCTCGCATACCCAGAACAGAAGGTCGTGCTGGTAACAGTAAAGCGTTGTGGGCGTTAGTGTGTTTTTCATTATTATTAGCAGTAGCCTTACTGATTCAATTGCAGCAGGTTAAAAAACAATCAGACCTGCAATTGCAAGCCATCACTATCTTACAAGCAAAACTGATTAATACCGGAGAGCAATCAGATTTGTCGTTAGATTCTGTGCGTATTCTAGTGAAAGACCAAAGCCATGAAATTAGAAAATTATGGGATGTGGCCAATAAACGCAATAAAAATAGCATTGCTAAAAATAAAGAGCGTTTAGATGATCAGAGCAAACAGGTAACGAAATACAGCGGTAAGCTGGACTTACTAAATAAAGAGTTAAATAAGCAAGAAAAGGCAATATTAAAAAAACTGGCCAAAAGTAATCAAGAGTCGACCAAGCTAGCGGCTTCGTTAAAAACCGATATGGCAGATATTAAAGGCTCTATGGCTAAAATCACCAAAAATTCTCAACAAGCTCAAAATGCAGTTCCCAAAAATTTGCAAAAAACGCTTAAACAGCATGGCAAGGGTATCGATGCTATGGATGCCACTCGTTTACGGCTCATGAAACGCATTAGTGCTATTGATAAAGAGTTAAAGGCATTGAAAAAAGCCCAAGCCTCCTCTGCCGTTTCATTGCCTGCAGTCAAGTAAGGCCTAATTTTTAGAGAGTCTCTAATGTACCGCATTATACAAACTCAGTTGAAACAACCTCAATTTGATAGTTTTACTGAGTTTGCCCAAGCTGCTCTGGCACAAGATAAAGTAAACAGCTTACAAGGCACTCTATCAGTCTCTTTGCGAGCGACATCCATAGGGCAGGCATTTTCTATAGCTTATCGAAGTGCCTTACAAGCATTGCTACCTAGTCTTAACCCCCAGCAGTGGGCGGCTATGTGTGTGACGGAAGTTAAGGGCAATCACCCTAAGCAACTGGAAACCTATGTGACAGCTGATGGTGTTGTAACAGGTCATAAAAGTTTTGTCACGATGGGAGGACATGCTCAGCAATTAATTGTAGTAGCGAAAACAGATGGGTCTCAAGTAAATCAAGTCGATCGGCCAACGTTAAAAGCGGTGTTGCTGCAACAGTCTGCTAAGGGTATTCAAATACACGCGCTGGACAACATAAAATTAGTACCCGATGTTCCTCACGCAAGCATGACGTTAGATGACGCTCAAGGCGTGATATTACCGGGTGATGGCCATACTGATTACAGTAAACGTTTTCGTTACTTGGAAGACATCCACGTATTGATCTCTTTTGTGGCTCTGATTTTAAGTACGTCGGTGCGCTATGGTTTGCCCTCTAAAATAACTGAGCAATGCATATTATTAACCTCAGCGTTGGTATCACAAAAATTACTGGATGAGCCTTGGCAACATTTACATTTAAGCGAGGCATTTAAAAATTTCGAAATGATAGTTTTGGCATTTGAAGAGAATTTTGAGCAACTCCCCGTAACGTTTAAAGCAGATTGGTTACGAGACAAAAAACTGTTCTCGCTGGCCAATAAAGCGCGCCAAGTTCGTGCTGAAAAAGCACGGGTCTGGTTAACTAAGCCGTTATGACGCAGGGTGATTTATTCTTGTTGTGAGTAGAATTAAGGGCGAGGAGTGGCGATCAGTGTACTTTGATTTGAAATGCCTGAACTTGATGTAGCGCCATTGGTTGAGCGTGCCACCCCAGTGTTTTGTAATATAAATTGCGAACTGGTAAAAGTTTTATTGGTTTGGCTGTCATTCAACAGTAATCGTTGTCCACCTTGAGCTATCTTGGTATTTGGATGAAGTTCCAAAATATCTTCACTACTGTCTTCAATTTGAGTAGCTGCAATATCCAAGCGAGTGTCTTCTAGCTCGTCTAAGTCAATTCGATTTAAGTCAATACTTTGAGCCGTGGTGCGTTTATACCGATAGGTATTACTGTAATCATAGTGATGCGGCTTTTCGCGTGCTTCGTCTACAGCCCCCAATAAGTCATTAGAGTAATAGCCGTCCATTGCTTCAATGCTATAAGCAGTAAAGGGCGCTGTACATAAAGTCATGTAAATAATTATTTTTTTCATAAAAATGATGCTGCCATCAAGGTCTAGGTGTACTAATTAAAATAGAGGATGCACTAATATCTCGAGTACTGACCCTATCGCCACGAGTGTGGATGGCTGAAATGTTAGCGATGGGGATAGGGGGTGGCTTAATAACGGGGTTGCTTGTATTGGTGCTTCTATTTGCGTTACTGGAAAGCTGTTGGTCTTGTGATTGTGAGTTACTCTTTTGCACTAATCCCATCTGGTCATTTTCGGTTGGGTCTAATGATGCTGTTGCACTTCCGCCGCCTGCTGCAGTGGCCCCTAAGGCGCCCGGTAAACTCTCTTTTTCCAATTCATCTTTAGCAAGGTTGGGTAGTTCGAAAGATTTTGATGTGGTTCTGTTGTACCAGTATTTATTGGTGTAGTTAACTGTACGCTTGTTTTGGTTTGCTTCCAAAATAGCCGCGTCGATATTATTACCATAATAGTCTTCACCTAATCGCACGTTCTCGTCTGCTAATGCGAAGGGTAAAACAACGAGTGTGGCAATAATTCCCGTTAAAATGGCGGCTAACTTTCCTAAGCTTAAAGTGAAACGTTCCATGATGTGTAAAATCCAGTAGCGTAGTTTTGTTATTTTTTGTAAGTATGGCATCATAAGGTAACATTTGGAAAGCACCATCAGCATATTGCTGCTAATACATTGAGTCTAGAATGATAAAAATAATACTCAGTTTTTTTGTGACGTTCGTACTGGTTTCGACCTCAGGCTGCATCACTATATATCAATCCATTGGTCATAATTTTGGTGCCTATATTCATACTGTTTCGGGTAAGGAATATAAACAAGTAGCCAATCGTTGGGATTATGAATCTAAGGCATTATTGTATGTGTATCGTCCTAACAGCCAGTGGGCGGCAGATGAAATTGAAGCGCCAACTTTTTACCTAGATGACGAGCGAGTTTTTAATATTGTCGCTAATGGTTATACCTGGTTTGAGCTTGAACCGGGTGACTATGAAGTCATTATGCGTCGTCCTCTAATGGGTTTAGAGGGGTTTAATATAGATGGTTATGAATTTGATTTAAAACGCATAGCGCAAATGAACTTGGCGGTGGAGGCCGATAAGGTTTATTTTTTACGTTACTCGGAAATTGATCCACCGGCGATTGAGCACCAAACGTTTAGTGAAGAAACCTTACAAGGCGATGGTCCTTTGATGTTGGTGGCCACAGAGTTGGCTCACGACGAAATGCAAGTCACACGTATGCTGCCAGAAGGCGGGCGATTCATTAAATCACAAGGCATACTCAGTGAAGATGAATTAGAAGAGGTGTTTGATAGTCGTGTTATTAATCTAGATGAAGATGAAGAGCAAGATACTAATACTATGAAGTGGTGGTGGTAGCCTGCTTTGTATATAAGGCCTCTTTTTAGGAGGCCTTATTAATTTGTCGATGAAGGTTTTCATTAATATAATACGTTAATTTTTCTGTTTGCTCTGTATTAATAAATAATCCTAGTTTACTTCTGCGCCATAATAAATCTTCAGTATTTAGTGCCCATTCTTCTTTTAATAAATAGTTAACCTCCACAGCATAGAGTCCGTGTCCAAAGTGTTCACCCATGCCGCTTATTGATTTAATGCTCTCTAAAAAACGTTCGCAACGAGTGCCATAAGCATCGCAGTAGCGCTGTAATGTTTCTTTATTTATCCAGGGGTAACGCTTTTTCAGTTCAGTGTGGAATTGCTTTATGCCTTGTGGAAAGTCTCCGCCGGGTAATGCAGTGTTTCGAGTCCAAGGTGCACTCATATCGGTATGGTATGGCTGCAGCTTTTTAAGGGCAGCTTCTGCCAGCTTTCGGTAGGTGGTGATTTTACCACCAAAAATAGACAAAAGCGGGGCAGGTTGGGAGTCATCTAGCGCCAGCGTGTAATCCCGTGTAATGGCGGCAGGATTATTCGACTCGTCATCACATAAAGGCCTAACCCCAGAAAAACTCCATTTAATGTCATCAAAGGTTAACTGATGTTTAAAGTGATCATTGGTTATTTTTAATAAGTAATTACTTTCTTCTGGCGATATTTTAACGTCACCAGGTTTCCCTTGATACTCCACATCGGTCGTGCCAATTAAAGAGAAGTCGTTAAGGTAGGGAATAACAAAGACCACACGATTATCTTCATTTTGTAAAATAAACGCCTTATCCATTTTATGAAGTCGTGGCACCACAATATGGCTGCCTTTAATGAGGCGAACACCATAGGGAGAGGTGGTTTTAGTTTGTTGTTTAATAAAATTAGCCACCCATGGGCCCGCGGCATTGACTAGGGTTTTGGCAGTGACTTTAAATTCACGGTTACTGCCCGTATCTTGCATGACTAAATGCCATATGCCATTCATCTGCTTGGCTTCAATACAGCGTGTTTGATTGTGCAGGGTGGCACCATTGTCTTTGGCCGATAATAAGTTGCTTATTACGAGCCTAGCGTCATCCACAGCGCAATCTGAGTATTCAAATCCCTGTTTAATGTGGTCTTTTAGGGGGGAGCCCTGATCAAAGTTAACGTTGCGGGAGCCCGCTAAAGTTTCACGTTTACCTAACTGGTCATACATAAACAAGCCTATGCGAATCATCCAGGCGGGTCGAAGGTGCGGGCGGTGAGGCAAAATAAATCGCATGGGTTTTACTAAGTGTGGCGCGTTTGCAAGCAACACTTCGCGCTCTTTTAGTGCCTCATTTACCAAGCGAAATTCATAATGCTCTAAATACCTGAGCCCCCCATGTATGAGTTTGCTACTAGCAGACGAGGTGGCTGAGGCAAAATCATTTTGCTCGCACAAATAAACAGATAGGCCACGTCCTGCGGCATCGGCTGCAATACCGGCGCCATTGATACCGCCGCCGATGATGACTAGATCAAATACTTTTGAATCCATTTTATCTTTCACTTATGTTGCTATATGTTCAATATTAGACTCATAAATGTTCATAAACAAACATTTTAGGTGGCTTGCAGTTAGATTGGCTTGGATGGTCAAATAGAATTTGTATTGAGGGGGGTTTTAAGAGCAGATGTGCAGGGATACTTCATGTTGAGTGAGCAGGTTTGTAATATTTTCTGGGGGCGCTTGATCGGTAAATACTTGTTGGGCCTCGATAATGTTGCCTAAGCGTATACTGGCATTACGGCCAAATTTACTGTGGTCTACCGCCAATAAAACGGTGCGGGAATTACGAATGATTGCTTGCGATACCCGAACCTCTCGGTAATCGTAATCAAGCAAGGCGCCGTCAATATCTACTCCACTAATGCCCAAGATGGCATAATCCACTTTAAACTGATTAATAAAATCCTCAGTGCTCTGACCCACTATACCGCCATCTTTTCGCATGGTACCGCCTGCCACTAGTACATCGAAGTCGTCTTTAGCGCTTAATATTTTAGCCACATTCAAATTATTGGTGATGATTTGCAGGTCTTTGTGGTTTAACAGCTCTTTAGCCACCTCTTCTGTGGTGGTACCAATATTAATGAATAAGGAACTGGCGTTAGGGATAACCTGACAAATGGCTTTAGCGATGGCTTGTTTCTGCTGAAGCTGCATGACCCTGCGCTGGGCATAGGCGGTGTTGCTGACACTGGAGTTGGTGGCTCCACCATGATGGCGGCTAATTTTTTGGTGTTGTGCTAATTCTTTTAAGTCGCGACGAATAGTTTGCGAGGTCACTTGGCAGCGGCTAGCCAATTCTTCATTACTAATGTAACCATGCTCAGCCACTAGCTTTAGGATTTGGTCGTGACGAACGTGCTTGGCCATAGGGAGTTATTCTTATATTGGTGGGACAATTGTTGGAAATTATACCGCAAAATATTCATAAACGAACATTTTCTAAGTTAAGGCCTACTATCAGTGGGACCGTGAGCCTTTTACGCCATTCATGCTACAATTGGGCGATAAATCAAAGTTAGGTGAGAGAACCTTTATGAGCGTGATTAAGCAAGACGATATAATCCAAAGTGTGGCTGATGCCCTGCAATATATTTCTTATTATCATCCGCTGGATTTCATTCAAGCCATGGAAGCCGCTTATCACAAGGAAGAAAGCAAGGGCGCCAAAGATGCCATTGCACAAATTCTAATCAACTCTCGTATGTGCGCACAAGGTCATCGCCCTTTGTGTCAGGATACCGGTATTGTGACTGTATTTTTAACCATCGGTATGGATGTGCGTTTTGACGACGCCACTATGGGGGTGGAAGACATGGTAAATGAAGGTGTGCGTCGCGCTTATAAATTACCTGAGAATATTTTACGGGCGTCTATCTTGGCTGATCCCGACGGCAAACGTACCAACACCAAAGACAATACCCCCGCTATTATCCACACCAAAATGGTGCCAGGTAATACCTTGGATGTGCATGTGGCAGCCAAAGGCGGCGGCTCCGAAGCTAAGACTAAATTTGCTATGCTAAACCCTTCAGATTCGGTTGTGGATTGGGTATTAGAGCAAGTGCCTAAAATGGGTGCGGGTTGGTGTCCACCAGGTATGCTGGGTATCGGTATTGGCGGTACGGCTGAAAAAGCCATGTTATTGGCCAAGGAGTCTTTGTTGGAGCCTATAAACATTCAAGAGCTGCAGGCTCGTGGTGCACAAAATCGAAGCGAGGAATTACGTCTTGAATTGTATGACAAGGTAAACAAGTTAGGCATAGGTGCTCAAGGTTTAGGTGGTTTAACGACTGTTTTGGACATTAAAGTGGCCGACTATCCCACTCATGCGGCTAACAAGCCTGTGGCGATTATTCCTAATTGTGCCGCGACGCGTCATACCCATTTTGTACTGGATGGAAGTGGCCCTTGCGAACTTGAAGCGCCAAAGCTTGAAGACTGGCCTGAAATTTCTTGGGAAGTGGGCGACAGTGTGCGTCGAGTAGATTTAAATACCATCACTCGCGAAGACATGAAAGATTGGGTTCCTGGTGAAACATTATTGTTATCTGGGAAAATGTTAACAGGCCGTGATGCTGCGCATAAGCGCATGGTGGATATGATCAATAAGGGTGAAGAATTACCCGTTGATTTGAAAAACCGCTTTATTTATTACGTGGGTCCAGTAGATCCTGTACGTGATGAAGTCGTTGGACCCGCAGGCCCAACCACTGCCACACGTATGGATAAATTTACTCGCATCATTTTAGAAAAAACCGGTCTAATGGGGATGATTGGTAAAGCTGAGCGTGGCGATATTGCTATTGAAGCTATTAAGGATAATGAAGCCTCTTATTTAATGGCGGTAGGTGGTGCAGCTTACTTAGTGTCCCAAGCCATTCGTAATGCTGAGGTTGTTGGTTTTAAGGACCTAGGAATGGAAGCTATTTACGAGTTTGATGTGGTGGACATGCCAGTTACGGTTGCGGTTGATACAAAGGGGACCAGTGTGCATAAAATTGGCCCTCAAGAATGGTATGCCAAAATCAATGCTAAAGAAGTAAGCTAACATTGTGTTAGTGGTTAACCTGCTGTTGGCATTTTATAGCTTAAGCAGGTTAGCGATCAAGGCGTATGCTGTTTACCAGTAGCGCCTTGTTTTCACAGCCATCCGTACTCACACTGATGGTCCAATTCATTTTCATGGCTTCCATGGCCAATAAAAAACGACGCATCGCCACGGCTTCGTATTCGCTGTAAACCCTAAATAAATTTGATGATGAACCTCCACACTTATGCGCCTTATTGCGTGCGCGTATCTCAAAGGGGGCTTCTTCGTCATCGCTTATTTGTTCAATACTGCTAATCACAATACCCATAACACGCTTGCTCTCGCCCCAAGTATTGACGCATATAGCCCACAATAGTAATCCGAATATAACCCCCCGCATGACTATTTTTTTCCTTATAGGGAATGAACCTCTCTATAGAGATCGGCCCGGGACGTTAAAACTTAAATTATTTGGCTGCTACATTTAATGTTTTTGAGTGTGAGTAAAGAAGGTTCACAGCATTAATAAATAGCGTGATAGCAGAGTTGGACTATGCTTAGGGTAAGAAATTGGCGACAGTGGATGATGCCAGGGATGCAAACGGACTACAGGGTTTACTCTGCTATATATATGTTTTTTTCGGCGCTCATTATTTGTCTTTGCGCCATCTTTTCTACGCCTGCTTTCAGCGAGACCCGTGTGGTCAGTTCCGGCCTACCCGATTTAAATTCAGCCCCAAGTCAATATGCGGGTTTTGCTCGTCTACTGGATGACGATAGTATCTTGGTCCCAGAAGAGCTTTTAGACATTAATAAAAATATTAGGCGTATTGCCTTTTATCATAATGGCGATCGCCTACATCGTAAAATTCCTAAGCAAGTTCACTTAATGATAGAGAACAAGCTATTTGGTAAGTTTATGGGGTTAGGGCGTTTTGAGGTGATCGATTGTATTGAATGTCGCACTACACGAGTTAATTTTGAAGATTCCCGCATGCATATTAGCCAAAGTGCACAAAGTAACCAAGATCTAAGGGAGTTATCTAAAAAGGTACGGGTGGATGCATTTCTGTTATGGAGCGCCAGCGTTCATGAGAATAAATTCACTGTAAATTTAAGAATGATCAGTGCTAAGAGTAACGAAATACTGTGGCTTAAAGAATACGTGAAAAAAACCACTCGGGAGCAAGAAGAGTTAGAGTTTGAAAGTATAGAAATGGAATTTACCGTTAGCGCTCTAGGGCTTAGTTCAACACGACCAGGTGTCGCATTGGTGAGCGATGCAAAATTAGACAGTGTGTCTGCTTTTGGTATTAGAAGGCGTGAGTCCACCAGTTTAAATAAAGAAATAGAATACAGTTTGGGCGTAGAGTATTTTAAGAATTTCTCCGGAACGGATGAATTTAGTGTCAGCGGTTTTAATTTAGAAGGGCGTATATTTGTAAATATCGCCGCCATGCAGGACTGGGTTCCCACTAAAGCTTACTTGGGTGTCGGTCAGGCATTCTTTAGTGGAAGCCATGGTTTGATGATGAAATTTGGGTTGGAATTCCCGTTTGTAACCAACGGCTTTATGTCCTTAGGCGCCGTGCATTTAGTCAGTAAGGAAGTTGAGTGGGATTCGAATACAGACTACGCGGATAAATCTGAATTTGGCGGTTCCGGTTTGGACTTGACCTTAGGTTACCGGTTTTAAACTATGAATATAAAAGTAACAGTGTTGGTGGTTTTATTTTCGCAAGGGTGCTCCGTTGGATCATTTGATATGGAGCAGGATCCTTTTGCCAAAGAGGCACCAAAAGTAGTCAATAAAACAGACGTAGAGCAAGAAGCTGACTATGCGAAAAAGAATCACGGCATTGTCAGTATTCATCGTCATGGGCCTGGTTATGATGTGATGATGATGCTGAACGCAGGTGAGAGCGATATCATATTTAGCATGGACTTGCCTCAGGGTGGCGAGGCGTTTATGCCTGATGTGAGTGAGCAATTAACCTCGCGTAAAGACAGTATGGTGATGGAGGAAGGAGAAAGCGCGAAAGAAGTAAAAGAGAAGGGGTTTTTTAGTGAAAAAGCGTTAAGTTTATTCTCAAATGCCACTAAGCATATGTTAAGTGCCCAAGCGCTATTTTACCGTAAATCATATTGGAAGGCCCTTGAAGAAACCAATAAAGCTATGTCATTGGTTCCGGCCTCTGCCCAAGCTTATGCACTAAAGGGCAGTATTTATTACAAGTTGGGTCGTAAAAAAGAAGCCAAAAAGTCATGGCAAAAAGCCTTTAAATTGGACCCCTCTTTAACAGATGTTAAAGAGAGTCTTAAGTTAGTTAAGTAGGGCTGTAATTATGCGTTCATACCTCTTAATATTTTTTATTTTCTTTTATTGTTTGGGTGCTAGTAGCGCACCCAGTAATGAGCCTTTAGAGGTGCTTACTAAAAAAGACGATCTTGAAGAAATTCAGCTTAAATCTTCACTGGAAGATCGCTTGGCTAGAGATTTGAAATCTTATCTAGGTGCTAGCCGTTTCATTATTAATGTTGATGTTTCATTAGAAAAAATTCGCCAGGTAGTGCAGCAAAAAAGTAAAGTCAATAAAGGTGGTGGGCGGTATGACCAGCTTGCGCCTTACCCAAAGTTAAATTTCCCTAGTACTAATAATAAAGTAGACAGGTATGAGGAAGATTTACCAGGGCTTCCCTTTGTTGAATTGCCTGGTGATAAAGAAAAAGATGCTGAATTACAATTTATGCGCGAGCAAATTGAGCGCCTACAAAATCAACAGTCACAACCTAGATGGGGCGAAAGTGACAGCGACTCACCTGGGCAGGAAAGTCAGACGACAGAAAAAACCGTGGGTGTCTTTAATCGTATTAAACGCTTAACGATAAATTTAATTGTTGAAGAGAGTGTCAGCCAGGAGCAGGAGGTTTTTTTAAGAAATCTAATTTATCAAAAATCTGCTCTAAATGACATTAGAGGAGATTCTTTAACGATAGTTCGTACTCAGTTTTTATTACAGCCTAGCGACAGTGTTAAACAAGATGTGGTCGGCCCAGGTTTAAATTGGATGAATGACAACTTCAGTTCTTTAGTGCTGGGGTTGTTATCACTGCTAATAATGCTGTTGTTGGTGTTAATAATGTTGGCTTTACGCAAAAAACGTGAACCTGAAAAGCGGGAACAAATAAAAGATATTTTAATGAAAAGCGATTTTGATTCTCAGGCTACTTTAGTGGATGCAGGAGAGGGCGATAAGCAGGCGATGCAAAAAAATCGCCAAGAAATAATTTCTTTGGGTTTGGGGCAGCCACAGCATGTTCAGCATGTTATGGAACAGCTAATAGCTGTGCCAGAAAAAATCCCTATGGCTGCGTCCTTGTATAAGGTGTTGGGGCGCAGTTTGTTTCGATCTATTTTTCCTAATGTGGCTCAATTACAACTACAAAGTGTCATGGCTTACTTGGCTGATCAGCCTCCGGATGAAGAACAGCAGCAAAGAGATACTCAAGACTTCTATGGGTTGTTGCAGCAGCGTATTCAAAATATTGAGCCGAGTAAGGCATTACCGTTTGAGTTTTTACATAAACTAAATGATTCACAGGTGTTGTTTTTAGTGCAGCACGAAGATGTGCGTATTCAGGCATTGGTGGTTAGTCAGTTGAGTTCGGAGCAGGCTGCGAGAGTGCTTAATCGAATTCCTGATAAAAAACAGGCGCAGGTCATTGCTGAGTTGGGTCAGTTTGAGACATTTCCCTTGGATACTTTTCAAGATGTGGCTGATCGCTTGGCCAAACAGGCGCAAAGAGTACCTAGTTTTGAAAACGTGAATGCAGATGGCCTTAGTATGCTTATAAGTATGCTAGATAATATGAGTTCAGGTGAAGAGGCAAAAGTACTTAAACGGTTGAAACAGGATAAACCTGATAGTTTTTATCGTTTACGTAAGCAGTACTTTACCTTTTCTGATTTGGTTAAAACACCTCGCCAAATACTCAGCAATGCATTGCGAGAAGTGGATCGGCAGTTTATTGGGCGTGCCATATGTAATACCCCAGATGAATTTAAATTACATGTCTTGTCTTCACTTACGCCTAAGTTAAAGGCATTGGCTCGTGAGGATTTAAAACGCAGTGAAGGGCGTATTAGTTCAAAGGAAATAGATGATGGGCGCCGAGTGATAGTGCAAAAAATTCGGGAATATATAAATACAGGTAAGTTTTCAATGGATATGTTGTTGCAAGTGAAGCCCGCCAAACCTGCTAAGCGAGCGCAATCTAAATAAAGGCTAACTTAAATGAGCATAAAGGGTGCTGCCAATTTAAGTGTGTCTGTAGTCATTGAATTAAAGTTAATGTGGGTGTCGGGCAAAGTCGAGGCATAGTTCATAAGTGACTCATAAACGAATATTACCGAGTAAAACAAGATGATTAGTGTCAGTACCTTAGTGGGTATTACCGCCGGGGTTGGCTTGTTTGTCGCGGCGGTGACGACCAGTACCGATAATTACATGATGTTTGTCAGTATTGCCAGCGGCATGATGGTGGTGGGGAGTACCTTTGCGGCCTCTTTAATAAGTTTTAGTTTTGCCGAAGTGATGCATGCCATAAAAGCCATGTTTCAAACGATCCTGGCTGGGAATACAACGCAGGGGCATTTAGCTGAGTTAGTTAAGCGCTTCATGGAATTCAGTGAAATTTATCGGGACGGCGGAATTTCGGCTTTGGAAGACAGTTTAACCGCGCAAGAGAAAAAAGATGATCATCTGGCGCTGGGTATTGAGCTTATGGGGTCAGGTTATAAACAAGGGGATATCAGGGTAATTATGGGTGATGCCATGGATAGTCATTGGCAGCGGCAATCTTTGGAGGGCAAAATCCTGAGTACGATGGGGGTTTACGCTCCGGGCTTTGGTATGGTGGGCACCATAGTGGGTCTGATTATTATGTTAGACAATATGGGGGGGGACATGGCGAACCTAGGAAAAGGTTTAGCCCTTGCGTTAATTACTACCTTGTATGGTGTGTTGTTAGCCAATCTACTATTTAAGCCCACCGCTGCTCAGGTGACTGAAAAGCAAGAGCAGGAATATTTCCGTCACGAACTTATAACAGATGGATTTGTCATGTTGTCAGAAAAGAAGGATTCAATGGTTATTCAAGATAGGTTGAATGCCTATATTAAGCCAAACAGGCGATATTTGCCGGACTTGGAATAATTAATTGAGTAGTAATCAAAAAAGAGGCTTACGTAGGCGTCGTCAAACCTTTGATGCAGATGGCGAGGGGTGGATAGTGACCTACGCCGATGCCATTACCTTATTGTTGGCTTTTTTTGTGATGATTTTGTCGGTGTCAGACTTAAATCAAGGCAAGGTTGAGGCGTTATCGGAAGGTCTGGCTGATGCTATGTCGCCGGATAATAAGCCTGCCACCCCCTTTTCTGATATTAAAAAGGAGTTGGATGGCATTATTGGTGAGCACCAGATGGACGAAAACGTTAGCGTAGACATTGATGCTAAGGGGATTCGGGTGGAATTCTCCAATTTTTCATTATACGATTCTGGCAGCGCCGCTATTAAAGCAGAAGCTTTACCTATGCTGGCTGAGGTGAGCAAGGTCATTGCCAGTACCAGTAGTGCTAGTCATTTTATAGAAATAGAGGGTCATACCGATGATGTGCCCATTCGCAGTGCTCGTTTCCCCTCTAATTGGGAGCTAAGCTCCTCTCGTGCCAGTAATGTGGTGAAGTACTTACTGGACAAGGGGGTGATGAAAAACCGCCTTAAGGCGTCAGGCTATGCTGACTCTCGCCCTAAAGAGACCCTAAAAGAAGGCGAAAAAATAACCAAAAAGATGCGCGCCGCTAATCGCCGCGTGGTGATTTATGTGCGCAGATTTTGAAGCGGGCTATTCTTAAGCGAGAGTTGGGCGGATAGCGCTGGTTTTATCTAGATAGAGCTTTTTTTTAGCCATTCACAAGGACTTTGGATTTACCCTAACCCCTTGTTCTGGTAGAATGCAACGCCATCTGATCCTCCAAAATCTACCACCTTTATTCGGATTTACCAGTATATGTCGACTCGTTTTATTTTCGTCACAGGTGGCGTTGTGTCCTCTTTGGGCAAAGGCATCGCTTCCGCTTCTCTTGCGGCTATCTTAGAGGCCCGCGGCCTAAACGTAACCATGTTGAAACTGGACCCATATATTAATGTGGATCCAGGCACCATGAGCCCTTTTCAGCATGGTGAAGTTTTTGTCACCAATGACGGCGCTGAAACCGACCTAGATTTGGGGCACTATGAGCGCTTCATTAACACCACTATGTCTAAACGCAATAACTTTACCTCTGGTCGCATCTATATGGACGTTATTGCCAAAGAACGTCGCGGCGATTACTTAGGCGGCACCGTACAGGTAATCCCACATATCACAGACGAAATTAAGCGTCGTGTATATGAAGGTGGCGAAGGGGCTGATGTGGCCTTAGTTGAAATTGGCGGTACGGTAGGTGATATTGAGTCTTTGCCATTTTTAGAAGCGGTGCGTCAGCTTAAGCTTGAACTGGGCAGCAAACGCGCCTTGTCTATGCACTTAACACTCGTGCCTTATATTGCAACGGCCGGTGAAACTAAGACCAAACCGACTCAGCACAGCGTTAAAGAATTACGCTCTATAGGCCTGCAGCCTGACATTCTAATTTGTCGTAGTGATCATCGTATTGATTCAGCCTCTTTACGTAAAATTGCCTTATTCACTAACGTAGAAGAGCGTGCTGTTATTCCATTGGAAGATGCCGATACGATCTATCGTATTCCTGGTTTACTGAAAGAAACCGGTTTGGATGATTTTGTGATTGAGCAGTTTGGTCTGGAATGCGACGAAGCCGACCTTAGTGAATGGGATGCGGTGGTGGATGCCAAGCTTAACCCTGAGTACACCATCAACATCGCTATGGTGGGTAAGTACATGGAATTGTTGGATGCTTATAAGTCCCTTATTGAAGCCATCGACCATGCCGGCCTTAAAAATCGTACAAAAGTTAAAATTGAATACATTGACTCTGAAATCATCGAACGAGATGGTTGCTCTATTTTAGAGGGTAAAGACGCTATCTTAGTTCCTGGTGGCTTTGGTCAGCGCGGTGTTGAAGGTAAAATTCGCACTGTACAGTTTGCCCGTGAGAATAAAATTCCTTATCTTGGTATCTGCTTAGGTATGCAATCGGCGGTTATAGAGTTTGCTCGTAATGTGTGTGGCTTAGATGACGCTCACAGTACTGAGTTTTCTAATGAGACCAAAGCGCCTGTTGTAGGCTTAATTACCGAATGGACCACCGCCAGCGGTGAGACAGAGCAGCGCTCTGAGAATTCAGATTTAGGCGGTACGATGCGCTTGGGTGGTCAAGAATGCCGCTTAACACAAGGCTCTTTGTCGGCCGAAGCTTATGGCAGCGAAACCATAATAGAACGTCATCGTCATCGCTATGAAGTAAATAATAATTATTTAGACGTTCTTGAAAAGAACGGCTTACGTATTGCCGGTCGTTCAATGGATGGCACGCTGGTTGAGGTGGTTGAAGTGGTTGATCACCCTTGGTTTGTGGCGTGTCAGTTCCACCCAGAATTTACCTCGACCCCAAGAAAAGGTCACGGTTTGTTTTCCGCATTTATTGCTGCAGCTAAGATACAAGCCGGTATTGGCAAATAGAATTAAGTGCATGTAAACGCATTAAGAATTTAATCACTTTTTGGAAATAAAAATTAATATGTCTGTAATTGTAGATATTAAAGCTCGTGAAGTCATGGATAGCCGCGGCAACCCTACCGTTGAAGCCGATGTATATTTAGAAGGTGGTTTTTTTGGAACGGCTTGTTCTCCTTCTGGTGCTTCTACTGGTTCTCGTGAAGCGCTAGAGCTACGCGATGGTGATAAATCTCGTTACTTAGGCAAGGGCGTTCTTAAAGCCGTTGCTAATATTAATGGAGCTATTAAAGATGCCTTGATGGGTATGGATGCGATTGATCAGCGTGCTCTTGATAATAAAATGTTAGACGTTGATGGCACAGACAATAAGGCGACTTTAGGCGCTAATGCTATTTTGGCAGTATCTTTAGCGGCGTCTAAGGCGGCGGCTGCAGCTAAAGGCGTTGAATTGTATGAGCACATTGCTGACTTAAACGGCACGCCAGGTCAGTACAGCATGCCATTGCCTATGATGAATATCCTTAACGGTGGCGAGCACGCGGATAACAACGTAGACATTCAAGAATTTATGGTTCAGCCAGTGGGTTTTACCTCTTTTAGCGAAGGCTTACGCGCCGGTGCTGAAATATTCCATACCTTGAAAAAAGTATTGAAAGAAAAAGGTTTAAGCACTTCAGTTGGTGATGAAGGTGGTTTTGCTCCAGATCTAGAGTCTAACGCCCATGCGCTAGCCATGATTAAAGAAGCCGTTGCTTTGGCCGGTTTTGAATTGGGTAAAGACATTACTTTAGCGCTTGATTGTGCCTCTACTGAATTTTACAAAAACGGTAAGTACGATCTTGCTGGTGAAGGTAAAGTATTTAGTGCTGAAGAGTTCTCTGACTACTTAAAGGAGCTTTGTGAGCAATATCCGATTGTTTCTATCGAAGATGGTCAAGATGAAAGCGATTGGGCTGGTTGGAAATACCAAACTGAAGTACTGGGCGATAAAGTACAGTTAGTGGGTGATGATTTATTTGTTACCAATACTAAGATTCTTAAGCGTGGTATTGATGAGAAAATTGCTAACTCTATCTTGATTAAATTTAATCAAATAGGTTCTTTAAGTGAGACGCTTGACGCTATTAAGATGGCGAAAGATGCAGGTTTCACTACTGTTATTTCTCACCGCTCTGGCGAAACTGAAGACACTACTATTGCTGATTTAGCGGTAGGTACGTGTGCCGGCCAAATTAAAACAGGTTCATTGTGTCGTTCAGACCGTATTTCTAAATATAACCGTTTGCTGCGCATTCAAGAGCAGTTGGGTGATAAAGCGGTATACAATGGTTTAAAAGAAGTTAAAGGCCAGGCTTAAACCCTCGGTTTTACTTTTTAATAAATACCGCTGAATGAATAAAAAAGGGAAACGAATGTTTCCCTTTTTTACGATAGCGGGATCGGAAATAATAAAAATGGCCGTAAAACCCACTCTCATTCAACAGCTTAAACAGCATGCTTGGAAGCCTATTTCAGGGGCGACTTTTGCGTGGCTGATGTATCAACTGTGGTTTGATGCAACGGGTATTTTTGCCAATATCTCCATGGCTGGGCAAATTGAAAGTCAGCATGAAACCAATGCCGCAAGCAAAGCTCGTAATCAAGTATTGATTGAAGAAATTCAGGCCATTAAGTCAGGTCTGGGGGCCATTGAAGCCAAGGCACGTAAAGAGCTGGGCATGATTAAAAAAGATGAAACTTACTTTTTAGTCGTGGAAAAGAAAAAATGAGTAAGCCATCTCTATATGCCGTTGTTCCCGCAGCTGGAATCGGTACCCGTATGCAGGCCGACCGTCCCAAGCAATATTTAATGTTGCAGGGCAAAACCATTCTTGAGCATACCTTGCAGCAGTTGTTGCGTTTCTCTCCCATTAAAAAAATAATTTTACCTGTATCACAAAATGATCAGTTTTTATCTGGCGTAAAATCAGTGCAGCATGAAAAAATTATTCAATGTGAAGGCGGCCCAGAGCGTTACGTGTCGGTTCTTAATGGCCTTAAAGCTTTGCTTATCCAGGGTGCAAAGCGCGAAGATTGGGTTATGGTGCATGATGTTGCGCGTCCCTGTATTCGTCTTCAGGACCTAGAAAACCTCTATAAAAATGCTGATCAGCAAGGGGTTATTTTAGGGGTACAGGTACGTGATACGATGAAACGAACCGATGCCAGTGCTCAAATTATAAAAACGGTGGAGCGAGAAAATCTGTGGCATGCACTAACGCCGCAGATGGCGCCACTGGGTATTTTACTCGATGCTATACAGAAGGCGATCGATGATGGTGTGCAAGTTACAGATGAAGCCTCTGCGTTAGAGCACTGTGGCTATACGCCACGTATGTTAGCGGGTCACCCAAGTAATATAAAAGTCACTCACCCTGATGATCTGCAGTTGGCAAACGCCTTTTTAATAATGAATAGCTCGGGTGAGCAGGACACTGCGAATAATTTACCAAGGAATAATCACTAATGTCATATCGAATAGGGCATGGTTTTGATGTTCATAAGTTCTCCGTGGCCAAGGACGCAGCAAACATAATTATATGTGGTGTGCATATACCTTATGATTGTGAATTAGTAGCACACAGTGATGGTGATGTAGCCTTACATGCTTTGAGTGATGCCTTATTGGGAGCAGCGGCTCTTGGGGATATTGGGCATCATTTCCCTGACACCGATCCCGCTTTCAAAGGGGCTGATAGTCGTGATTTATTACGCCAAGTGTACGCCAGTGTGCAGCAAAAAAAATATGAAGTAGAAAACCTAGATATAACGATCATGGCACAGGCTCCCAAAATGGCGCCTCACATTCAAAACATGCGCAGCAATATTGCGCAGGACTTGAATCTGGATTTAGATCAAGTCAATGTAAAAGCCACCACCACCGAAAAACTGGGGTTTGTGGGTCGCAAAGAAGGCATTGCCGTAGAAGCGGTGGCGTTATTAAAGCGTATACAACCTAGCAATAGTCACGAGTAATCCATGACGCAATTTAATACTAATTGGCCTACTGCCTACCCTAAGTTGGCCGTAAAAGCGTATTTTAGAACACAAGCAGAAGACTTTCAGGTAACGGAATTAACCAGCCGCAAACTTAAAGAATCTGGCCCTCACCTTTTTTTGTTCATCGAAAAACAAGGTACTAATACGCATTGGTTAGCACGTAAATTGGCCGATCATGCACACTTGGACTTAAAAGATGTAGGGTACGCTGGTTTAAAAGACCGTCACGCCATCACGCGTCAATGGTTTAGTCTTCCAGTGAAAGACAAGCTACCCGATTTAACCCATGTATTTTCCAAGGATGAGTTTACGCTATTAAGCCAAGGGTTTTATGGCGTTAAGTTAAAACGTGGCGCGCTGGGGGGCAATGCTTTTCGTATTGTATTGCGAAAAGTAGAGGGTGATAAACAAAAAATAGAGCAGCGTCTTGAATTAATCCGTGCTCGGGGTGTACCTAACTATTTTGGTGTGCAACGTTTTGGCAATGACGGCGACAACCTTAATCAAGCCTTTAACATGTTTGAAAGCGGCAAGCGTCCGCGTAACAAACAAAAAGGCAGTATGTATATTTCGGCGGCCCGCTCTTTTTTGTTTAATGAAATGCTGGCCAAAAGAATTAAATTAAACTGCTGGGATCGCCCTATAGAAGGTGAAGTGTTTGGTTTTCCGGGCAGTCAAAAGGGCTTTAGCCAAGAAGGAGGCAATGAAGAGTCACAACGCTGGCGCCGAAACCTTATTCACCCCACATGTGCTTTATGGGGTAAAAATGAATCCCTTGCTAAGAATACGCTCTTGGAAATAGAGCAAGAGGTGGCCACAGACAACCCCGTTTTCCGTGACGGATTAATTAATAAAGGTTTAAAGCAAGAGCGGCGTGCAGCTAGAATGTTAGTGCCAGATTTATTCTGGATGTGGCAAGGGGATGATTTGATATTACGTTTTTCTTTAGCATCGGGCTATTTTGCCACTTCAATACTGGCTGAATTGGGTGATATTCAAGAAGCACCACGAGAATATTATGCGCAGCGAGACAACGAAGAATAATATGAATTTACTATTAAGCAATGATGACGGTGTACATGCAAAAGGTTTAGCCGTGTTAAGCCAACAGTGCAAAGACGCGGGTTTTGAGGTGATGATAGTTGCCCCTGACAGAGATCGCAGTGGGGCCAGTAACTCTTTGACATTAGACCGTCCGCTTCATCCCGTTACTTTATCTGAGGCGGTTATTAGTATTAATGGTACTCCTACGGATTGCGTACATATGGCCATTAATAGCCTGTGTGAAACTCAGCCGGACCGTGTGATTTCAGGCATTAACTCTGGTGCCAACCTGGGTGATGATGTTCTATATTCAGGTACTGTGGCCGCCGCGATGGAAGGGCGTTTTTTACAAAATACCCCCATTGCCGTGTCACTGGCAGGTAAAAAGCATTTCGACACGGCGGCCAAGGTGACCCTTGAATTATTATCGCAGCTCGAAAAGTTAAACTTTCCGGATAATACATTAATTAATATTAATGTGCCTGATGTGCCATATGAGCAATTGGCGGGTTTAGAAATTACCCGTTTAGGTCATCGCCAGAGGAGCGATAACCCTGTAAAAGCACTTAATCCCCGTGGTAAAGAATGTTTTTGGATCAGTGCAGCTGGAGCGCCCAGTGACGCAGGTCCTGGTACCGACTTTTATGCTGTGTCAAAAAACAAAGTTTCAGTTACCCCCATTAAAGTCGATATGACATCGTTTGATGTGCAAAGCACCCTTAAGGATTTAAGCCTGTGACCCCTTTGCAATTACAAGGCATAGGCATGACGAGTCAGCGTACCCGTGACAGATTGGTGGCGCGTTTAATAGAGCAGGGCATTAAAAATTCTGATGTATTGTCTGTGATGGCGGACACTCCCCGTCATATCTTTGTAGACGAAGCGTTAAGTCACCGCGCTTATGAAGATACTGCTTTGCCAATTGGCTTTGGCCAAACCATTAGTAGGCCCTACATCGTGGCGAAAATGACGGAGTTACTTTTAAAAACCGGCCCGTTAGAAAGTGTATTAGAAATAGGCACCGGCTGTGGTTACCAAACACTAGTGTTGTCGCAAGTGGCTAAGCGAATTTATAGTGTGGAGCGCATTGAAGGCTTGCAAAAGAAAGCCCGGCAAAGACTGTCTCTATTACGCGTGAATAATGTTGCATTCAAGCACGCTGATGGAAACTGGGGGTGGGAGGACAAGGGGCCATTTGATGCCATTCTTTCAGCTGCGGCGCCCGAGAGCATTCCTAAAGAGTTAATGATGCAGCTCAATATAGGTGGACGCTTAATTATTCCGGTGGGCAAGGGCGACGATCAGCAGCTAACTCTGGTGACTCGTTTAGAAGATGGCTTTAAAAAAGAAAGTTTAGAAGCGGTAAAATTTGTACCAATGTTATCTGGCACTAAGACTATACAAGGTTAATCAGATGTGGAATTTTTTAAAAGGCATGGCCATGGGGGCGGCAGATATTGTCCCCGGTGTATCAGGCGGCACCATTGCCTTAGTGACCGGTATTTATGAACGTTTAATTAGCGCCATTAAAAATATCGGTGTGGATACCGTGAAAAATTTATTTAAGGACGGGTTAAAGTCCACATGGCAGAAAATGGACGGGCCATTTTTGTTGGCTTTATTTTCTGGCATGTTAACCAGTATTGTATTGTTTGCTCAAGTATTACATTTTGCTATTGAGCATTTCCCTATGTTTATTTGGCCGTGTTTTTTTGGTTTAGTATTAGCCTCAGTATTATATGTGGGCCGACAAGTGGAGTCGTGGAATTGGCAGCGGATCCTTTTGTTAGTCTTAGGAGCGAGTGTTGCGGCCATGATTAGCCTCTCGTCGGCCACCCAAATAGAAGTGAGTCCATTAGCGTTGTTTTTGTCAGGCGCGCTGGCAATATGCGCGATGATTTTACCGGGCATATCAGGCAGTTTTATTTTGCTGTTATTGGGTATGTACTCTGTTGTTATTACGGCCGTTAAGTCCTTTGATTTTTATACTCTTATTATTTTTGGCAGTGGTTGTGTTGCCGGTTTAATGCTTTTTTCACGCTTCCTTAGCTGGTTGTTGGCGCGTTTTCATTGCTCCACTATGGCATTGCTTACGGGGTTCATGTTGGGCGCCTTGATAAAGCTGTGGCCTTGGAAAGAAGTTATTCAAACCCGTATTAATAGTACAGGGGTAACAGTGCCTTGGATTGAGTACCCAATTTCACCCTTTACGCATAGTGACCCGCAGTTATTGATGGTGTTATTGAGTGCCTTGTTTGGCTTCTCTTTGGTGATTATTTTAGAGATTGGCTTTAGTCGGTCCGAGAAGACGTCTTAAAATAACACTAACTTGGATGAAAATTAACCACAGGTTAACCATGGATAATTGCATTAATCCTTAAATTGCCGGAAAGTATGATTGCAAAAAATTGGCATTCGCTTTTTGAGGGTGTGTTCAACTGACCAAAATATATTTTTTTAGAAGAATTTAGAATTTAGAATATTCTTTTGAGAATTCATGATAATTAAAAACGCGATAAATATGAGCCTAAACCAATTGTCAGCCTTTAAGCGTCAAAATATCAGCCACTTCTCAAAGGTGGCGAATTGGGTTACGTCTTCGTGCGCCGTTATAGCGATGCTAGGCCTGACAGCCTGCAGTGGCTTTGTGGCCGTTGAAGATAAGTTCAGTTCTTCAACGGCTGCGCGTAATATTCATGTGGTACAGAAAAGTGAGACCCTGTTCTCATTAGCTTGGCGCTATGGATGGGACTATAAAGCGTTAGCGAGTGCTAACTCAATAGCCCCGCCTTACCTTATTTACCCTGGACAAAAAATAAACGTACGACGTTCGACTCAACGCAAGTCGGTGTCCAAAGTGGCCGCGAGCAAAAGTTTGACGAATACCAGTAAAGCCCATTCGAAGTACACACCCAGCGCCTACAAAACCCCCAAGAATGCCCCAAAGACGGTACGCACACACAGTAATCTGGCGTGGTCATGGCCCGCCAAAGGAAAGTTAATCGCCAGTTTTTCAGCGAAGTCACCCGCCAACAAGGGGATTGATATTGGGGGGAGCTTGGGGGAATCTGTAAGTGCAGCAGCGGCAGGTTCGGTGGTCTATGCAGGTAGTGGTTTACTTGGCTACGGCAACCTTGTGATTATCAAACACAACGAGCAATTCCTCAGTGCCTATGCACATAATAAACGCTTGTTAGTGAAAGAAAATCAGACAGTGAAGGCCGGACAGCCGATTGCCGAGATAGGCTCCAGTGGGACGGATAAAGTGAAATTACACTTTGAAATTCGTCGTCAAGGGAAACCAGTGAATCCAATGTTGTATCTGCCAAAG
>JAPYOO010000274.1 GCA_029938135.1 Bermanella sp. | reverse complement strand
GTGATAATCTAGGGCGTCTTGCTTAAAATCTGACATTCTGACAATTCCGTAATTAGTTTTTGTACGGCTTGGGGCCACCAAGCAACCACATTTATGTGACGGTGCCGCATTATTGCTCAGTTTTATGCACTGTAACAACCCGCAATTGCATAAAAAGGGACTAATTTAAAAATAGTTTCAGTTGATCCCCCTTTAATAGTAAAAATTGCGGTGTTTCAGCCTCATTTTAGGCCTTCACTAAGCATTTTAATGCACAATATTGGGGCAAAGCTTAAGCCAGTAAAGAAAGGTTTGAGTATTTAATGGAGGTAATGAAGGTGGCTGCTTTAATCTAGGTGGGTTTAGCCATGCATTTTTTCGCCATACATGTTTAAGCCAGATACAAAAAAGGCGCTCAGTGAGCGCCTTTATGTCCACTGAAGGACGGTATCCTAAAAACGCAGGAGCAGTTTTTAGGATAGGGGTTAAATTCCCCAAACGTTTAAAGAAGCAATTAAGCCTTCTTATGACCGCCAAAACGTTTCTTGAAGCGATCAATACGACCACCGGTATCAAGCATTTTCTGCTTACCAGTGTAGAAAGGGTGACATGCAGAACATACGTCTAAGTGCATTTCGCCGATCTTAGTAGAGCGTGTTTCAACAACGTTACCACAAGAACAAGTTGCAGTAAGTGCTTCGTATTTAGGGTGAATATCTTTGCGCATGATAAATCCTCTTTTTCCGTTGCCGCCACTTATTCTCTTCTACGAAATGCAGGTGAGCCTCATAAGTACCGCTGGACCCAAAGACTATACAGACCTCTAGGGGGCGCGCATAATACCAGAACGCAGATTACTGCGCCAGATCAATTAGCTTTAAGCACCATCTACTTATTATATAATGATAAGAGACAACAAAAATAAGAGACTTAATGACGTCGCCTTTTTACTTAAGCGTTGCCATCGCAGTGCCTATCCCCAAGTTATTTGACTATCACCCTCAGCCAGATAGCGACATGAGCCATTATCAAGCAGGCTTGCGCGTCACTGTGCCTTTTGGTTCACGGGAATTAACGGGGGTTATCGTTAATATTCATCAAAACCCTCAAATAAGCCCAGCCAAACTCAAACCCATTAATGCCTTGCTGGATACCAAACCACTACTGCCCCTAGATGTTTATCAGCTAGGGCATTGGTTAAGTGAGTATTACCACCAGCCCCTTGGCGAGTGTTTGTCTTTACTGTGGCCCGTATTATTACGCAAAGGCGAGCAGGCTCTAGGCAGCAAGCAAACCCAATATAGTTTATGCCCCACTCAACCCGACCCGGGCGTATTAAAACGCGCCCCCCGGCAGGTCGACCTGCTTAATTACTTATTGCTAAATGATGCTCAGTGGCAAAAAGATCTTGTTAAAGCCGGCTTCACGCCCACTATTATGCAAGGGCTTGTAGAGAAGGGCTTTTTAGATAAACAAGAACGAAACAGCTTTCAGCCTATTAAAGGTGAGCGCTCGCAAACCCCATTAACCCTGAACACCGAGCAACAGCAAGCCCTTACTTGCATTGAGAGTCGCTCCGGCTTTAAAAGCTTTTTAATAGATGGCATAACCGGCAGCGGTAAAACCGAGATTTATCTGCAGGCCATTGCGCCCCACTTAGAACACGGCAAACAGGTATTAATACTGGTGCCCGAAATTGGCCTGACACCGCAAACCGTGCAACGCTTTGCCCAGCGCTTTGACGCCGATGTATTACTGCTGCACAGCAAACTTAACGATCGTGAACGCCTTAATGCGTGGTTAATGGCTGGCGAGCATTCATTGAAAAGCCATCGTGGACAAATCGTCATTGGCACTCGTAGCGCCATTTTTACTCCGCTGCCTAACTTGGCCATGATTATCATTGATGAAGAGCACGACCAATCATTTAAGCAGCAAGATGGTGTTCGTTATCACGGCCGTGATGTGGCAGTGGTGCGTGCCAAAACCCTAAACATCCCGATTATTTTGGGCAGCGCCACTCCCAGTCTTGAATGCCTGCACAATGGCCTAAGCGGCAAATACCAATATTTGCGCCTCACCCAACGAGCCGGCAACGCCACTAGCCCCGAGCTGCAAATTTTAAATATTAAAAACCAAGCGGTGCACCATGGTTTAGCCGACTCATTATTAAAACCCATTCAAGACACGCTAGATAAACACCAACAGGTATTAGTGTTTGTAAATCGTCGCGGTTACGCGCCTACACTTTATTGCCCCGACTGCGCGTGGATAGCAGAATGTAGGCAATGTGATGCAAAAATGACACTGCATCAAAAACCAGCACACCTGCATTGCCATCACTGCGACAGTAAACTCAATATTCCCAGACAATGCCCTGAGTGTTTAAGCCACAAAATACAAGCCATGGGTGCCGGTACTGAACGCCTAGAAAGCCACTTACAATACAAGTTTCAAAGCACTCAGGTTATTCGCATTGACCGTGACAGCACACAAAATAAAAATGCCATGGAGACATTGTTAAAGCCGGTGCATGACGGTGAACCCTGCATTATTGTGGGCACACAAATGCTGGCCAAGGGTCACCACTTTCCTAAAGTCACTTTAGTGATCATGATCAATGTAGACAGTGGTTTTTTCAGTGCCGATTACCGCGCCATGGAAAAAACAGCGCAACTTATTTTACAAGTGGCGGGCCGTGCGGGTCGTGAAAAAGATAAGGGCGTGGCCGTCATTCAAACTGAATTTAGCGACCACCCTATGCTGCATCTGCTAAAAGAAGAAAGCTTTCACGCTTTGTCACTGGCCTTGCTGGACGAACGTAAAAACCAACACTTACCGCCTTATGGATTTCAGGTGTTGTTACGGGCTGATTGCCATCAACCTAAAGAAGCCGAGATGTTTTTGCACCGAGTAAGGCAGCTGCTTAATCAGCACCAGCATGCTTTGAATATGCCAAACTTAAATATGATTGGGCCATTGCCTGCGCCCATGGAATTACGTGCTGGGCGCTTTAGGAGTCAGCTATGGGTAGCTGCCCATAACCGAAAAGTATTGCATCATTTTATTGGGGTGGTGCTTAAGGATATTTATGAGGTGAAGGGCTTTCATAAGGTTCGCTGGGGGCTGGATGTGGACCCTACGGATAATATGTAGTATTTATTGCCTACTACTTTTAGTCATTATTTAATCCTGATTCCCTCATTAATTTACAATTAGAAATCTACTTAACAAGACAAACGGAAAAGTGATGACATTCGTAGTTATTAGTTTTATATCATTAACCTGCAGAATATTTATGCATTTTTTTGAATCGAACAAAGCACTATTTTCTTTGTTTAAATTTATAGGGATGATTTTACCGTTTCTTATCATACAAAATGAATGGCTTGAGAAAGATATGCCAAGCATTGCAATTGCTGGATTTAGCCTTTTCTATTTCCCTTTTGTAAACCGGCGAATAAACTAGCCGTCAAAACAATACTCAGTTCGATTCACAAATGCCACCAGCGACAACATCATAAGACCCCCTAACACTTACCCGTAAGGTATTTCATCGTATCAATTCACTGCTATCAAAAATAACGGGGGGTTAAAAGCACGCTGAAGCCTGGATATCGACCCTACCGATAACGGCCAAAAACCAAACCAATCAGTCAAGTTTCTTAGTTTTACCCTCAATAACTGCTAAACTAAGCAGCTTAAAATGCAGTTTAGTGGGCACCCGCCCAACTAATGGAGAGACAATGAAGCACACGGTTGAAGTATTAATATCTGAAGCAGAGGTACAACAAAGAGTGAAGGCTCTAGGTGAGAGCATAACCGAGCATTACGGCGATTGCGAAAACCTTGTGATGGTGGGCCTACTTAGGGGTTCATTTATCTTCATGGCTGATCTAGCCCGTGTGATTCAAACCCCTCACCAAATCGATTTTATGACCGCCTCAAGTTATGGCGATGCCATGACCACTTCTCACGATGTGCGTATTTTAAAAGATCTAGATGATGACATTAAGGGTAAAGACATTTTACTGGTAGAAGACATTATAGATACCGGCAACACCCTTAATAAAGTGTGCGAGATTCTAACCTTAAGGGAACCTAACTCCATTGAGATTTGCACATTGCTGGACAAACCATCACGTCGCGAAGTAAAAGTAGATGTGAAATGGGTAGGCTTTGAGATTCCCGACGAATTTGTGGTGGGCGTAGGCATTGATTACGCGCAGAATTACCGACACCTACCCTATATTGGCAAGGTAGTACCCGCCGCAGAATAAATAGCGGTTCACATCCAAATTTAATAACGTTGTGAGATGATAAT
>JAPYOO010000273.1 GCA_029938135.1 Bermanella sp. | reverse complement strand
TGTGGTTTTGTACATTTTAATAACCCCACTCCCGTGGTGGCGGTAATTGTCGAAACGGAACAAGGTGTGGTATTGGCGCATAATGTCGCTTGGCCTGAAGGCATGTTTTCGGTGATCACCGGTTTTGTTGATGCGTGCGAATTGCCAGAACAAACGGCCCTGCGTGAAACCCAAGAGGAATTAGGGTTAGTAGCAAGCGAGCCACGTTTAGTGGGGCATTATATGTTTGCCCAAAAAAATCAGCTTATCATTGCCTATGCCGTGAAAGCCCACGGTGAAATTGAACTGAATCATGAGTTGGATGGCTTCAAGGTGGTGCCAACGTTTAAGTTACGGGGTTGGGCTGGACCTACTGGGGCAGCGGTTACGGATTGGTTGGAATCTTTAGAAGAGGAGTAAAAGCTGAATGAATTGTAGACTGCGGGCCTATGCCCCGCAGCACTTTACAGGCCGCAGCACTTCTTAAATTTCTGTCCACTACCACATAAACACACATCATTGCGTTGGGGTTTATAGCTTTCAATGTGCGTCTTGCCGTTTACATACTGCCAGCGGCCTTCAAACACAAAGTCACTGGCTTCATCTAATACCTTAAAGGTGCCGTCTTCCTCTTTATAGTAGGCGCGAAAATGTACGCGTTTTTTTGAAGCCTGTAATACGTCTAACTTTAACCACTGTGAATCTGCGTCCAGTGCCAAATCATCTGGGCAGGTGCTTTTATGCCAAGTGATTTTTACATAGTCTGTTAATCCCAATACAAATGCGCTGAAGCGCGATCGCATAAGGATTTCACAGGTTTCAGCCGCTGCCCCCTTGTGGAAGGGCTCGCAGCAAACAGCATAAGCTTTAGGTTTGTCTTGTAGTTGCTGGCAAGGACAAATCATAACGAACGGTTCATGACTGTTTGTCATCCATGAGCGCTTGTAACGCTTGCCCCAAAATTTCAGGGCGTTTGGGGTCACGTAAAGCTTGTAATAATAAGTTACGAGTACCGGGTAAAAACAGTAAGTCCGCCACAATTTTTATAAACGAATTAAAGTTGCCATTTAAGTTGGCCAGTATCACTAAAAAGTCGCTAATTTTGTCGGGAATAAATGCAAGGTCGTCATAGTTACGGGTGGCAAACGTGAGCACCGCCGCCATTTGGTGATTGTAGTCACTCTCTAGCCATTGTTGCCAAGTATCAATACGCAGCTCGTCGCTGATGCAGGTGCCCAGTAAACGCATACCGGCTTCAACCGCAATGATGTTGTTGGGTTTGGCTAGGTCTTGCTCAAAGCGCGCTTTTATCACAAGTGCTACATCGTGTGGCAAGGTATGGTGTTCAAGGCACTGCGAAAAGGCTAGATACACCTCGGCAGGTAATTTAGGCAGGCAATGTTTTAAACTTAAGCGGTGTTTGTCATGGCGTGCCGCTACATCGCTAATGCCCTGTAAACCCAAATGCTGCCAGTTAGTAAGTACTTGCGGATTAAGTGCGCCCGCTTGTAAAAAGTTAAGTACACCCTGGTAATGCTCGGACGGTTTACGATGCATTTGGTGTTGAAGGATGGCGTGTAAATTAGCGCGACGCACATCATCGGGGTTAAACGAAAATGGATTATCTTTTAAAGGGTCTTCCATTTCGGTGTCGCAGCTTAGGGTTTGTTGCTCCATCGCCATTAAGCGGCCCACTAAATCATCACGTACATAGGGCACCAATTTTCCTTGCTCATCCAGCGGCCACTTTAAAAACCATAGGGTTTCATTGCCCAGTTGCTTCTTCGAGGTATTAGCTTGGGTAATAAACAGTGCTAACCACGCGTGCTGTAAATACGGGAAAGGGTAGGGCATATCCAGCGATTCAAAGTGTTGAAACTGACTTTTATCGAGTTTGCGTATGCGACGGCCCACATCAAAAATACGGTATTGGCCTTCTAACTCAGATAAATAACGGGTCAAATCCATGGGGGAGCAATCACTTAAGGTAAAACGTAATTATAACCCACGCAATTAGTGGCAACACCAAAAAACGAGGGTGGAGGACTACTATTTTATGTGTGCACTTTTATTGAGGCCATCACTTAGCGCATTTTATTTAGAGAATTTTGGCAAGCGCCAGTCAAATACAATGGCACCCGCGCGGATTAAAAAGGCAATGAGTATCGCCAGTAAAGAACTCAAGGTCGCCTCTTGGGTGATGTTCAGTAGGGCTAAATAACTCACCGCGCCGATAATGGCAACCGTCACATAGACTTCCCCACCCAGTAAAACCGGCTCCTGGTCCAATAATATGTCACGAATCACCGAGCCAAACGTGGGCGTAATGGTGCCCATTGTGATCGCAACTAATGGATCAACCCCTAACGAGTAAGCTTTGGCGGTACCTAACACGCTAAACAAAGCCAAGCCTGCCGCATCCATCCACAAGAAGAATTTTTTGCGGCTTAAAAAGTGTGGGGCAATAAAAAACGTTAATACAGATGCCACGATACACACCTGTAAATACAAGACATCACTCACCCAAAACACATCTACATCTAAAATTAAGTCACGTAGGGTGCCGCCGCCAATACCGGTGACGGTACCAAACAAAATAAAACCTAAAATATCTAAGCGTTTTCGGGCAGCCGCCAACGCGCCGGATGCCGCAAATACAGCTACGCCGATGATGCCGGCTAAATAAAGGATTTCAGCTGTGGTCCAAGTCATAGTGGGCCTGTGAAGCACAATTAGAAGAATGTTGAGTATGGCACAAGGTGGCTGCTTGTAATAATACCCTGTAGGGAGGGGAGGGGAAAATTTGGCTACTCAGGACGCAGCAGCCGTTAACTCATGGCCACCAATAAAATATAAATCATCACTTCATGAATTTGCTGGCTGGCCCCTAACGCATCGCCGGTATAACCTTTAAGACGTTTATTAAACCAGCGGCGAATGGCCCAGGTGGTTACCCCGCCCATTACCAATAACGCCGCCGCCCAAGTTAAGGGGATGAAATAAAGGGGGATCAAACACCAGCACCACGCTACGGCTAAATCTTTAATATGCCAGGCTTGTGCGATGGGTTTGGCTTTACTTACCGCGTCTAACTGTACATACGGCAGCAACGCAATAAGGCTAATGGTAAATGCACGGCTTAAACTATGGGCCAGCAATAAACTTAATAATAAGTCAGTCGCCCCAAGGGCCGATAAGCTTGACCACTTAAGCAATAAGACAAAACACAGGCCACTTACGCCATATGTGCCCAAACAGCTGTCTTTCATGATGCGCAATATGTCGTCTGTGCTCCAGCCTCCGCCAAAACCATCACATAAATCGGCCAAGCCATCTTCATGAAAAGCACCTGTGAGTAAAACACCGGCCGCCATACTAATAAGCAGGCTTAGTTCAAAGGGTAAAACTAAGTGCGCGCTAAAAAATACCCCATAACAAATCAACGCAACCAATAACCCTATTAATGGGAAGTAGGCGCTGGCGCGATTAAGATTTTCGCTGTTGTACTCAACCCATTTTGGGGCGGTCAAGCGGGTATAAAAAGTAAGCGCATTAAAAAATACGTTGAGCGGCTGTTTAAACATTAGTATTCACGCATAATACGGCGGGTAAAAAATTGGGTTAAGTGGGTAAATAGTAACATGGGAGTAAAGCTTTAAGTGGATGCAATATCAGGTAATAAACATGAGGCGTTGCACACGCTTTTAGCTCAGCTGCAAACCCATCTTAAAACCGAGCAATTATGGGCTAGTGTGCCACCCAGTCCCGAGGCCTTAAACAGCCCCGAGCCATTTTGTGTTGATACCCTATCTTTTGAACAGTGGCTGCAATTTGTAATGCTGGTTCGGTTTAATCACATAGTGGCCACAAACGGGGTATTACCCATTCAATGTGATATCACGCCCATGGCGCAAAATGCCTTTAAATTACCCAATCACCTCAACATACTGGCGACCATTCTCGCCATAGATGAGTTAATATCGGCCCCTTAGGGTGTTGATAACAAAAAATTGACGTATAGGGTCCTGATCAAAAAAATAATTGCCTAAAACACCGTTTAACTATTGACACTGTGTTTGTCTGTTCGCTTTTATGCACATTTTGAGTAAAGCCCCCGCCGTTACTGAGTTTTTCACTATTAATATTTATTAAGCGCTTACAAAACAGTGTAACTCCTTGTTTTATAAGGGTTTAATTTAAATGCTCAAAAAACAGACAATTTGTAATAGGTGCCCTATTTCTGCTACTTTGAGGGTCTTGTCACAAACTTGCTAACAGAGTTATCCACAGAATCTGGGGATAACGAAAATTGTTGATAAATTGACAC
>JAPYOO010000042.1:19102-23951 GCA_029938135.1 Bermanella sp. | reverse complement strand
GGTGACTTGTGACAGGTATTCCAACACTCTAGAGCGCGCCCAGTACATGTCGGTGCCATCTTCAAAAATAATATAAACATAACTGTCACCAAAAAAACTAAAGCCTCTTACGGTGGTGGCTTTAGGCACACTTAACATGGCGGTGGTTAATGGGTAGGTCACCTGATCTTGCACCACTTGCGGCGCTTGACCGGGGTAAGAGGTTTTAACGATCACCTGCACATCAGATAAATCGGGAATGGCATCAACGGGCGTATTTTTTACGCTAAACACACCCACCGCAATAAATAACAAACTGATTAGAATGACCCATAAACGGTTTTCCACCGACAGCTGGATAATTTTTTTAATCATGATTCATCTCCATCAGTGAAGAGTCGGCAGATTGTTTTTCTATGTGGGTAATGAGGTATTCGCCACTGGGCATTTTGTCTAAGCAAAATCCTATGGCATCGCCCTTTTGTATATGATCAATGGATATACTTTGTTGAATATTTAAACTCATATTCATTTCAGGCCAAGCCCATTCATCAATGGCGTCGTGTTGTATTTTTAAGGCATGCTTGCCTTCTAATACAGTTACTTTTCCCAGCACCCATACTCGGCTGCTAGGCTCGTTCATGTTCATACCCATGGCCATATCTTTAGCAGACATTTCATGTTGCATGCGCGATAGGTCTGCATTGACGCTGGATTCACTGTCAATTAAAAATTGTGCGCTGTGCACCACCTGCTGGTTTTCGTCTAAGCCTGCCGTCACTTGGGTGAGACCATTGCTTTCAATACCTGTTTGCACTTTAACCGAACGAAACTTACCGTCCCCCAACGCCAGTACCACACGCTGCATATTGGCACTGTGAATAATGGCGGCGCTGGGAATCACCAGAGCATCATTTACGGCACTGGCCTTTATTTCTAACTGAGCAAACATATTGGGTTTTAGTAGGCGCTTTTTGTTTTCAAATATAACCCGCGCTTGCACTGTGCGGTTTTCACTATTTAACACAGGGAAAATAAAATCTACTTTGCCAAACCACTTGCGGCCGGGATACGCGGCCAATGTCATTTCAACCTCGGCACCGGCCTTCAGCCAACTGGCTTGGCGTTCAAACACTTCGGCGATTACCCATATAGTGTCTAAATCGCCCGTGCCCATAATTTCAAGTTGTGGTTGAATGTACATGCCTTGGCGTACATTTAGGGTTGAGATGTATCCCGAACGAATGGCACGGTACGTTAGGAATTGTTTTACTTTTTTGCCTTTTTTTAGCGCTGCAATGTGACGTTGGCTAATACCCAGTGCGCGCATTTTTAAACCGGCAGCTTCCATAAGGCTTTTGTTACCTATTACCATGGCCGCCACATATTCTTCTTGGGCATACACAAGCTCTGGGCTGTATAGATCAAATAACTTTTGACCTTTTTTTACTTTATCACCCACGCTGTTGATATATAGCGTTTCTAGCCAACCGTTCACGCGCACATGGTAATGCTGAATACTGGATTCGTCGTATTGTAAAAAACCCATGCTTTGAATATTGCGATGAATATCTTGGCGCTCAACCCGAGCAATTTTTACCCCGAGGCTGTTTTCAGTTTGCGCCGAGATGCTTACTGTACCCGCGACCATACTTTCACTGCTGTCATCACCATAAAAAGGCACTAAGTCCATGCCCATTGCCGACTTGCCCGGTTCATCACGGCGAAAGTTTGCATCCATGGGGGCTACCCAATACAAGGGCTTTTTTTCAGCCTTCATGACTGAATCACTACCATCACCCGCACTTAAACCCGCAGACAGGTATACAGCCGACAACACGCCGCCGGTTATAAATGCCAATAATGGCAATATTACTTTTTTAGTATTCATACGATTCTCACTTAACACGCTTTATCGGGTGTTTTGATAAGGCATTACTACAAATTATAGACGTAATTGGAGTGTGTTAAGCGAACGTGGGAGGGCGATATAGGCTTTGCATAACGCGACGCGGCATGTCGTGAAGCACGCTTAATACAACGCTAAAAGGGGGTGGGCTAGGGTTAACACTTAGTTGCACATTTAACAGGCCACCACAGCCCCAACAGCAGTTGCAATCGGCTTGATCGCAGCAGTCACTCATGGCGCCTTGTTGCTCCATAGAGGATATTTGGTCTAATGTGGGTTCGTGGCAAGGCATAGATACAGACGTATTGTCACTTTTTATATCAGGCACCATTGTAGGTGACATGCCCAGACTCTGGGCTGCCAACATAGTGATTAATATGAAAACAAGTGCTCTGCTCACAATGTGCCTTTTGTATGATGGGTGTGTTGATTGGCTATTTAAACGCGCCTGACCAGTTTAACGGAAACAAGCCGCTCTATTCAATGACCATGAGTAGATAGTAAGGTTCCCTTAAAAAATAAAAGCAAACCCCTGAATATTTACTCTAATTGCATAGGGATCTATGACTTTAGGCCCCTGTTGCTCACCTCGCTCTCTGGGACAATAACGCTACAAATACAAGAAACAGGAGCCGCAACATGAAACAGTTTATTCAAGACCTATCATTGATGCCTGATTTTTACCGCTGCAAACGTCAGGGTCAAATTTGGTTAGAACCCATGAAAGACGGCAGTGTTATTTGTAAATCTTTGACAACTCAAGTGAACGCAAATGAACTCAAATGTGCCAGTGAAGCCTATCAGCGCTTAAATAACCTGCTGGGTGGTTATTTTCATGTGGCGTGTGCATTGTTAATGGGTGCAGGTGCACTTTTAATCGTGCGTATTGCGCAAATTTAAACATCTTGCAGACGTATTAGTCGTCAACACAGGCCGATATTTTTTCTTTAATGTTGGCAATATCCATTGCCGCATCACAAATAATCTCTAAACGGTACATATGACTTTCGGATAGGTTTGGCTTTACGCTGATGTCCTGATTCACACCGTTCACTAATATGGCTCCACTTTTACTGGGCAATAAGCCCTTAACTCTAACGAGCTTTAAATTCTTTAAGTAATCTATTACGTTTTTAATATTGAGTGGTGACTTCGCATCCAATAAAATAGTATGGGTAAAAAATGCATGCCCTACCCCTGTTTTATTGAGTAGCATTCTAGTGCTATTTTGTTTAGCCGATTTTTGCCAATATTCAATGGGGACTTGCCCGTCACTGACTTTAATTCCCGGGCGCTGATACTTATTTAACAAGGCATCAAACGCTGCCACCTCTTCGGTGTTGGCTAACTCAATTTTATTGGCCACAAATACATCGGCCACCGCCAACTGGCGTGTGTATATTTCGTGTTCACGATACCGAATATTGAGTAAATGGCGGGCATCGATTAGCGTTAAAACGGCTTCTATAATAAGGTTTTTTTTATATTGCGGCTCTTTAAGTAACTCAATAATTTTATCGGGATGACCCAAGCCGCTAGGTTCAATGAATATTCTAGTGGGTTTTTCAAAACGAATAATTTTATTAAGCGCCGTTTGAAATAACAACGGTGTGACACAACATAAACAGCCGCCAGCTACCTGGCTAATATGTATTTCGCCACGACTTGATTCACCAGCATTTAACAAGTCACTGTCTAGCCCCGTTTTACCAAACTCATTAAGCAATACGGCCCATTTTTCATCTTCGGGCTTTTGTGAGATTAGGTGCTGAAGCGTAGTGGTTTTACCCACGCCCAAAAAGCCGGTCAGTACATGTACGTGTATCACTTAAAACTCCAACAAATCATTTTTAAATCATACCTTCATCTAGTGCTACCGCCATGGCCTCGGCCAAATCCTGGCAGTCTTGCACAAAACTCTCTTGCCACGGTCCTTTGCACACCACTATCTCTTGCACCCAACGCCACTTTAAACCCGTTAAAATAGTGGTCAGAGCCCTGCAAGTACCTGTGCCATCTTGGCCCGCGCGCACCACAGCCGCTACTGGTAAACCCTGCTTTTCTTCAAGGCAAGGGTAATATGAACGATCAAAAAAATCCTTTAGAGCGCCGCTCATATACCCCAAGTTTTCGGGGGTTCCCAGTATGATGGCGTCGCAGTCTAAAACATCTTGTGGCTGAGTTTGCAGCGGGGCTTTGATCACGCATTCAACCTGCTTTAAACCGGCCCGACTCACGGCCTGCTTCATGGCATTCAGCATTTTTTGAGTATTCTCAGAGGGCGCATGGAATACTATTAATAACCTTTTCATCTTAATGGCACCTTTATTAGCGGTCTCATTTTAGTCGGCCCCTTTTTAACGAACTGAATATCTTTTAAGGTTACAATGACTCACGGCATTTGCCTAAGGTTTCTAAGGAGTACACTATGGAAAAAGTTGTGCATCAACCCGAGCAACAGCGTTTCATCGTTGAATTAAGCAAAGAGCCCGCTCATCTTGATTACACTTTACTGAATGAAAGCAGTATTGATTTTCAGCACACTTTTGTGCCCTTTAGACAACGCGGCCAAGGTCACGCTGAAGCATTGGTAGAGGCAGGTCTTAGCTGGGCCAAGCAACAGGGTTTTACTATCCAGGCCAGTTGCTGGTATGTGGATAAGTTTTTAAAGGCAGCAAAATAAACATTCCGACTAAAGAGAGTTCACCCGTGGCTTGGTTCGTTTATATCCTGCACTGCAAGGACAACAGTTTATATACAGGTGTGTGCACTGACCTTGAGCGCCGGCTTAATGAGCATAATCACTGTAATAAAAAAGGCGCCCGCTACACTCGCCCACGTCGCCCGGTGACGATGGTTTACAGGGAAGATTGTGACGACCGAAGTGCCGCCTGTAAGCGAGAGTGGGCCATAAAGAAGCTTACTCGCTTGCAAAAGATATCTTTAATCGGGGTTGTGCCT
>JAPYOO010000042.1:0-19002 GCA_029938135.1 Bermanella sp. | reverse complement strand
ATTATTGTGTATTCAAAACCTAGGTCACTCTCTAAGTCAGGAAGGCAAACATCCACCAGTGGCATTAAGCAGGCCTTAGGGTTTTATTGCGCATAGGCTCCAAGATGGACTCTAGGCCGTTAATTTTCACTTCTAAGCACAACCCCAATAACATGCCCAAACGCCCCTCAGGAAAGCCCTTACCTTGAAACCACAATAGATACTCTTCAGGTACATCCATTAAGACACGCCCTTGATATTTACCAAAAGGCATGGGCATATTGGCCAGTGCCATTAAATCATTCTTTGTAAACATAACTCCCCCATTGCCCTCATGCTACCACACGCTGACCTATACTACGCTTGCACCCGACACAGCATTACACTATATTAGCTAAACCTTATATAAAGAGACTACGGAGACTTATCATGGTATTGACTCGTGACGACCTACTAACCCAGGCAAGAGCCAACCTTAATATCATTACCCGTGATCAGGTACCGTCCTTGGTAAGTGCTGGCGCCACACTATTAGACATAAGAGAAGCGGGTGAATTTAATATGGGCCACCTGCCTGGCGCCGTGCACATTCCAAGAGGATTACTGGAGTTCATGGTGGGTAATCACCCCGCCTTACAAAACCCTAACCAGGCCTTAATTGTATATTGCAAGAATGGTGGCCGCTCGACACTGGCCGCAGATTTACTGCAACGCATGGGCTTTGAAAACATCACGATGCTTGGACAAGGGTTTGACGGCTGGAATGACGCTAACAATGAGATTGTAATTCCCAGTAACCAATACTCGTCTTAAAGGCTGCCGCTATAGATACCCTAGTAGGTGATTGAGAGGCCAGCGCCTGCTAGGATATAATGCACAGACCCACTATATATTTGATAAGCAGCCCATGACCCAAAAGACATTCACACAACGGCTGGGTTTAATGGGCGTCGCCCGCAATGAAAACCCCAAGGCACGTTTAGCCGGCCGCATGTTCGAAGGCCCTATGCTGTTGCTAGCAATATGGATTGTCATCGAGTGGTATTTAAAAAGTACCAACAGTGAGTACCCACATTCTTTTATTAGCGACTGGGTTATTTGGGGATTTTTTTGTGCTGAAACCCTAGTGCTTTTATACCTAGTGAATAACCCAAAACGGTACTTAGCCTCTAACTGGGTTAACCTGTTTATTATTACTTTTTCCTTTCCCGCTTTATGGTGGTTAGTCCCCGAAGCCGCAGGCTTCAGAGCGTTGCGTTTACTTATTTTACTTAGCCTATTTATACAAGTCTCTAGCACCATAAAAAAAGTATTGGGGCGGCACCATTTGGGTCACATATTGCTGGTCAGTTTTGTGGTGATACTAGTATCTGGCACATTAATATCGTTGATTGACCCCAACGTACACACCCCTGCCGATGGCATTTGGTGGGCGTGGGTCACAGTGACCACTGTGGGCTACGGTGACATTGTGCCGGTGAGCACAGCGGGGCGAATCTTTGGCGCGCTGCTCATTTTAATGGGCATTGCCTTATTTACGATGTTAACCGCCAGCTTCACGGCCTTTTTTATGGCTGAAGATGACAGCGAAGTACGCCAGCAGGAAGCGGATAACATTAAAATGTTAAGTGTGGTTGAAGAGCGTTTACTTTTACTAGAAGCCAAACTCGACATATTACTTAGTGAAGATCAAAAACAAGCTGCACAACAAAAGCCTAAAGACGATTAACCTAGCATTAGGCTTAGCCCTCTAACAGTGGACTGGCCTGTTTGCACTTAGTTATTTACCTGCAACTGCATTACCATCAAGACTCAGTTTTCTACGGACAGAGTCATGACAGGCAAGGCATTTAAATATTGGCTACTGGCGTTTGTCGTTTCATCGTTAAATTATTTAGTGATCCGTACCTTTTCGAACCTGCCTTTTGAGTGGGCACCTAAAGTTATCCCCATTGTTTTACTTATGCTCTTGGTAAAAAAATCTCTACAAGGTAGGACACAAAGCTTAATGCTGGCCGCCTTGAGCTGTTCCTTAGCTGGGGATGTACTACTCAGTTTGCATGGATTATTTATAGCCGGATTGGGCGCATTTTTACTGGCGCACATACTCTACACAGCGCTATTTATAGCACAGTTCAAAGTTTCTAAAAATGGGGTTGCTTGGCTGAGCTTAGTCGCTCTTTACACTTTGCTAATGGGTTACTTAATTTTGCCTCACGCCCAAGACTTAAGCCTAGTGGTGAGCATTTATTTACTGGCTATTTCTAGCATGGCCGTCTGCGCAGGATTTAGAAACGACCGCCAGTTTTTATGGGTGGCCTTCGGGGCACTAATATTTATGGTGAGTGACTCGTTAATTGCCATTAATAAGTTTGTTGAGCCCTTTGCTCTGGCCGGGCCTTTTATTATGGTCACTTATTACTTAGCCCAATTGATGATTACACTGGGCATTATTCGCCATCATCGCCTACAACATCCGCCAGCCATGCCAAACCCATAAAATTTTGCGTCACCTAGTCTATACTTTTTAAAAAGGAGCAGCTTACCCATGGCCATCAGCGATCAAATTCAAAACTATTATGAGTTCAGGGTAATTGAATCTTTGGAATTGATTGCCAAACCTAAGGGCTACACCGAAGGACAACTGGTGGACTTAGCCTGCCTGGCGCTTAATAATTTACCCACCCGTTATTTTCGTCACGAAGTGGATTTAGCGTTTTATATGTCGGCCCATGAACATGATGAAATTAATCGTCGAGTGCGCCAAGCGGTGGTGGATGCCATTGCCTTTATTGAAAGTCACAAAGCCAATAGCTAAAAAGAGAAGTGGCCGCAAAAGTCATTACGCCTCACACTAGTATATATAAGCGATATTTAAATTATAAAAGTTAATACCGTTGTTAGGCAGCTTAATACTGTTATTTGAATAGTGCTGTAGCTGAAGTGACCAACTGGTTTTTTGTGAAAAGTACCCGCCCACGGCCAACGAATTAGAAAATTGAAAATTCGTGCTGAATTGACGACCATTTAACTCGGTACGTGACAATACGCTTACCCCAACTGAGGTTTCAGCGAAACTAAAAAGACCTTTTTCACCCCAGTTAAACCTGAATACAGGGATAAACTCTACCGCGTTGACAACCCCTTCTTGACCATCGACATCCAAACTTTGCCAATAATTATAACCCACCAAATAATAGTGGTTAAGACGCACATTACCAAAATGGGCAAGAGTCTCTTCTGGGTGCCAACGAAACGCCATTTTAAATCCAGCCACATCTGGGCCAGACATTAACGAGCCACTCACTTCGTCAGCGTGTAAAGGGTTAGTGAGCATTGTTAGCATTAAGCTTGTGAGCATGGCAGCACGCCACCCCCACGTCTCCATGGGGTCTTTATTTAAACTTTCACCATCGGCTGCCATTACGGGTTTTGCCAAGCAAAAGATCAACAATGTTATTACTATTCGGTACATGTTTATTCCGTTCAAACCAAACGTACATTCTACAAAGTAAGCTTAGCGCCAATAATTTAAACTGGGTGCTCGGTATCCGCCTTATTAAGGCCTTTCGATTGGATGCCAATTAAAACCTGCCGCATTGTACCTAATTTATGCAATGTGAACAGACGCACATTTTGGAACAAAGCGTCTTATACAAATTAAGGGAGTTTTTTATAAAGCTGGCGTACGAAGTCTATTCAGTTGGGAGCAATTAATTGAGGGATATAACAAAGGGTAGCGGGTTTAAAGCGGAAAATTACGAATACTTAGAATAGGCAGAAACATGTTTACTGCACAGCCTTGCCATGCAGTAAACAGGTGGGCATTAAGGGTTTAGATTTAATACCTTTAATGTGTCTTTACGAACCGTCTTTAACAGCTCCACATCATCAATCAACGATTCACCGTAAGATGGAATCATGGTCTTTAGCTTGTCTTTCCAGCCGTCGTTTTCTAATTTGTCGGCAAAGCACTTCTCAACCACATCTAACATAGCTTGTACTGCGGTGGATGCACCCGGAGACGCCCCCAATAAAGAAGCGATAGTACCATCTTCAGATGCAACGATTTCGGTACCGAATTCTAAGGTGCCGCGACCATTTTCATCTTTCTTGATGATTTGCACACGCTGACCGGCGCTGGCCAATGACCAGTTTTCATCTTTGGCTTCAGGGAAATACTCACGTAACGAATTCATACGTGAACGGTTAGACTGAAAAACTTCACTGATTAGATAGCGAGTAAGGTCCATGTTGTTCATACCCACAGACACAATTGGCTTTAAATTATTGCCTTTGATTGAAGCGGGTAAATCCATAACAGAACCCTTCTTCAAAAACTTGGTAGTAAATCCGGCGAACGGACCAAACAATAAGGCTTTTTTACCATCAATAACACGGGTATCTAAGTGAGGTACTGACATAGGCGGCGCACCAATGGCGGCCTTACCGTACACCTTAGCAAAATGTTGTTCGGCCACTTCTTTGTCTTCACATACCAGCCACTGACCACTCACTGGAAAACCGCCGTAGCCTTTGCTTTCTGGAATGCCGGATTTTTGTAGAAGCGGTAATGCACCACCGCCCGCACCCAAGAATACAAACTTAGAACGAATACGTGTCTCGGTGCCCGTGTCGCGATCTTTAATCGATACTGACCAACCATCCTGGCTGCTTTTCTTTAAATCTTCAACATTATGATTAAGCAGTAATTCAAAATTTTCCTGACCTTGTAAATGCTCGATCATGTGGCGCGCTAAAGAGCCAAAGTCTACATCGCTACCGCGCGGCATATTCGTGGCGGCTACCGGTTCGTCTTCATTGCGGCCATTCATGATCAATGGCATCCACTCTTTTATTTGCTCGTGATTTTCGCTGTATTCCATACCACTGAACAAGTGATGGCTGCTCATTAACTCAAAACGTTTACGTAAAAACGCTACGTTTTTTTCACCCCAAACAAAACTGCGGTGCGGCGTGCGGTTAATAAACTCGCTGGGAGTCGGTAAGATTTGATTTTTAACCAAATGGGTCCAGAACTGTAATGACAATTCAAATGACGCATTGATTGACAGGGCTTTAGATATATCAACATCGCCGCTGTCGTTTTCTGGGGTATAGTTTAATTCGCAGTAAGCTGCGTGACCGGTACCGGCATTATTCCAACCATCGGTACTTTCTTTAGCAACGCTTTTTAGTCGCTCAACCACACACACTTTTAGATTGGGATCCAATTGCTTTAGGATCATGGCCAGGGTACTGCTCATAGCACCTGCGCCTACCAGTAATACATCTACACTTTTTACTGTCATGGGTTTTCACACTCTTTTTAAAATGAAAACAGGCCCGCTACCTCTGTGCGCCTAAGGGTGGGGCGTACACACGCGTGTTTTTGTAAAACTACGTAGTAGGGCTTGAGCTTGCGTACCGTAACGCTTAGCCCGATTTATGCGGCGCAAATTATACATGATTTGTACCGTAAAGCGGCAATTAATTATCAAATGTTAATGTCGATTGGGTACGAATAGTCTATCCACTACCCCCAAAGAGCTATTGAATACACTCATGTTGCGACTCCATTTTAATGAGAAGAAGCACTCTAAAAGAGATTGATTGCTTACACCGCTTTTGGGGTAGTGACTTATCGACCTAAATATTGAAACTTAACCCTTTGGGTAAGCTGACAGAATAGTTCGTACGAAAGGGTATTGCAGGACTTTGCCACCTCGTCGACGCTCAGCCCCATACCCCATAAGGTCGCGGCATCGCCAAGTTTCACTTGTGCGTGCGTCACATCCACCGTAATCATATCCATGGAAACACGGCCCACCAACGGACACCTTTGCCCCGCAATGACGACCGGTGTTCCAGGTTGCGCCGCCCGCGGATAGCCATCACCATAACCAATGGCCACCACGGCTATAATAGTGTCTTGCTTGGCCACAAAGGCCTGCCCGTAGCCCACGCTCTCACCATTCATTACTTGGTGCAAGGCGATCACATTACTTTGTAAGGTCATCACATGAGCGAGCTGTAAATCAGCGGCCTCTCGTCCCAGTAGTGGACTGGCACCAAACATCATTATCCCTGGCCGTACAAGATCTCGGTGAGCATCGGGCCGAGACAATATGGCGGCACTATTACTCATGCTCCAAGGCAGGTTCATGGGGGCCAGAATTTGCATTTGCTGCATTTGGTAATCATTAAAGTCGTTATCGGGTTCGTCGGCACAAGCAAAATGACTCATTAACTGAATTTGGCTAACGCACTCCATGGCGCGTAAATCACTGGCCACCGCGGGTACTTGCTGACCACTAAACCCCAACCGATGCATGCCGCTATCGACCTTGATCCAAACTTTTAAGGTGCCTGTCTTATCTTTCAGCCACTGTATTTGCTGCTGCTGATGCACCACTAGCTCTAAGTCCAAATCTAAGGCGATTTGGCATTCCTGTTCATCCATGGCCCCTTCAAGCACCATTATTGGAAGGAATATGCCTCCTTGGCGCAATTCCACCGCCTCCTCGACGCAGGCTACCGCAAAGCCATCTGCCAGCGCGCTTAACGCATTGGCCACCTGCAACACCCCATGACCATAAGCATTCGCTTTAACGACCGCGTAGGCACGACTATTCGCCGCACTGCTTTGGGCTAACTGGTAGTTCTCACGCAGCGCGTGTAGATTAATTATTGCTTGTGTTGCCCGTGCCATACTGCATCCAATAAACATTTACTATGTGGCGGCCCTAGGGCCTAGCGTCTACTACCCAATTAACGCAGATGCCTTTATTAACCATAGCACTATAGTGGTAATGGCGGCTGCCCAAGGGTTAAATATGAGGTATACTGCGGGCTCGTTTTATAGGCCCGCTATTAACTGATTGTAAGCTTGCTAGGTAGACCTAAGTCTGCCATTTACCGACGAATGAGTCGTCATTCTAACGATTAAAGCAACCCATTCAAGCAAACCTAAGCGACAAACAAAGGCTCAAAACACCTTTTATCTCCCAGCTATAACTGGGTAGTATACGCTCCTGACATGCCTATATGGGCAAGTTTTCGTTCAACGCTAAATGAATTCAATATTATGGGTCACAGTTTAATTCCAGAGCGCATGTTGGTGATATCCCCCAATTTGGCAGCGACCATTGGGCTTGAAGAAGCCATCATGCTGCAAGCTCTCAATGATGGCGGTCGCAGCCATGACGAACACTGGCAGGTATTCAACAAGGATGCCTTGCGTAATTGGCTGCCTTTTTGGCAGGATCAAGACATTAAACGCATCCTTAAGAGCCTTACGGACAAAGGCGTAGTGCATTTTAATAGCCCGCCGTTTGGTCAAAGCGAACAACTATTTTTCAGCTTTGAAAATAAGGCCCCCGTAGACCACCAAAAAAGCAAAACGCAAGCGGCCTATAAAGAAAGCCAGCAGCAATTTAAAAATGCCATTCCCAGTAATTGGCAGCCTGACAGTGAAACCTTAAAATACATCGATGAAACATTAGGCATCGCTAAACGTTACGCTAAAATGCAAGTTCGTGACTTTGTTTATCACTATCAAAGCCAGGGCACCCTTGCCGCGAGCTGGTCTACTATGTTTATACGCTGGGTAAACAAACGCAATAAAGATGACCAAAGTAACCCGGCTATATTTAAAGGTGATGGTGCACGCCGCCAAAATATGGATCAAAGTTGGCAGCCTGAAATGGCCACCCAAGAAATTTTGCTAAAGGCAGGCGTTGATCAGGCTTTCATTCAAGATTGTGTCAGTGAATTTGTATTGTTTTGGATGGAAAAAGGCGTGGCCCACGATACCTGGAATACTAAGTTTGTAGCTTGGGTACGCCGACAATGGGCTCGATTTAGTGCAAGCCTTGCTCACCCCACCGACCCAACACCGATGCAAGAAGGTTGGCAGCCCGCCGAGGACGTATACGATATATTGGCCATGGCCAATATAGACCGCGCCTTTGCTACAAGCCTAGTACAAGAATTTATATTATACTGGCGGGACAGTAAGCAGCTGCATACGTCTTGGAACGTGAAGTTTTTACAGCATGCTAAACATCTTTGGAGCAAACGCTTAAATGGACAAAACAGCGCAGCAACTACTCAACGAGATTACGCAGCAAATACCAGTATCGCAGAGCGCGTCAAAGACCTCAGCTGGGCAGACGGCCTCTAAAGAACACAAAGAAGCACTGGGAGCGACCTTTGAGTTACTTCGAATCAGCTACGGCAATCAGTTTAATGCAGCCTACCCTGACTTAGAGCGCTCTACGGCGGCCATGCGTTTGTGGTTAACCCATTTACAGGATTATCCGCCAGCGCTTATTAAGGCTGCCGCTGAACGTGTGGTTAAACATGAAAATTTCTTACCCACCATTGCCAAGTTTCGCGAGCACTGTGACCATGCGTTTGAACTATTTGGCTTGCCTGATGCCCACAGCGCTTACATAGAAGCCTGCCGTGCGCCAAAACCTAAAACAGATTTTAAATGGCGCCATGAAGCGGTTTATTATGCAGGGAAAGCCTCCGATTGGTTTTTTCTATCGAGCGCCATCGAGAGCGTTGCTTTCCCTATTTTTAAACACAACTATGCCATTTTGTGTGAAAGAGTTATTAGAGGGGAATCAATTAAAATGCCGGTATTAAAGGCACTGCCGCAAGAGATTCATGCTCCGGCAAGTAAAACCGACAACCAAAAAAACCTTAAGGCTTTACGCAAACAACTGGACTTATAATTCTTGTCGCGTTGATAAACTTGGCAGTACTATTGTCACTTTTGTACCGTGGGGGGATACGTTAGAAAAACTTAATTCTGCCCCCCATTTTTTACATATGCGCTCGACAATCGCCAAACCCAATCCAACGCCTTGCTGTCGACGATTAAGGCCCGATTCAGCCTGCACAAAAGCTTGATTAAGTTTATTTATATCTTCAATATCAATGCCGACCCCAGTGTCCATCACCGTAATAATCACCTCACCTGTCACAAGCGCATCACACGAAATATTAACCTGTCCTTGCTCGCTAAATTTAAGTGCATTATCAATTAAGTGACGTAACACAACACCTAAACGAATGGGGTCACCACACATTCTGGCGCTATCATCTACACGAGTTATCACCTCAATACCCTTCACGCTTGCCTGCTCGATAAAACCATGATGGGCGGTTGTGATCACGTCATAAAGTGAAAATATCTGTATTTTTAGTTCATTGTCGTCCATGTCAGAAAAATCAATAATGTCATTTATAAGCGCTAACAAGTGAGCACCCGATTGCTGAATACGCGTAACTGGTAACTGGCATTTAGCGGGCAGGTCCTGAGTTTGTAGAATACTTGAAAAACCCATAATACTGTTAAGCGGAGTGCGTAATTCATGCGTCATGTTGGCTAAAAAATCTGTTTTACCGCGACTGGCCTGCTCCGCTTTATTTTTCGCAGAGCTTAGCTCCCGGGTTCGTTGCAGTACATTTTCTTCTAAGTTTTCATTGAATTTTTGTAAAAACTGCATCGTGTTTTTTTTATCAAGTAGATTTTGCGACAGCTTTACTAAAATATCATGCAGCGATAGCTTTAAGGTTTCTACCTCACCCCAGGTTTTCACCTCATTTAATACGTTCAAGTCTTCTTGGCTTAAGTCATTGGTATTTATTTGCTTCATTACATTGGCCAACGCTCTAATAGGACGCGTGACCTGATGCTGCACCACCCAATACAACAGCATTAAACTTATCAGCCCCATCAGGCTTGAAAACCAAATTTGCCCCCATACTCGTCTCTTGGCTTCCACAATGAGCCAGTGATAGTCCAAGGTCATTTTCAAATGCCCAATGACTTGCCCTTGGTAAAACAATGACCATTTACGCTGCTGCCATACACCACTACCCGAGGAATGGCTGCGTGCCCAATGACTAACACCACCAGCCTCATCATCCAGCAACCAAACGGCCTGCACTAAGGGGTACACTGCAAAGGTTTTGAGTAACTCATGGGAATCGCGCTCATTGTACTGGTATAAGGCTTCGCTAATTGCTGGCTGTAAACTGGTAACTACTTTTTCAATTTCTGCCAAACCCGCCTCTTTCGCCAACGGGACATCAGTGGATAGACGATATACGGCATGCACAAATTGCAACACTATGGTGACTAACACCATCCACAGCGCCAACCGCATCGATAGGCGTTGCAGCATTTAGCCACTCCAATAATGGGTACTTTTTTAAGTGTAGCTTAGTGTGACTATATTGGGGTTAAGCTTGGATATTCAAATGACGCGAAAGAGAGGTGGCCAACAACCTATTAGGTGTCATTGGCCATTTAAAAAGATGGGGGCTATAGACTGCGCTGGCGCACTGCCTCAAATAAACATATTCCGCTGGCGACCGACACATTAAGTGAACTGACATTACCCGCCATAGGAATGTTAATTAAATGGTCGCAACTCTCACGGGTTAAACGACGTAAACCCTTACCTTCAGCGCCCATTACAATAGCAATTGGACCTGTTAGTTTGGTTTGAAAAACCGATTCACTGGCTTCACCTGCCGTACCATAAAGCCAAACACCTCTGTCCTGAAGCTCTTTCATGGTTCGAGCAAGATTGGTCACTTGATAAAAAGGCACCGTCTCTGCTGCACCGCAAGCTACTTTGCTTACTGTAGACGTTAAACCTACCGCTCTATCTTTAGGGGCGATGACTGCGTGTACGCCGGCTGCATCTGCACTTCGCAAACACGCACCTAAATTATGCGGGTCAGTAACTGAATCTAAAATGAGCAAAAATGGGCTGCCAGACAGCTCATCCAATTGCTCAAACAACTGGCTCTCATTTCTTGATTTTGCGGGCGTTGATTTAGCGACTACACCCTGGTGAGTGCCGTCGGCAATCTCATCTAAAAAGCCTTTTTTAGCGCTTTGGATCGATATGCCATTTTGCTTAGCCAGTTTAAACAAGGCTTGGAAGCGCTCGTCGTCTCGGCCTTTTAATATATATAACTCACGCACGCGCTCAGGGCTGCGCTCTAATAAATTATTAACGGCATGGATGCCAAAAATGATCTCTTCACTCATGAACTAACTCTTTTAATACTGCTAATATCAAGCCTTCACTTTGCCATTTACATTAAATGGCAAAGTGCACTGCATTACTTGTTAGACTTTTTCTTCTTGGACTTCTTAACTTTTTTAACTGCGTTTTTAAGCCCGTCCATGATTTTTTTCTTGGCCGTTTTTGCGCCCGAAAAAGGATCCTTTATGGCTTTTTTCTCAGGCATTGGCGCTTTCTCTACAGCCTTTTTACCAGCACCAGTTGTACGTTTACGTACAGGGCGTGGAGGTTTTCTAGAGCGCGACGCTGGACGAGCACCACCACCCGATTTTTCAGATGCTTTTTTAGGGCCTTTCTTCGGACGTTTTTTAGGTGCGCCGGCATTTTTATCCGCATCGACCAATTCAAAATCAATTTTACGATCGTCTAAATCAACACGACTAACAAGGATCTTTAATTCATCCCCCATGCGGAATGACTTACCACTTCTTTCACCCGTTAAACGTAAACGTACAGGGTCAAAGCTATAAAAGTCATTATTCAAATTAGTAACGTGTATAAGGCCTTCAACGTACAAGTCTTTAAGCTGTACAAATAAACCAAAGCCCGTCACAGCACTAACCACACCGGTAAATTCATCACCTACATGTGAACGCATGTATTCGCATTTAAGGAAGTCCATTACGTCACGAGTAGCATCGTCAGCACGACGCTCTGTTAATGACGTTTGCTCACCAAACTGCAATAACGCAGCAGTTTCGTAAGGGTAAATGTCAGCTTTAGCCAACACGGTTGCACCATTGGCGCGACGGATTGTGTGTAGCAATGCTTCTTTCTGGCTATCACTTCTTATTAAAGAGCGAATAGCGCGATGCACTAATAAATCGGCGTAACGACGAATAGGCGACGTAAAGTGCGTATAAGCCGAATAAGCTAAGCCAAAGTGCCCTCTATTTTCGGGTTGATACATCGCTTGGCTCATGGAGCGTAGCAACATAATTTGCATTAAGTGCGCATCTGGACGCTCTTTTATTTGCTCCATCACATGCAAATAGTCTTTTGGCGTAGGTTCAGTACCGCCATTTAGGATAATGCCTTGCTCGGTTAAATACTTACGAAGGTTTTCTAGTTTTTGCTCACTAGGGCCATCGTGTACTCGATACAGTGCAGGTACTTCATGCTGCTGCAAAAAGTTAGCGGTGGCCACGTTGGCGCACAACATACATTCTTCAATTAACTTGTGAGCATCGTTACGCGTAACCGGAACGATGTCCTGAATTTTACGCTCACGATTAAATATAATGCGCGTTTCAGTCGTTTCAAAGTCAATAGCGCCGCGTAGAGTACGAGCGCCTCGAAGAGCGTGATACAAAGCATAAAGTTCATCAACTTGTGGCGTGATGGCACTGTGCTCTTGACGCAATTCACGGCCTTCGTCGGTGTCTTTTTGCTCAAGCATCTTACCCACAAGGTTGTAGGTTAAACGCGCATGACTCTTCATTACACCTTCAAAAAACGTGTAACCGCTTAAACGGCCTTGAGCGCTGATGGTCATTTCACATACTAGACACAAGCGATCTACTTTAGGCTTTAATGAGCATAAATCGTTACTGAGCTTCTCGGGCAACATGGGCACCACGTGCTCTGGGAAGTACACGCTGTTTCCGCGATTTTGAGCTTCAATATCCAGAGGACTGTTCACTTGAACATAGTGACTTACATCGGCAATGGCCACGTACAATACCCAGCCTTTAGTGCTTTCGTTGAACTGGCAATATACTGCATCATCAAAATCTTTGGAGTCTTCGCCGTCTATGGTAACAAACGGTAGATCGCGTAAATCAATACGCTGCATTTTATCGGCTTCACTGACTTCATTTTCGATGGCAGCTGCTTGCTGCTCAGCTTCTTCACCAAACACAAAAGGAATGTCGTGACTGCGTAAAGCAATATCTATTTCCATGCCTGGCGCCAAATGGTCACCCAGTACATCGACAATAGCGCCCACTGGTAGACGACGAGAGTCAGGCTGACCCGTTATATCCACCACCACAAATTGACCATGTTGCGCATCGGCCATGTCTTTGGCATTAATAAGGATTTCATGGGGAATTCGACGGTTATCGGGTACTACATAGGCGCTTTCGCCCTGCATGTAAAAACGACCGACTATCTGATGTGTATTACGCTGAATGATTTCTACAATAACCGCTTCTTCTTTGCCGCGATTATCAACACCCGCTACTCGAACAGCAACCATGTCTCCATCGAACACTTTACGCATTTGCTTGGCAGACAAGTGGAAATCTTTTTCGCCATCTTCACGGATTAAAAATCCATAGCCGTCTTTGTGACCCTGCACACGACCACGAATCAATTCAATGCGGCTCATGGGGATAAATGCGTTACGGCGATTTTCAATTAATTGGCCGTCTCGGCACATGGCAATAAGGCGTCGACGAATGGCTTCTATTTGATCTTCATCGGTTAGGTGAAAAACCTCTACCAACTGCAAGTGGGTAGCTGGCTCTTCACAGTTTTCCAGATACTCAAGCATCAGCTCTCGACTGGGGACTGGGTTTTCGTAATTTCCCGCTTCGCGCGCTGCGTGGGGATCTATCCAGGTAGATTTACCTGGTTTACTGCTGTGTGTTTTTTGTTTACTCATAGAACTTATTATACACAGTAAATTGCACGGGTTGTGCGAAACATAAGCTAATGTGCTGTGCTATTGCAATTCATCCGCTTTTTTTCGTAATTGGTAGCCTTGGCGTTGCACTATGTGTTGAATTAACAGCTCTTGATACGCGCTATGCATATTGTCAAAATCCAAATGTATAATGTAAGGCTCACGCTGATTGTTGTTTACATTCATATTTTGATTCACCGCTGCCACATGCGCCTGAGTACGAACCAGATCGTGTTTAGGCTGTAAATACAAGTTCAACATAACAAGTTGATTGATTTCTATACTCTCAGGCCATGAAAATGAGATGCCACAAGCACTAATACTGGCTGGTTTTAGTACCGTGTTTTGCTCCGAAAAACGTTCATCCGAGCGCAGCAAATTAATTTTTTGATTTAACAAATCTAAAATAACAGCCATTTTAGGGTTTTCAGCTCGGACTTCCATCATGGCCTGACGAATTTGCATTTCAAGGCTTACATGAAACTCTTGGTTTAATTCCTGTGTATCCTGCGCAATAATGTCGCCACTGAAGTCGTCATCTATGAGCGAAAAATTCATCGCTACGTCATCGTTAATTCTAAAAAAACGCCGACGCTCTTCTTCACTCATATTGATTTACCCCCTGTAAATTCGGTATGCTTACTGCCACTTCCAATCCCCTGTGCCGTTAGGGTGCATACTCAACCAACCCAGACGTTATTGTTAAGCCCTAAAATATCTCATCCAAATCCAATTCAAAATCGGATGGCTTAGCGTCAAGCTGCTCTTCAAATGGGTTGTCCGCACCTTGTATCTCAGCTTCGTCATCAGTGTCATTTTCATCGCTTTTAAGAATGATGATTTCTACTCGACGGTTTTTAGAGCGATTTTCAGCCGTTTTATTATCGAAAATGGGTCGCACATGACCATGCCCCACCACCACAAAACGGTTTTCGTTCATTTCAGGGGCAATAAATAGCTGTTCGGCCACCGCCGCCGCTCGAGCCGCACTGAGATTCCAATTCGTTTTAAAACGTCCGCCTCGACCCAGTGGCGTATTATCGGTATGCCCCTCAACACTAATTCGCCCTGGCACCTCAATTAACACTTCACGAATGCGGTCCAATACCGGTAAAAAATCATCCATGACATAATCACTGCCCGCTTTAAAAGACCCATTAGAGTGGATACGAATTATGATCTTACTTCCTTGAGTTTCTAACTCTACTTGCCCTTTACTGATTTCTTGTTCTAATTCGCTGGCCACCTCCAAAGCTTGTTCTTCTACTTTTTCAGGAGTAGCGGGCACCGCCACAGGCACCACTACATCACGAGTTTTTTTACCCTCGTCACCCTGAGACTCTTCCTGTGCGGTTACGGCATCCTGACATAAAACTTCTAAACTGCTTTTTGTTACGTCAGATGTTTTTTGCCGAATTTCATTAATGGGGGTGGGTTCAGGGATAGACGGGCTGAAATGCTTAGCAATTATACTGGTGCCCTTAGGCGGATCGTCTGCATTTATAACGGTTTGCACCCCAAACGCCATACGCAACTCACCTGCTAAACGCTTAAATTTTAAGGCGTCCATTTCAGCAAATGATAAAAGCAGCACAAAGAAACACATCAACAGCGACATTAAGTCCCCAAACGTGGCCAACCATGCAGGCAGCCCCTTGGGACATTCGGGACATTCGTCTTCTTCATCAGCCATTACTCTGCTTCACCTTCGCCACGCTTAGATTCAGGCAGATAGGTTCGTAAAATAGACTCTATGACTCTGGGGTTTTGGCCAGCCTGAATCGCCAGCAAGGCATCTAGCACCATGGCCTGCAAACGCCCTTCTTCATCGGCGCGCAAACCTACTTTGTCGCCAATAGGGATACATAACATATTGGCCATCATAGCCCCGTAAAGAGTGGTCAACAGCGCCACCGCCATGGCCGGACCTATTGATTTTGGATCATCCATGTTAGCTAACATAGCCACCAAACCAATGAGCGTACCGATCATGCCCATGGCTGGCCCTGTGTCCCCCATTTGCATGAAGACACTTTTGCCCACGTTATGCCGGTCTGCGGCTAAACGCATATCCTTACCTAACAGACTTTTCACAACATCAGGGTCGTGACCGTCCACTAATAATTGAATGCCCTTGGCTAGGAAGTCATAACTGACCTCTTTACCTTCCAATGCTAATAAACCGTTTTTACGAGCCTCACCAGCAAGTTCAACAATCTCGTCAATCATGGCATCAGGTTTGGGGAGTTTAAAACTGAAGGCCTTGGCAGCCACTTTACCTGCGCCTAAAAACTGGCCTAATTCAAATTTCATGAGGACGGCAAAGATTGAGCCGCCCACAACGATTAATAAAGAGGGAATATTAATGAACATGGCAGGATCGCCACCCAGTACCATGGCAAAAATTATGATGGCCCAAACACCAATGACACCGACTATCGTCGCTAAATCCACGTTGCCACCCTAACTTCCTTATTAATGGGTATTCCTTATTTTTTAGTCTAGTCACAGAATTTAGGTTTGCACGCCCATTTACGCTACAATCTCGCCTAACAAGATGGCCTATCTAGCCATAATTATTAATGCCCGGAGTCGGTTATGAGCGGAAAAAAAAAGCAGTTGGACTTTGAAGCGTCTTTATCTGAACTGGAGACCCTAGTTGAAAAGCTAGAAAACAGTGAATTTACCCTTGAGGAATCCCTGCAAGCGTTCGAAAGTGGCGTAAAACTTACTCGCCACTGCCAACAAGCCCTAAGTGACGCAGAACAAAAGGTGCAGCTATTAATTGAAGAAAATGGCCAAACTCAAGCGGTTCCATTTCAAAGTGATGTGGATTAATGTCTTTTAGTGAATACAAAAAAGAATGCCAGCGACGTATCGATCAGATATTAAAAAGCTCGCTTTCAAATAATCTAAGTGTCGCTAGTGCACAAGGATTAATGGCTGCCATGAACTACAGCCTATTTAATGGTGGAAAGCGGGTACGCCCCTTATTGGTCTATGCAACTGCCGAAGCCGTGGGTGCGAATATAGATAAAGCGGATGCTCCTGCCGCTGCCGTTGAGATGGTTCATGCCTACTCATTGGTGCATGACGATTTACCTGCTATGGATGATGATGATTTGCGTCGTGGTCAACCTACTTGCCATATCGCCTTTGACGAAGCCACGGCAATTTTGGCGGGGGATGCACTGCAAACTCAGGCCTTTGCCATTTTAAGTGACGCCAATTCAAGCCTTCTGCCTCAGCAACAAATAACGATGATTCAACTGTTAAGCCACAACAGTGGCTTATTTGGCATGGCTGGCGGCCAATCTCTTGACCTTGAGGCTGTTGATAAACAAGTAGACCTAGTCTATTTAGAAAATATGCACAAACACAAAACAGGTGCCTTAATTACCGCCAGCGTGTTAATGGGAGCCCACTGCCATGACACTGTCGACCAAGAAACACTTAGTGCTTTAACTAAATATTCCCACGCCATTGGCCTAGCCTTTCAAGTACAGGATGACATTTTAGACGTTATTAGCGATACCCACACTCTAGGTAAAACTCAAGGTGCAGACATTGCCAACAACAAACCGACATATGTGTCTTTATTAGGTTTGGAAGGGGCTCAACAAAAAGCCCAGCAACTACATCAACAGGCACTGGACGCATTATTGCCACTTGGCTCAGCCGCAACTCGACTGCAAGCCATTGCCCACTATATTATTGATCGCCAACACTAAAGTGGGGCTGCTGGCCTAGTCTTATTGGCCAGCAACTCACTCCTTACTTCCCTTTGCATTACAAACAGACCCGTCATATACCTACCCATCTAGCTATAGCCCTACTTGTGCATTACCTTTTGAGACATAAGCAGGTAGAATGTGGCCACTTTTAAAGCCGTAGTCACTGGGTAATGAATGTTCCAGGAAATTCCGCAAAGCCGTCCCAACACTCCACTACTGGACAGCATTGATGAGCCAAGCCAATTAAGAAAGCTGGAACTCAATCAGCTGTCTCAACTTGCCTTGGAACTGCGCCACTATCTTTTATATAGCGTAGGAAAAAGTGGAGGTCACTTTGCGTCTGGCTTGGGCGTAGTTGAACTGACGATTGCCCTTCATTACGTCTACGACACACCAATTGACCAACTATTATGGGATGTGGGCCACCAAGCGTACCCCCATAAAATTTTAACCGGTCGCCGTGAACAGCTTCTTAGCATTCGTACTAAAGATGGCTTATCCCCTTTCCCGAAGCGTAGCGAAAGTAAATACGACAGTTTTGGTGTAGGCCATTCATCCACATCAATTAGCGTGGCACTGGGTATGGCCATTGCTGCAAAAAATAATGGAAGCGATCAAAAAGTAGCAGCTATTATTGGAGATGGTGCGTTAACGGCCGGCATGGCTTTTGAGGCATTAAATCATGCCGGACATACTGAAACTGACATGTTGGTTATTCTGAATGACAACGACATGTCGATCAGTAAAAATGTGGGCGGGCTTAACAAGTATCTAAGTAAAATTTTAAGCTCTAAAGCGTATACCAACATGCGAGAAGGCTCTAAAAAAGTATTAAGCGTGATCCCCCATGCATGGGAACTGGCAACAAAAACCGAAGAACATGTAAAAGGTTTTTTAACACCGGGCATTTTATTTGAAGAGCTTGGGTTTAATTACATTGGAGCCGTTGATGGCCACGATGTAGAAACTTTAGTGAAAACATTGCAAAATATGCGTCAGTTAAAAGGGCCGCAATTTCTTCACATCGTAACGAAGAAAGGCAAAGGCTTTGAACCCGCTGAAAAAGATCCTATTAAATATCACGCGCTTTCTCCTGCAAAAAAATCGACTACTGAGCAAGCGAACGTAGCCGCTAAAAAAGCACCTACCTTCAGCAATGTATTTGGCCAGTGGGCCGTTGATACCGCTGCAACTGACAAACGTTTCATGGCCATTACCCCTGCGATGTGTGAGGGCAGTGATTTAGTGGCGTTTTCTAAGGTGTATCCGGAGCGCTATTTTGATGTGGCCATTGCAGAGCAACATGCAGTGACACTTGCTGCTGGCATGGCCTGCGCAAAAGCCAAACCGGTAGTGGCAATTTATAGTACGTTTTTACAAAGGGCCTACGACCAACTGGTTCATGATGTAGCTCTGCAAAACTTAGACGTAACCTTTGCTATTGATCGAGCAGGAGTTGTGGGCGCTGATGGCCCTACACACGCAGGTGCTTATGATATTAGTTTTATGCGCAGCATTCCAAACATGGTTATAGCCTGCCCAA
>JAPYOO010000272.1 GCA_029938135.1 Bermanella sp. | reverse complement strand
GTATTAATGAATACAACACGCTCAGAAGCCGCGCGGATACATTCTTTAAGGTTAACCGTAGTACGACGCTCTTCATCCATAATACCCACTTTCATGGTGTTTTTAGGAAGAGAAAGCAATTCTTCAACGCGAGCAAATAATTCAGTGGTGAACGCCACTTCTTCAGGGCCGTGCATCTTAGGCTTAACGATGTTGATAGAGCCAGTAGTAGAGTTCTTAATCGGAGATGATCCGTTAAGGTCGTGAATAGCAATAAGGGCGGTTAAAACACCGTCCATAATGCCTTCAGGAATCTCATTACCTTCTTTGTCGATGATCGCAGGGTTGGTCATTAGGTGACCCACGTTACGAACAAACAACATTGAACGGCCTTTAACGCTAAAAGATTCGCCTGTTGGAGACGTGTATTCGCGATCAGCATTCATCTTACGGATGAAAGTCTTATCGCCTTTTTTAATTTCAATTTGCAAGTTGCCCTGCATAAGGCCTAACCAGTTGCTGTACGCTACAACTTTGTCGGCTGCGTCTACGGCGGCAACAGAATCTTCGCAATCCATGATAGTGGTTAATGCAGATTCCATTAAAATGTCTTTCATGCCGGCGCTGTCAGTAGAGCCGATTGGGCTGCTGGCATCAAACTGAAGCTCAAAACCTAGTCCGTTGTTGGTAAGCAGGATACCGGTAGGGGCTGTAGCATCGCCTTGGAAACCCGATAGCTGGCTTTCATCTTTAAGGCCGGTTTTAGATCCGTCGGCCAATGTTACCACTAGCTTGCCGGCTTCGATGGTGTAATTAGTGCTGCCCTCATGCTGGCCAGAAGCCAAAGGTGCAGACTGGTTTAAAAAATCACGGGCATAGGCAATAACTTTGTCGCCACGTACTTTATTGTAACCCTTGCCTTTTTCAGCGCCGCCTTCTTCAGAGATCGCTTTAGTGCCGTAAAGGCCGTCGTACAAAGAACCCCAACGTGCGTTGCTTGCGTTTAATGCAAAGCGGGCATTCATAATTGGCACAACCAATTGTGGGCCAGCCATTTTTGCGATTTCAGGTTCTACGTTTTCAGTGGTCGCTGAGAAATCAGCACCAACAGGCACTAGGTAGCCAATTTCTTCTAAAAAAGTTTTGTACTGCGCCGCGTTATGCGCCTGACCTTGGTGTTCAGTGTGGTAAGCATCAATTTTGGCTTGTAGATCGTCGCGCTTAGCCAATAATTCACGGTTTTTAGGGGCAAGCTCATGTACTAGAGCATCGAAACCTGACCAGAATGCAGCTTGGTCTACTTTAGTACCCGGAAGGGCTTTATCGTTTACGAAATCAAAAAGTTCTTTAGCGACTTGTAAGCCACCTGATTGAATGCGTTCGGTCATTTGTATGCCTCGTAGTAATCTTAATAACCCAGTGACACCCATACTGAATTACGTTCGTGCTGTGGTTTGCTGGCCGCTTTTGTTTCTAAGGTGGTTAACAATAAATCGCGGTCTGTAAAGTCCCTCGGATTCTACCTGAAATATAGAGCAAGGCCATAGCGCAAGCGCCTAAAGTCGGGGGCTGGGGAGAATTTACAGCCATCGTTTAAACTCAAAAGCCGGTGTAGACAGCAGCGCTACTGGCGAAGAGCGACTGATGCTGATAATTTAGCCTAGCGTACGTTTGATCAATAGTGGCTATAACTTACATTTATAGTTGGTATGATTGATTAATAAAGGAACGATCCGTTCATTACGCTTTGTCATGGAGGCCGCCTAGGCTAAACTTTGAGCATGCAACAAGTTGAACTTTTTCCAGTACCCAGCCCATGTATCGGTGTTTGCCAAAGCAACACTAAAGGGTATTGCCTCGGCTGTTTGCGAAGCCGCACCGAGCGCCAAAAGTGGAATGACTTAATGCCGTCCGAAAAAATGCGGGTGATTGATTTATGCAGATTACGTAAAGCAAAGCTGGATGCCATGCTTGCGGCTAAAGAATTAAAAGCCAAAAAAGCGCAGGACAGCCAACCCTAATTTAAAGGATGGCTGTTTGGGGTTTATGTGTTTTGAGTGTCAGCCGTACACGCTTCAAGTATTTGATCGTTGTGTAAAATGACCGTGCCATTGTCAGTAGCGCTCACCAATCCGCACATGGCTATAGCCACTTTATCCATAGATATTGAACGAAAATTTGCCATTCCCCCAATCATTAATGGGTTAAGAATCTTCATTACTGCCCCCCCTAATCGCTCGATTAATCTGAATTCCTGACGAATCCCGCTTAAAAGACCGGGCCTAATTATCCATAAAGTTGCCCACTTCTTTGCGATAAGCGCGTCTTCCATGCGCCCCTTAGTGTCTAGGTAAAAATTATTGTTTCCGGCTTTTGCGCCCACACTACTGATAACCGCTAAGCGATCACATTGGTGACTTTTGGCAAGTGCGGCAAAAGACGTAACATAGTGCAGGTCTATCTTTTCAAAGGCGGCTTTTGAGCCTGCCTTCTTAATGGTACTGCCCAAGCAGCAGTAAGCCAGATCAAATTTAAGGCCTAAGCTCAGTGAATTTAAGTTCTCAAAGCCAATGCTATGCTGTATTACCTTTTGGCTTGTCACATTACTGTGACTACGGTTTATAAGGTGAATTTGCTCAACATCATTGCGTACAATTAAATTTTGCAGCAAGCGACTGCCAATTTCACCTGATCCACCGGCTAATAATATGTATTTACCCATGCTGTTCTTTAGCGGCAAGTTTACATTGAATAAACTCGCTGTGGCGAAGGTGCAATAGATCGGCGATTTTGCGAATCATGTGGTCTTCGTATTTGTCTATTTTGTCATCGCTATAGGCGACCAACCAAAGGGTAGTCACTAGGCTGATTTTCTCTTCTATCTTAAATTGCTGATTTAAGTAGTGGGTAAATTGATGCAAGGACGTGGCAGCGTTTACGTCTTGCTCAGCAATTGCTATTACCTCTAAACACTCTTGAGTGGTGAGGTTAGTATGTTTGCTTAACAGCGACGGCAATGCGTCTCGTTCTTGTTTGCTGAAATCATCATCAATGAAGGCCACCTCTAACAATAATGCAGCGGCCGCTCTTTGAGGTGAATTGGTATCAGTCTCTTGTTTGGTTTCATCTTGCTTAAACCAATCGACTACACGTTGAAACATAGTGGTGAACCTTTATCTGTAAACGTTTTTATAAGTATTGTTTGGTAAGCAGGTTTTCAAGCTTCACAAGATCAATGGTGAAATTACGAATGCCTTCGGCTAATTTTTCAGTGGCCATAGCATCTTGATTCATGTGCCAGCGAAAGTCCGCTTCGTTCAGATCATCCCACTTAGGCTCGTCACTTAGCTGCGCAGCATCTAGTTGCTGTACAAGCTCTTGATTGTCTTCGCTTAAGGCTTCTAGTAACGCTGGGCTAATGGTGAGCTTGTCACAACCCGCAAGCGCTTCAATTTCACCCGTGTTACGGAAGCTTGCGCCCATGACTACCGTGCTGTAATCGTATGTTTTAAAGTAACGGTAAATATTGCTTACCGAGATGACACCTGGGTCAAGGTGACTGGCATAACTGTCTTTGCCTTCATGAGCTTTAAACCAATCTAGAATACGGCCCACAAAAGGGCTAATAAGGGTAATGTTTGATTGTGCGCAGGCAATGGCTTGCGCCATGCTGAACAAAAGCGTCAGGTTGCAGGTAATGCCTTCTTCTTCCAATACTTTAGCCGCTTGAATGCCTTCCCACGTAGAGGCTATTTTAATAAGAATACGGCTGCGATCTACGCCTTCGTCTTCATAAAGCGCAATTAAGTGGCGTGCTTTATGAACGGTAGCAATGGTATTAAACGATAAGCGCGCATCAACTTCGGTGGATACTAAACCCGGTACCGTTTTTAAAATTTCAACACCCAGTTTTACCGACAAAATATCCAAGGTATTTTCTAGGCTACTTCCATCTAGTTGTTTGGCCTGCTTTACAGAGTCTTCAATTAGGCTTTGGTATTGAGGAAGTTGTGCCGCTTTATAAACCAGCGATGGGTTAGTAGTGGCATCTTGTGGCAGGTATTGTTTAATGGCTTCAATATCGCCCGTGTCGGCTACCACTGTAGTCATGCTTTTTAGTTGATCTAGCTTGTTCATTTATTACTCACCAATCCGTGTACGTGTATCTGAAATGAATCTTGTTATGGCAACACTGTGTGGAATATGGCGAAAAATGTCAAATCTGATAAATATGAGCACTATTTTGAGGGGTTTTTCTTTGAAGGGTGAGGCACCTGCCTGTTAAAGGCAGGTGTTCATTCGAATGTTTCTATATTACGCAGGGGCTGCTTTCAGG
>JAPYOO010000271.1 GCA_029938135.1 Bermanella sp. | reverse complement strand
CCTTATTTGTGTCTAGCTTAGTTCTCACTGTCGTCGCGGCTTTCCCCGTGAGTGCCTATGAGATCGGGGACACTCTTAGTAAGGACATTCAACAACAACTTAATATACCCAAAGGCAAAGTGGGCATTATCGATTTTTTTGCCTCGTGGTGCCTGTCATGCGAAAAAGAAATTCCAGACATGCACAAGTTGATTGAACAAGATTCACTAAAAAAGACCCAAATCATAGGTATTGATGTGGATGAAGAATTAAAAGATGCCCTGGCATTTCAGAAAAAACTCAACATTAAATTTCCGGTTATCAATGATACCAACCAAGATGTCATCGCCGCCTTTGGCCCCATTGGCATGCCCGCTTTATATTATGTAATGGACAACAAAATAGTGGGTAAACGCATTGGGGCGGTGGCTCATATTGATAAAATAATCACGCAAGACCTTAAAAAACTGGGAGTTAACCTTCCATGAAGTCCAAAGCTGAGCACAAAAATAGTCATGCAAAATTTATCTGCCTGACAAGCCTACTATCCCTCACCTTGCTTAGCAGTGCCTGCTCTATCCAAGAGGTTAAAGCTTGGCAAAAAGGCACCCTGGCCCAAGAGACCATGCGCTTTGGTGGACCTAACCCAATGATTAAAAAATTCGATGAGCATATTTTCACCTCTAAAGAAGCCACCAAGGGCGGTGGCGGTGTCTCTGGTGGCGGTTGCGGCTGTAACTAGCTCGCAAACACGTGCCTTTCATTAATTACATTTGGAGAAATCTGTTTTGCATATCAAGAACAAACCCCTTTGCCTTTTAGTTGTAGGCTCTGTGGCAACGGCTACCTTATCACTTGAAAGTGTGGCCGAAGACAAGGTTGCCATTCAAGTTCAAAATTATCAGGAAAATGGAGATCGTGTTGATATACAAGACGGAAAATTCAGCTTCGAACATGATTTTGGCCCAGACCATACCTTAAATGTAGAGGTGGACTGGGATTCAATTTCAGGCGCATCTCCCACCTGGGATTCAAAAACAGGCGCCTCCCAAATCGTCTCATCTGCCTCGGTGGATTCAAGCTCAGGGGCATCACCGTGTATCGATGAAGATGGTGAGTACCTTTGCCGTGACACGTATGATTTGGAAAACAGCGCGGGCGGTGAAGGATATAAAAGCCTGAATAATGATGAAATAAGCTACAAGACGGTGACATTGGAAGATCATCGAGATTCCATCGCATTTTTATACACCTTCAGAACGCCGGTTATGCGCAATGAAATCAGTGTTGGCGCCAGCTATTCAAAAGAAGGTGATTTCATAAACTCCGGCGCATCGGCAGAGTATTTGATGTACACCAACCGAAGTAAAAATACTGGGCTGACGATTGGCGCTTCATTTATGAAAAACGAAGTTTTAGACTACATTGAAAATCAATGGAATACCTACAACTTATATAACGCCCAAATTGGCGTGACCCAGGTATTTAATGCCAGCATGGTGGCTAAGATTAACGCTTACTACATGTTAGAAAGTGGCCATTTATCCAACCCGTATTTTAATGTGGTGAGGCGTCTAAACGTTAGCCTAGATGAAAGTGAACCGGTAAACCTTAAAAATTATCTTTTTAAAGATTCAAGACCCAACCTGCGCAAAGCCGGTGGTATTTCGGCTCAGCTGGTTAGCGAGATAAATTCGCATACACAGTGGCATCTGTCTTACCGCTACTACCAAGACAGTTGGGCGGTGGCGTCTAACACCTTGGAATCTAAAAGCCTACATGCGCTGAGCAATCGCTTTCGATTTTCTATAGGGCTGCGCTACTACCAACAGGATGAAGCCAGCTTCTTCAAAGCCCACGATAGCGCAGATAATATTTTTGACGAGCACGGTTATGCCAGCGCCGATCACCGCTTAGGCCATTATGACTCTATAACAGGGCAATTGAGTTTAGAGTTTTTACAAACCAGCGAACTCACATGGAATATTGTTGCAGGACACCAAAAGCAATCCAGCGGTTTAGAGTTCGCCTGGGTGAACTTGGGGGCGCAATACCATTATTAAATTGTAATTTTAGTAATGGTACCAAACCACCTCAAGAACCCCATTAGAGAATATTAAACATGAAAAAAATACAGATACCGCGCTCCATCACCCTACTGTGCATGCCTGCATTGTTTTTAAATGTACTGTCAATTACGGCGTGTACCGAAGACCAGTATGCGGCCAGTGGCTGTACCCAAGGCGCTGTGCAAACAAACGCAGCCACCTGTGCCATTCCTGATGGCACCATTATTAATGAAGCAATCACTCAGCGAAGTTATGTTGAAAAAACCGGTGTATCGGGCCGTGTAATAGGCATTGATTATTGGCAAGGGGCCACCATTTGTTTTGACAATAACCACAATGGAATCTGCGAGCCCTCAGAGCCCAATGAACTTAGTTATGAACAAGGAAAGTACAGTTTTGAGGGAAGTGAAATTGCAGCAAGCATTAGCGCAAATGCCCCCTTGCTGGCCATAAAAAATCAGCAACAGCAAAGCCAACCACGCATAGTGACCGCTCCCTCGCCAACAAACGGCGATGACAAAAACGTTAATATCACAGTATTTACCACGCTGGTTATGAACGAGACTGAATTTAATCCTTACGCGTTAGGCTCAAGTGAACTGGCGGTTACTCAGCTGCAAAGCGGGGACTTTGTAATTGCTTCCATGGCGGCTTTGCGTGGCCAAGACTATGTGAGTGCCACCGACAACAATCTCATCACACTGACAGATCAAGTAGCTAATAGTTTATATCAGGCCCAGTCCCTTACGGGTGAATCGCCGTATCAGGCCATGGCTGCCATGGTTGATCAGATGTACCAGCAACACACCACTATCACCAGTGTCACCCAAGCTGAAATTAATCAGCAAGATATACAGTCTGAAGGTATTAACATACATTTATCCAGCCCTGCCATAAGCTGGAACACCGGCCATGACGATGAAGTCAGCACCGACCTGCACATTCAGGATGGCTTAGCCGTTGTGGGGTCTAAATGGCACAACCGCTTAACGGTAATTGATTTATCAAATGAGACACCAGCGGTTTTATCACAAAATAATTTCGCCTCCTCCCCAGGAGACAGAGATGAAATTGACGCTTTCACCGGCGCCACCGAGCAAGTATTAAGCGCTGTTAAGGTCACCCCTTCCACCAGTCTTAAGCCCAGCGTTCTGGTTTCAGTTGAACGCCATGGAGAAGGAAATTTTGATAAGGGGGTTGGTCTGTACCGGGCCGACATTTCAGACCCAAGCACCATTCCAGAAAAACGCTTTGCACAAGACGCGGGCAGTGTTGACTACTATCCGTTTATTGAACTCAATGACATGGCCATCTCAGCAGATGGCAATACGGTTATTTTATCAAATGATGACAAGGGCATTTCTGTTATAAACAGTGCAGATTTTTCACAGATACAATCGTTTGTATTTAACTCACAAGTTCGCAGCGTGGCGTTAAATGAAAGTGGCAGCATTGCCTATGTTGCCTTATTTGGTGCTCGTACCGGCATGGCAATATTGGATGTTAACAGCGGTGAAGAAACAGCCTTTGTATCAACAGGTAACCAATACCCTGAGTTATTTAGATTACTTAAGGGTTCTAAAAAAATGGCCCTGTATTTACGCAATGGTAAAAGTGTATTCATATACGATGTATCCAACCCTGCCATCAGCCCTGTTGAAATAACCCAGATTCCGGTGTCGGCTAAAATTAAAAGTTTTGCTATTTCAGACGATGGCGAAGTTGCCGTCATTGGGGTTAGTGGTGGCTACGTAGAAGTTTATTCCCTAACAGAGCAAACCCCTCGTTTTTTACAAGGGCTACAGGTTGAGGGCAACTCCCCCATCAATGCAGTGGACTTTGCCAGTAACACCCGTGCAATTCTTTCACTGAAAAATAAAATTCAAACCCTTGATGCCCAAATCACCTTACCCAGTAATTGGAATGATGAACAAAAGGCCAATTGGTATCAAAGCCATAGAAGCCCCACATCGTCACTATGATGCCGCTTACACCACAATATTGCTGCGTGATAAAGAAACTATTAATACTAAATAGCTCCATGCGTACAGGAACACGTTTATGAAAACCCCATTGGCTAGCCGCCTATTTTTATGTTTGTGCTTATTGCTTTACAGTGCTTTTTCAAGCGCTGTGGATGAAAGTAAATTACTGCCAGCAGATGAAGCATTTCAATTCAGCGCCACCCTTGAAGGCCCTGACATGCTAATACTGCAATGGCAGGTGGCCGAGGGTTATTACCTTTATAAAAAAAGAATAAAGCTCAGTGTT
>JAPYOO010000270.1:2411-4325 GCA_029938135.1 Bermanella sp. | reverse complement strand
CCCAAAAAAAATAAGCCTGCTATCGGTCATTCAAATCTTCTTGATAAATATCTTTTGAGTTGATAGGCAAAATATACGTCAACCCATCATAACCAACCGTCACCCCGGATGAGCGAACGTCCTTTACACCTCGCATAAACACCCATTCTGCAACCTTATTGGGTGGCGCTGGAACCAGGTGGTAAAGCACTAACTCTTTGACATTAGCCTCATTTGCAACTTCGGCGGCCTCAACTGGCGAGGTGTGATAGTCTTGAATATCAAACATAATTTTTTCTAATTGACTATTACCTGTGTTGCCAGACTCAACTTCCATTTGCTTTACAATATTCCGAGATAAGCCTTCATGAAATAAAATATCAGCATCTTTTGAATACTTAATGGTTGTTTCAGTTTTTGTTGTATCGCCACTAATGACAACTGAACGCCCCTTGTAATCAAAACGGTAGCCAACCGCTGGGTGTATCGGCGCATGATTGACTGCAAACATGGTGACCTTCAGATCCCCGTCATCTAAAACCGTTGCCGAATCGCCCTGCAAACGAATTTCTTTAGGAATCATTTGCCCAATTGTTGGGTTTAAATAATCGTCACCGTGGTGTGCGGTACGATAAGAGCTATCCAAAGCGTACGCTAGGGTAAAGCCTTCGACCACTTGATTTACTCCCACAGGCCCGTATACATCAAGTGGCGCATTGCGACCCTGTGCCCAAGTCATCATATTGAACTCACCCAAATCACCCATATGGTCCGAATGAAAATGAGTAAGTAACACCGCGCCTACGCGATCAGCGGGGATTCTCCAAAGGCCAAGATTATTAGTGCTACGGTTGCCCGTATCAACAATGTAAAACTTGCCACCGGCAATCACCATAACGCAAGCAGCCGCCCGATCTTTAATCGGCATGGGCGCAGCACTGCCGCATAGTGTTACGCGTAACGCATCCTCAGAAAACAGATCATCTGGTGTGCTAGACATTCTTTGGGTAATTTCTCTTTGTACTAACGTATCTTGTACAGCAGGATTTTGTAGTAGTAATGCGCCTGATATGAGCAATACAGCCAGCGTGCCAAATATGTAAAAAAACAGCTTCATTTTCTGAACTCCTATTATGAACTGGGAGGTTGGTTAGCCAATAGATATAAAAATCGAATATCATCATTTCAGATATCTTAGTGGCTCATTAAATCAGAAACGCTTCCAAGCCAAAACCCACTGCGTTTTAACTTGTACAGATTGACCTATATCTGTATCGTTTATCTGCATTCCAGAGCCTATTTCATGGACAGACCGTCGCCCTTTGGCACTTATACCACTGACTCACTAACCACCAGATAATCCATAAATGAAACGAAAAACACAAATTGATTTTTCTAAGAAAACAATCAGTGAAGCCTTTTTCAAGTTGGTTCAAAAGTACGATTTTGACAAGATAACCATTTCACAGATAGCGGCCGAAGCCGGCATTTCACGTGCCACCTTCTATCGTCATTTCAATTCGCTTGAATCTATTATTGAGTATACGTCTGATTCTTTTATTCAAGACGGCCTTAACAAGCTTTCTGAGCTCAAGTCCCCAACGCTAAAAGATTTGATTCGTTGGAGACTTGAAATCGCCCGAGATCTTAGGCATCTAACAGATGTAGAAGAACACCCCGACATTAAAAATATCTTGAAAACGGTATCACCAGAAAGATTACAGAATTTTAGTCACATACTGGATTTTACCACGCCCTACAAAGTCACCTTCAATTTTGCCGGATTTCAAGCAGTGACTAGTCTGTGGGCCAAAAATGGTTATAAAGAAACCGTTGATGAAATGTGTGACATTATTATTAATTTAATAGCTAAGAATTAAAAGCAAAGATCAGATCTTGTTTTGTGCGCTTAGGCAAAACGAATAGAGACTAAGC
>JAPYOO010000270.1:0-2311 GCA_029938135.1 Bermanella sp. | reverse complement strand
AGACTAAGCGGACAGTCATACTTTAAAAAAAGTTAGCGAAATCCTTAACTGCCCCAACTTATTTATTGGCATAGGAAATAACATCTTCCCATACGCGCAGCAAGTTACCGCTCCAGATATTTTCAATATCAGTTTCTGAATAACCGCGCTTTATCAGTTCTGCTGTAACGTTTAATGTTTTTGATGCATCCTCCCAGCCTGTTACACCACCGCCACCACCAAAGTCAGAGCTAATACCCACGTGTTCAATACCAATTTTTTCAACTACATAATCTATGTGATCAACTAAATCCTGGATACTGGCATGTTCATACGTTTTCACGATTTGACGGAATTCATTAAAGTATGCAAGGCGCTGAGCGGCGGGAAGTTTTCTAATAGCCGAGAAAACTCTATCGCCTTCTTCCCAGAAGCTGCCTTGTGGCAGCTTATATTTTTTAGCGAGGACATTAATCGCTTCTAATTTTTTCCCCGCGGTCGGCTTGAGGTAACTTCTAAAAGCCACAACATGAATAACCCCGTTATTCCTCTTAATCGCCATTAAAACATCATCGTCCACATTGCGCGTATGTGCATGTAGCATCGCCACCGAAGAATGGGATGCAATCACCGGTGCCTGTGAAAGCGCAAGTGTATGCAATGCTGTTTTCTTCGATGCATGAGAGATATCCACCATAACTCCCAATTGATTGGCCCGCGCGATAAGCTGCTTGCCCAGTTCCGTCACACCATGATGCTTGGAAATCGGGTCATCGCCTTTAGGGTAATTTGAATCGCCGAACTGATTATGGCCATTGTGAACCAGAGAAATATAACGGGCACCTTGATCAAAATACCCATCGAGATTATTAATATCTGTTCCAAGTGGATAGGCGTTCTCAACGCCGATTATAGCCACCTTCTTTCCTGCAGCATGGATAGCACGAACCTCCTTTGGTGTGCGGGCAAGGACAATAAGGTCATGGTTAAGTGTCTGGGTCATTCTGTGAATGGCATCGAATTTTAGCTGAGCTTTTAGGTTGGCCTTAGTATAAGCCTCAGGAGATAAATCACCCTGCCCCACATAAACAATAAAGAAGGCCGCATCCAAACCCCCTTCCTTCATTTTCAGTAAATCCACATCTGCATTCAAAGACATACCAAGGTGGCGTTTGCGAGTAAAGTCTTTGGGGTTAATATCAACGTGGGTATCTAAGGTGAGTACTCCCTCATGAATGCGTTGAGCCTTATCATTCGTAGATTCATCTGCAAGGAACAGGTAGCTGCAAAGGAGTACAGCAACCAATAGAAGTACCAAATACTTCATCGTTAGGCGAAAAGTTTTCATCTTAATCCTTAGTTTAATATGACGCCCTAAGCGTTAACAACGGCTGGTCGTCCGTCATGATTACCGGTTATCTTTACCTTTGACCTTAACTTTCTACATCTTGGACTTCTGGATTTTTTAAAGTCAAAGCGAACAAATAAACTAAATTCAACGGAGGTGCAAGGCATAATACAACACCTAATATAGTCACGAATTTAGGGTTATTCGTTTTACGCTTACCGAGGTAATAACTCAAGCCACCAACGATAAACATAGAATAAATAACTAATTCTCCATAAAATGTTAACTGAATATCCACGCGTAATTATCCTTTTAGATATATCGCCAAAAACAGCGGTGGTCGGTACAGGCGTCCAGTACAACTTGTTGTGGGTTCCTGAGGCGTGAGGCTCAGTGAGCTTATCCCCTGCAAAGCTCATGACTTAGATCGTCATCCATCATTACAGTGTTAGGTAAGTCTACCGAGCCAGCATAAAAAACGACTATCTCTACTGGGCCACCTATGGCCGTACCACGGTGTACAGTACGCATTACCTCTACAACCGATTCACCTTTAGTGAATTGGATTTTTTTACCATCTTTAGTTTCCACCTCAACAGTACCAGAAAGAATGTAACCAAAGGTAGGCACTGGGTGGCAGTGAAACTTAGTATCATCATTGTCATTAATGATCACTTTCATGGACGTTACCTGAGCCTGCCCCTTTGGATAACTTACTTGGCCGCCATCCCATGACGTTTGAGATTCAAGTAAGTCTAATGAATACACGGCATACGAGCCAGACAATAGTATTAAGGCCAATACATAATTAAGTAATTTCATCTGTGTTTACTATTCCTTGTTTCAGCTAAAGGGGATAAAGCCTGGCATTATACTACTGGCAATTACGTCAAGTCTTGACCCCATTAGTACTAGAAATCCGGGTTAGGCTGTAAATTTTAAACTAGATCACACTGTAATAGCCTGCGATAGGATCTTCAGATA
>JAPYOO010000041.1:7003-24038 GCA_029938135.1 Bermanella sp. | reverse complement strand
GCCAGCAAAGCTGGCTGGACCGTCGCTACGCTCCGGCCCATTATTGTAGGCGTTATGAAGCATAGCCATGAGTAAAATTTTAAATCATGTTTTAAAATTAGAAGGTATATATCTCGAGAATGAGAAGGTTTTTTTATACTGCCCTAATGCGCAAAACTATTGCCCTATACCACTTTTGGGGATTGAAAAACAAACTTACGGGCAGGGTGAGTGCTCAATAAGCATCTTTAAAGGTGATGTGAAAGACTTTAGCTCTCTAGAAGATTTCTGGGCGCGTACAATTCTTTCTGGTTATATTCATGAAGGCTGTAATTGGAGTGAAATAGTCGAAGACGTAGGGTCTTATAAAGATGATTTCACCAAAATCGACAATAATGTTTTCTTAAAAATTTATAATAGCTATAGAGAAATAACTTCTGGCTATGACTACAGGATAAGTGATTTACCTGAGGCTAAAAGCTCAATTATTATTACAGAAGATATTTGCCAGTCGTTATGTATATGTACAACAAAGAGTTATTATTATGCTTTTCACTTTGAGACTAGTGGATAAAGAGATTCATAACAAAGCAAGGCACAAATGCACAGCAAGCTGTGCAGGACTCGCTCATTCTTCGCTCGCCTGTGCTTGCGGGCGTTAAGCCATGGGAAATATCGTGCTAAAAAGTAGTATCTCCAAAAATGAAGCAGCAGTAATAAGAACAATGCTCGATGCTGGGTTGATTTCTTATAAGCATTATATGACGTGGGTTGATGAAATTATCATGTCTAATGATGAGCCTGACTTATGGATACTGGAGTTAGCCGCAACTAAGAATACTCAGGCTGCAATTAAGATTATTACTACATATCTAAACACTGAGCCTTTTGAAAGTGTCGGCCAGAGTTATAAGGTTAGTTTTATTGCTTGTTTATGGGTGAAGTATAAACGGAGAGAAATCTCTTGGGCCACATTCTTATTTGAAAGTGGAAATGAGGTAGATGCAAATTCAGAGCGAGTAGATTGTGAATACTTCTACGGTATGCACCATGACCTTGAAGATAGCAAATACTCTGAAGTCACGGAAAATAAGCAGTCAGCAGAAGTATTTAAACTGTTTCGTTCTGATATTGAAGAATCAGTATCAATATATGATGAATTTGCACCTTACTACTCCAAATTCAGAGATGTGTATGGGACTTAACAAGAAGCAGCAAGCCGACCTCCGGCAATTAGCACCTTTTTTGCAAACACCCGCAAAAAAAGCGCCAATTACCTCCGGCGGTTGTGCTTGGCGTTAGGGCGCACTACATTTGAGTGACCAAATATGAATAAACTAGTTTTGATGTTGTTTATACTTCCTTTAGCATCCTTTGCAGAAACGAAGTATGAGATAGCTCGAGAAATATTAAATGCTAACGAAGAATATAGAGAATCTTTAAACACACTAGAACCAAGTGTGAAAAAACAGCGACAATTAGCAATAAAGGCCTATGTTGGAAATATTGAAATCGAGGATCTCCCTCAAGATATAATTGCTCTCAAAGAACAGCTTCAAATTGATATAATTGCATCAGATCTGTTTAAACTTGATAAAACAGAATTTGAAAGTGTTATGGTAAACGAATTTACAAATGAATTGACGTATGAAGAACTTGTCGAGCTTCGCGAGTTATATAAAAGACCTATTTTTAAGAAGCTAGCGAAAATCAACAAGCAAATAATTAATAGTTCGAATAGTTTTGTGGCTAAATGGCAGGATCACAACACAGAGCTAGGAAATGAATTTTCTAAAAGAGCAAAAGAAATAAACTATATGACTATTGATTACTTGAAGTCAAAGCCGGAACTTACACCCTAACAAAATAGTCAAGGGTGCTCCTTTTAGTCGCCCGACTCACTTCGTTCTCGGCTTATTATGGGCGTTAGGCTTTAAACCATTCTAGGAATCTGACATCTATATGAAAATTTATTATCGAAAAGGAATGTGGGTCAGCCCAATTTTTGCAATTCCCGCGATAGCTGTTCTCTTTATTCAATTAGATGTAATTGAGTATGGAAATAAAGTATCTGACGTTGTTGGTTATTCAATAGTAGGAGTGTGCAGCTTTCTAACTATTCTCACTTTATTTGGTAGTACTCGGTTATATTTTGATAATGATGAACAAGCTTGTATTCAAGTTCGTAAACAGTTTTATGGTCAGAAAATACTGATTCACTCATATAGTGATATTCTCAATATTGTTGTTAGATATAGACGTGACAGCGAACAAGCTTCTGCAACATATAAGGTTGGATTTACTAAGGAACGTGTTCTCTTCGGACAGTCTGCGACAGAGTTTCATGAGTTGCGTTATGTTGGGGTAGAGAATAAGCATTATCTAGAGGCAATAAAATATGCTAAAGAAATATGTAAATATTCTGGACTTAGTTATTTAGATGAGACAAAAACTAATAATTTATTTAATGCAAAATCACAGCCTAACAAGTAGCAGCAACGGACTCGTCAAACGGTCACTTGTTTTGCAAAAAAAGCCGCAAAACAAGCCGCAGTTTAACTCGCCGCTGTGCTAGGCGCTAGACACAAAAAGTATCGTTGATATCATAAAGTGGCCAAAGCGGTCATGTTATGGGTAAACGAACATTAATCAGTTAAAATTCACTGGCTAAGCTTACATAAACACTTCTGGGTTCCCCCACAAAATAGCGGTCATTACCAAAGGCATAATCCGCACGTTCAGCATAATCTGTATCCATTACATTGTTAATCCGCGCCCCCAGTTGCCAGTTGCCCAGTGCCATCATTAATCTCACGTTAACTAGGTCATGACCGTCATAAGAGTGCAGATTCGCTTCATCGGTAAAATATGCCCCCATATGAACCCATTCCAAGGCCAACTTATTATGTTGACTGATCTGCCAGTTTAATTGTGCACTGCCCATGGCTTTGGGGGCGGTATCGATCTCGTTACCCTTTATATTTTCAGTCACGCCTCTAAGGGCAATATCTGAATCATACGTATGGCGAGCATAGCTACCTGACATATCCAGCCGTAAAGATTGTGTCATGGCAAAGCTGCCCTGCAATTCCAAGCCCTGATGTTGAGTACGACCGCCACTGACATTTTCACGATCGCTGTTCTGAAAAATCACATTGTCTTTCGCCATAAAAAATACAGCAGCACTGATGTTGGCATTTTCATAACTGGCCCGATAGCCCATTTCAAAACTGTTGATTTGTTCAGATTTAAGCTCGGCTACTTGCTGGTCGTTTTGTAAGCGATACAATTCACTGGCTTGGGGTGTTCTAAAAGCATGGGACAAATTAAAGAACGTTTGCCTGTTTTGGTTAATGTTATGAATCCAGCCCAGCTGACTTGATATATTGTTAAACGTGTCATCCCTATCCTCTGGGCGACTGTATCGACACCCTCCCATGTCGCAAGCGGTGCCATCATCTTTGCTGCGGCCATCTAATAAATTATTTTGATAGTCGTACGTTAAATATTCAGCCCGCAGCCCCACGGAAAGTTGATCTTGTTCACTGATGTGAAATGTCAGCATAGTAAAAGGCGATAACATGGTTGCCTGCACTGTATAATCATACTGCTGGCCCTGAGGCAGCGTTGCACTTAAAAACGCACTGGGGTGAATGAGCGCAAGTGCTTGAGTTTGACGCAATTCAGCCACTGTAAATTCAAGGTCGATACCTACGCGATATTCCAAAGCGTTAACATACCTATTCTTGAACATGCTTTGCACTCCCAGTGACTGCTGAGCATTTTCTTCAAGGGGAGTACCGGGTAAAAAATGCATCAAAAAATCCATACTAGTATGGCGATAATAAGGACTAATGGACCATTCACCCATTGCGGTTTGCCAATCTATGTGGCTTTGCATACGAGTGCTGTTGGCATCACGAAAGGCTTCTGGGTTAGGATTGGAGGTTTTTAAATTGTCATCCTCATACGCTTTATACCCCAGCAGATAACCTGCCGTTTGCTGGTTTAAATTAGAATGGGTTAACAAACTAGTGACATGATATTTGTCACCCCTGTATTGATGTTTAATGTCCAGTTTTTGTTGATCAAAACCAGAGTCGTCTTTATACCCCGCATCCCGTGCACCGTTAACATTTAGGCGTAAACCATGAGAGCCTTTTGTATTGCTAGTGCTGGCTTTCACTCTTTGATAACCATGAGGTCCAGCGTCCACAGCGATCATGCCTGACAGCGTTTCAGAAACGCCCTGACTCAATACATTAATGGCACCATGCAACGCATTGCTGCCATACAAAACACTGCCGGGGCCACGAATCACTTCTATGGCCATTGCTTGTTCGGTATTCACTTCAAATAACTGATTCACATTGCAAAAACCCGCCGCGCGTAGCGGAATATTATCCAACGACATTTGAAAGGCACCACAACTACCAGCGCCGGTTAATACCGGAGAGCGAATGGCAGTGAGGTGTTCTTGACCATTGCCACGACTAACCCAAACCCCGGGTACTTGTGCCATGGATTCATTCACGTGAACATGATTCACCGTTTGCAGGTGTTCTGTGTCCACCGCATCTATACTGGCGGCAATGTCTCGTAACGGAACTTGCTCACGATCATGACTGACCAGAACGGTATCTAGAGTGACTGCGCTGGCATGCTGCGTGGCCACAGTGAGCAAACTTGTCAGCAAAATAGGCAGTATAAACGGGCGTTTAATTATTTTTATGGGCATATTTAGTTTTCTTAAACTTTTATTTTGCTTTTATTATAAGTAGGAAGTAACAACAAAAGAGAGTGAAATAAATTGATTAGATATAATATACAGGGGAGTGATCTCCCCCTTTCAATGTTTATTCTGGCAGCGCAAATGCGTACAAGTAATCCCCTGCACCACGACTAAAAATAGCATGTCCGCCGGCATTAATCACGACGTATTGTCGCCCCTTATATTGGTATGTCATAGGGGTGGCATTGCCATCCACTGGTAACGTATATTTCCATAAAGTTTCACCGTTGCTCACATCAAACGCGCGAAACTGACGGTCCATAGTCGCCCCGATAAAAAACAGCCCACCTTTAGTAGCGATACCGCCCCCAAGATTAGGTGTGCCCCAATCAACATGAAACGGCAACGTTACCGGTCCCATTTCATGAATAGAGCCCAAGGGCGCCTCCCACAAAATAGTGCCTTTCACTAAATCTATGGCCACCAGTTTTCCCCATGGCGGCGGATTACAGGGAATGCCTAAAAACGATTTAAGGCTACCAATTTCCACCGAATAAGGTGTGCCGTTCATGGCCACCCGCATACGTTTACCGGCTTCAGGGTGATCTTTTTTACTGCTAATGGCATCTTTTTGTTTAGGAATTAACTGCCCGGTAAAGGCCACATTATTAATGTTCACCAATAACACACCCGAGTCAGCCAACATGGCACCGCCACCCCAATTAGGGCCACCCAAACTGCCCGGATACATGAGCGAGAGTTTTTCACTGTTGGGTGTGAACAGGCCCATGTTATTAATATGTTCTAGCTGACTTTTACAATCACTTCGATCAATGGGGGTTAATCCCCATGCATCATCAGGCATTAAAAAAGAATCAATAAGTGGGGGTGGCGCCATCGGTTTGGGCTGGGTAAGTGAGCTGTATTCACCTGGAATTTGCGACGGCGGCACGGGCTGCTGAGTAATTTCCCATAACGGCTCGCCGGTTAACCGATTAAAGACAAAGGTTAATCCTTGCTTGGTTAATTGTGCTAATGCTGGGATGGTTTTCCCATTTTTTTTCCAGTCAAATAAAATGGGTTGCGCAGGAGTGTCGTAATCCCATAAGTCATGGTGCACATGCTGAAAATGCCAAACTAATTTTCCGGTTTGTAAATTCAGCGCCACTACGCTGTTTGCATAGTGATTATCCCCAGGTCTTTTTGCACCGTAATAATCTGGAGAAGGGGCACTGGTGGGCAAAAAAACTAGATCATTTTCAACATCGATGGAAATAGGTGCCCACACATTCGCCGCGCCACTGTTAAGCTGATTTAAAAGCGGATCAAACGACCATAGCGGTTTGCCACTGTGGGCATCAAACGCTTTCACGGTGCCTCTTGGAGCTTGAGCACGGGCAAAATCTATAATGGCCGAGCCGACTACAATCACACCATTGGCCACAGCGGGCGCCGACGAGTTAGCTACATCACCAGGTACAAAACCTTCTTTGCCATATAACCTAACCTGCCCGTTTATGCCAAAGTTTTCACACACTTTACCGTCTTTGGCATCTATGGCCCACAGGCTTCGGTCATGGGTAGCGACATACAGGCGATGCCGACAAGCTTGAGTTTCACTAGTGTTAACATCCAAACCATAACTCACCCCTCGACATCGAAAGGTGCGGTCACCTTGCAGATTTATTTTTGGATCAAACTGCCAGCGTTGCGTGCCAAGGGCGGGATCTAAGGCAATCACGCGATTGAAGGGTGTGCAATACACTAAAGATTCACCGGCCGCTGCGGGCAATAAAATGGGGGTACTCTGGGCAGAGGTATTTTCCATTTTTTTGCCATGGGTTTCCATGTCACCACTGCGAAACACCCAGGCCACGTCTAGGTCGTCAACATTTTCTTTGTTGATGTTAGCGACCGATGAATAATGGCGACCGCCTTGGTCGCCGCCATAATGTAACCAAGCGGCGTCTTTATCGGCGGCCAGAGTCGCAGGCGCCCAGAAAACCATTACAGACAACACCAACGAAGAAAAAGTTTTAATCATGCCCATAACCGTTACTGCTCTATGGGCGTGATACGTAACATTGTGGGCACCCCACCCTCAGACTGCCACGTTGGAAAGTGAGAGTTAGTGGTGTAAATAGCGCCGTCTTCTTCAGAGATTTCAATGTCACGGGTGAAAAAACGTTGGCGCGGCATAGGGTAGGTTTTCCACGTTTCGCTGTTAATATCAAACGCTAAAATCGTATCGGACTGGTTGCCATTGACCCACACTACGTTGCGTTTTAAATCTATATTGAGCGCATACGGCAGTTCATTGACCACGGGTAATTCATACTTAGTAAATTTGTTTTCAGTGGGATCGTACTTCACCAGCAATGAATCTTGGAAAGCCACAATCCATACGTTGTCGTTGCTGTCTACCCGCAATCGACGAGGGCCCTTAAACGGAAAATCAATCATGGTTACGTCTTTGGTCACCGGATCTATGCGCGCAATGTCTTCAGCATATAAGCGGGCTACCCAAACGATGCCTTTGGAGTCTACATCTATGCCATACGGCATGGGCAGGCCACTTGATTCTTTATCCGGAGACGGTTGTGGACGATTTTCGGGAGAGAAACTAAAGATAAGAGGCATCACCTTTAAAATAAACCATTCCTTAATGCTACGAGCTGGCAGATCAAACATGGTAAATTCTTTAGTGTTTCGATCAAACATGGCCACTTGAGACGACACCGCCATGGTAAACCACACACGATCTTGCTGGTCTACTCGAATAGTATGGGGGTAAAAGCCTTCAGGCATGTCGTATTGAGTAAACTGCTTAGTTTTAACATCAAACTCAAGCAAGGCCTGCTGCATGGAAGGGGTAATAAAAATATTGCCATCGATTTTTGAGTACGCAAAAGAATGCACACCTAGGTAATTATGCATTTTTGGAAACACTTTAAAACGATTGCCAAATAGGCCACCTAACTTAGCGTCTTTTTCATGCGGCACTTTATAAACAGTATATTCATTGGTTTTGGTATCCATTTCATAGATACGATCAAATAAATTATCACCTACGTATACTTTGCCATTGGGGTGCAGGATAAAGTCGTGCATTTGCGAAAAGCCATCTCCAATAGGCCACTCGGTCATTTCAATTGTGGATAAATGCTTTTCCCAAACACGGGGTTTAGGCACGGTTTGAGGTTTTTCTCTTAAACCGCGGTACTCGGTTTGCAGTATTTCTGCGATTTTTTCATAGTCGTCATAAGGCAAGCGCGAACCATAGGTGCCCATGCGTTTAAATACACTTTTCCACTGGTCTGTGGTGCGCTCGTTGCGCATAAACGGAGACGCCTGTTGATGACAAAAGGCACAGTTAAGAAAGAAGGTCTTTTTAAGTTCTTCGTCACCGCCAAAGTCTAATTGAGATAACCATACGTTTGAGGGGTAGCTTGCGTATAACTGTTGATCCGTCATTTTTTGTAAGGTAATAGAGGGCGTTAACTGGGTGAATATTTCATCCACATAGCCTTGCGCACGAGCACGGTATTGAACGGACTCTTGGGTATCGGCCAGCTCAACTTGGCCATTAACATCCGTAAAGCGCGTAAGCACTGGTGTGGATATATTGGTGACACCATGAGGGGTATAACCATCATCGCTTAAATCTGCAGGAGGAAGGTTTAATGATGTGCGTGTTATCATCACCTGAGCTAAGGGCTCGCCTTGTTGGTTTTGTACCTTAAGCGTTGCTGCATTGGCCGCTTGATGCACACATAACAAAGCCGTCAGTAATAGGCCCAATTTCATAAAGACTCCTTGCAGGCATCCTTAGCGAAGGCCCGTCATATTATTTTCATCCATTTTTTCAGAGAGCCTGCACTGAGTATTGCCCGTAGGCCCGAAATTGTGACATTACATGCCAAAACCACAGCTAACTCAGGATCAAGGCGCACTGACTGCACGCCTTAGAATGATTAGGATGCCTTAACAGCTTCCTACATTTTCACTAAAATGCAAATAATACGCACAAAGCAGCTTAATTTTAAAGGGGCTTAGTTAAGAACCCGACGGTATGTCGACTTTAAAGGTCTGTATGTCCTCAGCGTGACCGTCACTGACTTTAAGTGACACGGTATGGGAACCGGCGCTGATATGTTCTTTAGGCCAAAGAATGAGGTTTTTGGTTTTATGCAACACCATGCCTTTAGGCGCACTTAATAATTGGTAGTGTAAAGGGTTCCAGTCTGCATCTTTGGCTTGAAATCCATATCGATAATCCGTTGATAGTTTGCCCTGAGTGTTAGGCTGAGATATAAATTGAGGTGCACGATTTTTATTCTTTACCATTAAAGTAAAATCTAAAAGAGTGCTCTCCCCCCGATCATCACTTATTTTTACTTCAACACTATGATTACCCGCATCTTCAAAGTTAGTCTGCCATTGAATTAAGCCACTCATTTTGTCTATCACCATAGCTGCTGGCGCGCTTAACAATGTGAAACGTAACGCCTTGTTATCCCTGGAAGAAGCAGCCACTTTATATGTATAAAGTTGATTTTCCAGCACATTGGTAATCGGCACGTTATTCACCCTTGGCGCACGATTTTTATTCTTAACTAAAAGCGTGAACGCTTGTTTATCTTCACTCACACCATCACTTACCATTAACACAACTTTGTAAGTGCCTGCATTCTTAAAACTTGGACGCCACTCAATACTTTGCCCATTATTTTGCATTGTCATGCCTAATGGGCCTGACAATAATCGATAACTAAGACGATCTTTATCTGGGTCTGTGGCCTGTAAGGAATACAAAAAGTGCTGCCCTTCCGTAATGCTTAATATCGGTTCACTTATAAATGTAGGGTGCCTGTTCTGATTATTCACTTGTAAGGTGAACGACTGCTGCACAATACCCTCGCGATTATCCGCCGCCACTAGAGTAACAGGATAAAAACCCGCTTGATTAAAATTTGGTTTCCATACAATTTGATGTTCATGATTAATATACATACCGGCGGGCGCGGTGATCAATTTATACTGAATGTCATCACCATCTGGATCACTTGCCTGTAGTTGGCTTATATAACTCTGGTTTTCTACTGCCAGTAATAACGGTTTGGATGAAAACACAGGGTCGCGATTAACGTCTTTCACTGTTAAATCCCATAAAACCTCGTATTCAGCTTTACCGTCACTAACACTTACCTTAACCGTATATTCAGCTTCATCCGTAAATTGACTTTTCCAAGTTAAATAGCCTTTATCAGCATGTAAGCTCATGCCTGCTGGACCCTGTAGCAACGTATAGTTAAGTTTATCATGATCAGGGTCATGGGCTTTTAACTGATAAAAATATTGTTGACCTTGCAAGGCTTCAACTAATTTTTTATTTTCAATCACCGGCAGACGATTAACCGCTGCAATATTAACTAAAAATGAACGGCTATCGCTGGCGCCTTTCTGGTCGCTGACCTTCACTTGAACATCAAACTTTCCAGCCTGATTAAACGTAGGCTGCCAATTTACCAGGCCTGTTACTGGGTTAATGGTCATGCCCTTAGGCGCCCATAACAATTCATAACTTAGTGTATCGTCATCCAAGTCACTTGCGTTAACTTGCCACTTAGATAACTGACCTTCACTGCCGTTAAATTCATTTGAAACATCCAACTTAGGTGGGCGATTGGTATCCATGACCGTAATGTTAAAACGGTGTTCCACAACATCCATACCATCATCAATAGTCAGCTCTACAACATGTACGCCCGCAGAATCATAACTGGGTAGCCAGTGCAAAGTATGGCTTTGACGGTTAATGGTCATACCACTAGGTCCGTCATCAAGGGTTATGACTACCCCATCAAAATCTAAATCTTCAATTAATACATGATAAACGTAGGGGGAATTTTCTTTGCCTTTGACAACATCGAGCCCTAAAACATTAGGTAAGCGGTTGACATTTTTAACATCAATATTAAATTCACTTACCGCCATACCAAGCTTGCCATCATCCACTTGTACTTGGATATGGTGTGGCCCGGACTGATTAAAATCCACAGGCCAATTAATAACACCTGTTACGGGATCTAACTCCATATTAAGCGGTGCGTTAATTAGTTTATAATTAAGTGCATCTAAATCTAAGTCTTGTGCCTTTATGACATATTCAAAATAGGCATTTTCACTTGTTGTTTGTCTGGGTATTGCGTTAATAGTCGGTATGCGATTTAAGTCCTGAACGTGGATCGTAAATTGTTGAACCCGCATATCAAACGCATCTTGCGCTGCAACGGTAATAAGGTGTTCACCTGCATCTTTGAACGAAGGAGTCCACGATAAAAGATGGGTTTCCTCATTTAATAGCATGGCTTCGGGGCCTTGTAATAACTGATAAAACACAGGCTCTTTATCTTTGTCGAAGGCAGCTAAGGTATATTGGTAGAGTTGGGTTTCTTTTGCTTTTAATGGCGGAATTGAAGTAAATAACGGTAATTGATTGGTATTGCTCACGTGCAACGAGAACGTTAACTGACTTTGCTGTCCTTTTTTGTCGGTGGCGAGGATCACAACAGGATACTGCCCTTGAGCATTGTAGTCTGGCAACCAGTTAAGGGCGTAACTCTTATCCAGTATCATACCAACTGGTGCCTGTAATAACGATAACACCACACTTGCAGGATCTTCATCGCTAAATTTTAGTGGATAATGATAGCTTAACCCTTCAGCCACTGTTGTCACCGTAGGGAGTGACACTATCACTGGCATATCTAATATTTCAATGTCTAATGAATACACATAGAAACCAGAGCCTTTAGTGGGGTTAATGGTAAACCCAGTTGCAACGTCCACATCTTTTTGCAAACTCCAAGAATTAGAGCCATGACGATCACTAATAAACCCTGCTGTGCCATTGAATGTTAGAGCATCATCCAGCGTCGCCAATAAGCGTCCATCAAGTTGTTGAATCTGTGCCTGGTCCTGCGCCACATTAGGCTCAAACTTTTTAAGAGTGATACTTTTAAGTAATATATTTAATGGCTTCTTTTGAGCATCAAAAAACTTGAAGGAAATAACGTCTTGTTCAGTCGATTTATAATCTAGTTCAGATTTTTGATTGTCCTCAACCCCTAAACCATGAGCCGTTTTAACCAGATCATCATTGGCACTTATCACAACTGTGACACCGCCTTTATTAAGGGTTAATTCATCAAAGGAAGAGTGGCTTTGGCTATGATTGTGTAAATCAAACTCTATGGCTTGGGCATGATTAAAACAAAACATGCAAGAGAGCATTAGCAGGATGTAGCTTTTTGGAAAGGCTTTATATTTCATAATTTGTGTTTGACAATGTAGATCACAAAAAAGCAGATTAGCACTGGGGTCAGAACTAATCTGCGAAAAGAAATACAGGTTTTAGTAACCTATACTTCTTGCTAACAGACATTAGCAATGCACTTATAATGGCGTGAATGCTATCAATAGATAAGCAATACAAAGAAAGGTAATTCTATGAATTTAGTTATAGAGCGCGCTATTACTCCCTATAACCACTAATCCGATTTACTCAGCATATCCATAATGATTTAAAAGATTGAGCAATTGCAGTTTTGCACTGGTATGAGAAGGCTCTTTTACCAGAGCATTTTGCAATAATTCACGAGCCAATTGGTCAAAACCACGTTCAATGGCAATCTGCCCTTGAAGATTAAAGGCGTGAGCTTGAATATCTAACGGTGCTTGTGTGTTATCACTGACACTTTGTGCAATCACAAATGCTTGGCCTGTATCACCGCGCTGATAATAAGCCTGTGCCAGCGCCATAAGGGTGACTAAATCCTTAGGGTCATGAGACATACGATTATGCAAAGTGCGTAATTCAACATCGTCAAATGCTTCAATGGTAATTTTGTTATCCATCTCTTTTTCAGAAAATGGCACAACATATTGACCCGTTTGCGTAATGGATGTTTCGTAGTCCGTCATCAGTGGATCAAACGATTTAAGGCGTTCAGCCAGTTGCTGACCCGCGACCAGATACTCTTGTGCTTGAGTGCGATACTCAGCCACTTTTTGTGCAATAATCTCTTCATATTGTATTTGCTCTGACGCCGACAAATCGGGCAAAGGAGCACCGTCTAAAAAGGCCGCGTATTCATCATGAATTTCATATAAACGATAACTGGCCAATAAACTCCACTTGGCACTTCCTAAGTCCAATAAAGAGAAATATGACGTTTGTAACTGAGTAAACAATTCTGTTTTCTGTGCCACCACATCTTGGTTCAATACATCCTGTAATTGTGTGTCATTAAACTTGCTAAGTGTCGGTGTAGCCTGCTGATAAAGGTATTCAGATAGCTTTTCTTGGACCACTGAATTGCCTTTGCCCTGGCCGTTATTAAAGCCTTTCAAGGCAACCTGAAAATGTTGATTAGCTCTATTGTCTTGAGCAATCTCACTGTACAGGGCTGCAAGCCTTGCATGTGTTTCCACTAAATTTTCTGAGTTAAAAGCCTTAGTTTGTTTATTAAAAGCCTGAATCGCACCACGTACATTTCCCTGTTGTTGTTCATTATTGGCCAATAAAACCGTTAATGCTAAACGCTCACTTTGCGGTAATTTAAATTGCGCCAATAAAGTACGGTAATGCCGGTTGGCCAACTCAGGCTGATTCATGGCCTGACGAATATTGGCCGCTTGCATTAAGAAACTTTTTGTCGTATCCGTTTTAGCGAATTGTTTGGCATATAGTTCTAGATTACTCGCCAATACGCGGTACTGCGACGTGGCGATAGAAGCTTGAATCATAGACTTCAATACACTGTCAGCATCTTTGCTTCCCGGATAACTAGATATGATATTTTGCCCAGTCATCTGCATGGTTTTTAAATCATTTTTCTCTTTACTGGATATAAACAATGCATTCAACGCCTGTGCACCCATAGAACTAGATTGATGCTTTTGTGCAAATTCCATCAATTTTTCTTTACCATTTTCCCAATCGTCAATGGAAGCGACTGTCATACTGCTTACCATCTTAGTTTGCGCAGTGCTTGCAATTGACGCTACACCCGCCCTAATGGCTTTAGAGAGTTGTTTATTGGCCGCGACCGTTTTACCAAACTCAATGAGACCGGGATAATCTTCTTTGATGGTATAAGCATCCACTATTAACTTAACAGCCGCCTTTGCAGATTTACTGTTGGGATAAATTTTAATAAAGTCGCTGAATTTAGCGATTGACTGATCAAACTTACCTTCGTCATAACGAATCCAGGCAATATTAAAGAGCACATTAGGTACTTCTTTTGAATTAGGGTAACTACTCACATAACGCTCACCTGTTTGTGCAAGGCCAGATTGGGATTGAACCGTCTCATAATAGTTAAGCGTTTCTCGATCCTTTAATGCCTCGTAAAAAGATAAGGTGGCGCTGTATAAATGCCTCTTTTTATCCTTAGGCTGTTCACTGTTAAGCGCCAAACGCTCAAAAACGTTACCTGCCTTGGCAAAACGCTTAGCATTAAATAGGGCTTGTGCATAATTAGACTGCATCTTGTCAAAGTAGATATTTTCCTTAAAGAAGCCCAGATAAATCTGGTAAGCATCACTGCTTAACTCAAAGTGTTTTACGGAATTACTTTTTTTAGCTCGCTGGTGGAGGCGAGTCGTCATATCGCGTGCAAAAATCTCGTAGTCTTCAAGTGCCTTTTGTTTAACATCTTGAGGAACATGAATAGAGTACTTAATACTGCTTAAGGCCTTCACAATAACTTTGACATCTTCATGGGCATGTTCAAACGATTTAAGTTCTTTCACCACCCTATAAATATTATCAACATATTCCAATAATTTATTGGGTTGGTGATTCAGCGTAGCCAACTGTCGATAAATCAAGCCGGCATGAGACCATTTTTTCTTAACTAGATAACGGTAAGCAAGCTTTTCAAGTACTAATATATACGACTGCCTTGACCACGAATATTTTTTAAAGTACGCCAGCGCTTCTTGTGGTGTGGCTTCTTTATAATGATTTGAGTATATGAAGGCCATATCATTAAAGGCTTCACTGCGAATATCGACTCGCCCATAACTGTCTATGTCGACTTCTTTGCCTGCATTTGGTCCCTGAATAGACTTTTCGAGCAGTTTTAATGCTTGTTTATATTCCTTTTTAGAAATATGTACCCACGCTAATTTATACTGAGCAATGCCTAATGCTGAGCTGTTAGGATACTTAAGAACCGCTTTTAAATGTTTTTTAGCAGCATTAAGTTTCTTTTGATCGGTGTAATAATCAGCCAGAAGTAGATGACTTTCAGCTACTAACTCACTCTTTTTGAATTTTTTTATAAGCGTAAGGTATTGCCCGCGCATTTCTTTAAGGCGATTTAGTTCACGGAATTCATGGGCTAAGTAAAAGTGTACTTTATCCATATCGATGAACCCTGGGTATTGATTGATAATACGCTGATAGGTTTCAATGGCTTGAATTTTAAGCGCATTAGACTCTAATGATTCCATCGCCGATTTAATCGTGGCACCCGACTGGGTGCGACGTAAAAAATACACAATTCTAGATTTTTCAATATACAACTCGGCTAAGCGTACATATAACTCTGGCAGATAAATTTTACCCTGACTTTTTTGAATAAGGGTTTTGGTATTTGTAATAGCCTTATCCATTTGCGACTTATCACGACTAAACTTATCAATGAGGCGTTTTTGTTCTGCACTTTTATCCACTTTTTCAAAGCCGTAATCATCCACATTGACGTTGTCAAATGAGGTTTCGGCGCTTGCATAGTTTACAGTGATTAACGTGCTCATGCTTAACAAGCCACATACTATGGCGGACTTAATAATATTCATTAGAAGAATAACTCCCAATCTTCAAATGATTTACATTTATTGGGTAACCTTACCTGTAAGTGCCCCAGCTCATCGTTCCAATACTCTCCCTGAAAGCCATATACCACACTCGAGCGAGCGTTATCATCAGTATTTGTGGCTGAATTTCCCTTAGTTTCAAAGTGTGCTTTCGCGACTGACTGATACATGTCTACGCCTATTTCATAACGCATAAGGTTGGCGCTTTCTTCAAACTCTAAAAGTAAATTAGCACGTACTTTAAACTCATTATTAATCAAGTCAGTCATGACCTTACTTGTTTTTGATATTTTTAAGCTATATACCGAATTTATGTGTTGTGCCAAACTTTCATAATCGATATCACTAATGAGTTGCTTTTCAGCTTCCAATGCTTGAATAAAATCCCAGCGATCTTTTACATCTTGTTTGGCTAAAATAACATACAACAATTCTTCACTCTGTACGTCAGAGGCCTGTTTACGATCATATATGGCCGTTAGAGATTTCCCGTATCGCCCAGTAAACTCATCAGATATAGATAAAGCGCTTTCAAAGTGACAGACGTCTTTATATATAAAACTTTTAAGTATGAAATACTCAGGGGTAAAAAACTGTTTAAAGCTAGGGGCTTCAAACGCATATAAAAACCCCATTGCTCGTTCGTAGTCTTTTTGTTGATAGCTAATCCAGGCTCGTTCAAGCAAGAATGAGGCTTGTTCCACTATTGGAGTGGTAATTTGATGATAGACATCTGTGGCCAACTGCCACTTATTAAGCTCATAATATATTCGCGCCAAAGCCCATCGGCTTTCGTCGGCTAGTTTATGGTCTAAATTTGTTAGCAATAAAATGTCTTTAAATTTTTCTATGGCCTCTTTTTTGTTGCCTTGTTGATATTCTCTTAATGCAGCGTAGTGCAAAAAACGGTGATAATAGTACGTTCCCTTGGGGATCTTAGAGAAGTGATCTTGGGCCCAATCTGCATGCTGCGTTTTAGCATCTTGAATCCCTTGATAGTAATGTACGAACCCACTGATATCAGTATTAATAAAGTCAAAGTCTTGGTCATTGACTATCTGCAGTATAATTTGTTCGTAATCAAATGGTTCACTGCGACTTATTTTTTCAAACATCTCAAGTGTATAGGCCATAATACGGGTATTGGGTTTACGCGCCGCTAAATTGGCTAATCGATCCATTGCAGCATGGGTAAAGCCGAGTTTTTCTAGGCAAATCCCCATAAAAAATTCGGCCCATTCATAATTTTTATCATCGGAAGTGGTGACCTCTAGGAACCGTAATAAGTGGTCGCTAGCATCCTGCCACTGCTCTTCTTTGAATAAAGCGTAACCCTGTTTAAATACATCTTGAGCATTTACTTGTGAGTTTTCTAGTATTTCACTTTTATCAACGCTTTCATTATTCAGATTATCGCTGCTGCCAGTAACC
>JAPYOO010000041.1:0-6903 GCA_029938135.1 Bermanella sp. | reverse complement strand
TAAATTAATTTTTGTCATGATTCAAATACCCATAAACGTCAGAGGTCTTTTCTCGCACTACTGAGTCACTGTCTGAAAAATCAAAACGAAAGCTCAATCCCATGGCCATATACACGTTGGTCTCTGGTGCTTCTTCCTTAAAATTGGTATAAGACTTAATATCAAATGTTAGTGCAAAGCTTTTTGACAAAAAGAAGCGACGACCGGCACCCACCGTTACTGATAAGACGCTTTCATCTGTGGTTTCTTCGAAGGAATAATCTCGTTCATACTTCGCCAAACCCACCCCTAATAAGTAGTAGGTTTCATGGTTAACTATAAAGCTATTAAATATGGCATCTTTGCCATAACTGGGTTTAACCACTAAGGCGCTATGTGCCATATACGCCAAATGATCAAAGGTTTCGGGCGTTACTTGAAAATCATTTTCTAACTGTGACTTTAACTCTTTTTCGTCATTGTAAAAATACTGTGCTTTTACAACTTCCCATGAGAAATAGTCAGAGAAATGATAGGTATAACTCACAGCCCCTGCATAGCTTTCATAATAGTCATCATCAGGTATGTAGCCTGCACTAATATTTATCTCATGCTTTCGGTCATAGATACGCTCTTGAACCACTGATACTTCTTCACGATCAAAAATGGTCTGTGCATGGCTGAATTGCGTTAGCCCTAACAAAGAAAAACATAAGACAGCCATTTTTTTATCAAATTTCATTATTTTAACTCTTAATGTATTCATCCTTAGAAACCCACGGTATCGAAGATAAACGGGTAGGATACCTGTACGGAAGATCCACCACTTGGTTGTGGGAAAGGCCAGCTCTTAATGGCCGATTTAATACATGCATGTATTGAATTGGACTTAACGCTAGACGACTTAATATTTACAGCACCTACGCTGCCACTACTTTGTACTTTCCATTCAAATATAATCTTGCCACCCAGAGATGGACTGCTCATTAACGCGGTTTCATAACAATATGTAACATCATCCATATGAGCATCTATTACTGACTTCACTTGATCACGGGTTAGGCCACCTTTAATTTTCACGTTTCTAGACATATCGGCCGACACCATGGCACCCACAGCTTGCTTGCCGGTACCACCTCGATTTAGGGCTGCCACCGAACCAATTCCGGCTACACCACCACTGCGTAGGGCGTTTGCCGCTCCTGAACCTGATACCAATTCACCTGTGGGTAAACTCATGCGGGCTCCTTTTAAGTTTGCCTTGAGGCCTGAGACCTTAAGTCGAGCAGAACTTGAAGAGCTTGCCACTGCATCTAATGATGTGAGTTTTGCCATTGAACGTTTAGGGGCATTTTTATTGGCACCTAACATGGACAACAAACCACTATTTTTAACTTGGCGCTTTTTAATGTTGCCTTTTTGGCCCGAACCCGCCTTGGGTTTAGCCTGAGCTTTCTTAACCGGCTTTTTAGCCGCTTTCGTTTTAGGCTTCGCTTTTGGCTTAGCCTTGACTTTAGCTTTAGGTTTAACCTTTTTAACGACCTTAGGTTTTATTTTCGCCACCGGTTTAGGCTTAACTTTTGGAATAACCTTAGGTTTAATAATTTCCTTTTTAACCACGGGTTTTTCTTTAGGCAGTTCCATTTTTACAAATTCAGGCGCTTTGGGGGTGTCATCTAACGCATTAAAGGAAATCGTAATGGCCAGAAACAGCATCACAAACAGGTGAAAACCCGTTGACGTTGCTAGACTTTTATAAGCGGTTTTAAAATCTGTTTTAGACTGATTTACCTGAGGCGATCTTATAGAGGTGCTGGCTCTGATCACCCAGGTATCACTTCCCATGCGTAAACAAACATCGCTGTTTTCTGGGATATTCATCGGTGCATGACTATTGCTAGGCAATGAATTAACGCTTAATTTACCCGATTGGCGCTGGCGTACTTCGCCATTGAAATACTGGTCATTGAAATAGAATAAACATTGCCCTTTAGCGGTTTGCTTAGCCACAACCGTTTTTTTAGTTCCGGCCGTCACTTTAAAACTTTGGCCTTTTTGCAAGTAACTTACATTTTTAACTTGACCTGCATTAAGGTGTAACACCTCAATGACCATTTGCTCATTATTAGTAGGCCATTGGGTTTGCGTATGTGTTTTAAAATGGTCCTTAAGATCAAAAAGGCGTTCATTGTCAATTTCGTCTTCTTCATCGTCTTCATCACTTATGTCAACGGACTGAGGCATACCCATGTTAGGGTCAACTACGTTAGATCTTGATCGTTCTTGAGGTAAGCTTTCATTTTTAGGAAAGTCATCTAACTCTTGCGTTTTAGCTACACTAACTGCTTTATTGCTGACAAGTCTGCCAGTGTTACCCAGCAGTGAATGTTCAAATTTTTCTGTTGCAGTATTACGACTTTTAGAAGGTGTTTTAGAGTTACTTGAATATGCCTGAAGCGCTTCTTTTGGCTGTAATTTCAGTTCATCCAGTGACTGCATAACACGTTGAGACACGTTAGCCTCGATAAAATCTGAGTTAACAACGTCTTTAAGCAAAACGGTCTCTGGAGGGGTACCATTAAACAAATTAGATGTTTTAGCCAATTCACTCTTTAATACGGGAGCAATTTTATTTGATCCCTTTACATCTTTCTTTTTGTCCGTTGCTGAAACTTTTCTATGAATAGTTTGATTGTGCTTAGTACCATTTTTAGTAGGCACAGCTAAATCATCAAACACTATGGCTGATTGCTGCGCTAGTGCATGCTGACTTATTATTTTATCTTGCTGAATAACCCTATTATGCAATAGGTATATAAGTTTTGACTTACCAGCCTCTGACATATCGCTGGTAGTGAGTTCAATGCTTAATAATTGAATAAGCTGGTCAAAATCAGAGTTATACGCACTGTTATGAGAAAAATCGAATTGTTTTATTTTATTAAGATTTTCTTGGTAACGACTTGATAAAAACTCTACCAATTTATTTTTCTTGATTGCATCAAGTGTATTCACATTTACTATACGTTCATTAAGCACAATCGTAAGCGTATTGCTTTTTTGAGCGCTTTCGCCCTCATCTTCTGATGGGGATATGTTGAGGGCTTCGTTAGAAAACATATAATAACCGTATTGGTGCCTTATTGAGCTCAAGGCTCTTTATTTGTAAACGCTAAACTTTGGTTTATCGATTTTCGCTATTACTTAATTCTGGATACATATCTAGAATCTCTTTTCTGTAGTGTTTTCGTTTTTTTAACATGCTGCGTATTTCATTTTTTTTACGATTCATAAGATATACCGCACCGGACTTATTAGATTGTCCTCGTATCTGAGCACCACTGAAGTCAATTCGGTTACTGGCTTTGCTATCGTCTTCAAGTGATAGACTTGACGAGCTAGCTGCCATTAGTAACGTAATAATCAATATGCGCGTCATTATGATTTCTCCAATACCGCAAGCTGAAAATTTGGGTAGCCGGCTAATGCTGCCACTTTCATAATATTATTCATGGTTTTGTAGGGCAAATTTCGATCACAGAAGAACAGCACATGAAAGTCATCTTTTGCATCTTTGCCATCCTTTTCAGCTTCTATTTTTGCATCTTCAATTTGTTTTTCATGAAACGCTTTCAATTTAATATACAAGTAAGAACTCTTTGGTTTAGTCATATCAAGATCCAACACTTGGCCGTCTCTTAACTGCCCCACAAGCTCCTTTTCTACTTTAATAGAGGAGTTACTTAAAAATAATTTTACCGAGTTACTGTAGTCGAAGGTTGCGCTGGATTCAGGTAACTCCATACCTTTATCTAGATCAAATTCAACAGGACTTGACCCGTAAGAAGACAATAAGAAAAACAATATAATCGTAAACATATCCATCATTGAGGTTATGTTGATATTGGGTTCTTCTGACTTTGGTCGATTTGATAGTGCATTACCAAGGGCCATATTAAATTCCTATTGAACCTGTCCAGATACCACAACATTTGGAAAAAGAGTCTGCCCATTAAATGCACGTGCCACATCCATTGTTTTTACGATACGGTCGTAAATAATGGCGTCATCCGGCATTAAAATAAGTGTGTCACTTTTTGGATAAAGACTCTTAATATTATGCAAGGCAGTGGCTAATTGTGCATACTGATGTTTGCCGTTCGTATTCTTTACAACAGCATCCAGTCCCTTTAACTTTTCTTCGGATAATTCATCTGAACTTGCTTGCAATACAAACTGATTATTTTCAAGCTTAACCGTAGCTGTAATCTTAACTTCAGATTTTTTTTCAGGTTGCTGTAGCGTCGATGTTTGTGCCATTACAGGTACAGACGTATTGATGCCATTTAGAAACAATGTAGTGGACGACGCCAATAAAAAAGGAATCAATACCAAGAACATGTTCATGATAGGAACCATGTCAATCTCACATTCAAGATCAGCAGAGTTACGGCGGCGTTGACCCAAGGCTGCCATGATTATTTCTCGCGCTTCAAGTCAGAGAGGATATTAAACAGCGCCAATGCTTTTTCATCCATTTTTTCGATGATGCTATCACTGCGGTTATTAAGTACATAGAAACCGACTAAACTTGGAATAGAGACGATTAATCCAAAGGCGGTGGTAAACATAGCCACCGAAATACCCGCTGCTAATATGGTTTGTTTTTCAGCTGCCCCTGCGCCCGCTACACCAGCAAAGGCGGCGATTAAACCTACGATGGTTCCTAAAAGTCCTAATAGGGTCGCTACATTAGCAAACATACTTAAATAGTTAATGCGTACTTTTAACAAAGGCACTTCACGAAGAATGCCTTCTTGCATCGCTTGCTCAATATCCTTGTCACGTTTGCCAGCCTTTAACAGACCACTTTTAAGAATTCGACCCATAGGGTGACCTTGCATATCATTCACTTCTTGCAAGGCTGCACGGTAATTTGAACGCTCAAGCAACTTAGCGATACGGTTAAATGCCGCATCCATATTCAAGCCCATTTTTTTAAATAGGAAAAAGGCACGTTCACAAAACAGGGCCAATGCACCGATCGAAGTGGCTAATATGACATACATAAATGCCCCGCCACTGTTTAATAAATCCATCATCTGATTATTCTCTGTTGCTCTCGCTTATTGGTTACCATTTGCATGGTGCTAATTTACCCCCTTATTATCGATTAAATTTCAAACATTATGACTGCCAAATGGCATGAAATTACTCTACCCAAAGGTATAGATAGATCGTATAAGGGCTAATAACCCCCTACATTTAGGGCCCGCGCTAGGCTATAAGTAATAGAGATCTACATCCATGTGTCAGTGTTAGCGGAGGTGGTTGCTCTTATAATATGAGCCAATCCCCTTTAGTAATCAGGCCGACTGATGTTTAGCACCGATTTAAAATCCAGCCTTAAAATAGTGATTGCCCTATTTTCATTACTATCTATAAGTGCCTGCAAAGAATCCCCTGAGCTTGAGAAAATTGTTCACACCAGTTTTACCACTCTAACCGGAGACTATAAAACCAACTCTCCTTTTGATACGACAAATCCCGTAAAGGTGTTGTTTGCCATAGATACTTCTGGCTCCATGAACAGCGCAGATCCGGGTAACTTACGTGTAGATGCCGTACAAGAATTTGTAGATACCTATAAAGATGATGAAAATTTGCAGTTTGAGGTTCAGTTGTGGAGCGGGGAAATTGATGACACCACCACCAATGAGGATGGCCAGCCTGGTTTTACTCAAGATGTAGATAACATTGATGCTGTATTAGGCAACGTGCAAAATGAATCTGGAACCAACTACAGTTTATCTATTAGTGAAATACAAAAAGATATCCTTAACGATATTAACCAATACGGTCCAGCCAACTATATAGTGGTTTTTTTAAGCGATGGTGAGCCCAGTGTGGGCGACACAAATCCTGTAAATATTGTTGCCAGTGTCGGCAGGCTTAAAGAGACAGTCTTGGCCGCGGGCGCAGTGGGGTTTCAAATGAATACCTTTATTCTAGGCCAAAATCCAAAAACTGAATATACCCAGTTAATGAATGATATGGCGGTGATAGGAGACGGTGCCTTTAGCGTATTCTCTTCCGCTGTAGACATAGACTTTGTTGAATCTATTGGCATTCATGTACCGGTTAACCATATTATTAAAAGTTTCAATGTGTATAACTATAATGTTAAACAAATTAACGATCTATTGATGGTGGACACAGACGGTGACGGACTTGTTGATGAGATTGAATTAGAAATAGGCTCGGATCCCTACATTAAAGACACCGATTTTGATGGTTTAAGTGATTTTATTGAATACAGTGCCAGCGCCATTGCCGGTCAATTTGATCCTTTAGTGGATGAAGGTTACTGCACCAGTGCAGATAAATTAGATACTGACGGTGATAACCTGAGTAATTGCGAAGAAAAAGTGAAAGAAACCAACCCTTTATTAGTGGACTCTGACAGCGATGGCATTCCAGATCATTTGGAAGTATTGGCTGGAACTAACCCCAACCACGCAGAAGGTGTATGGGATAGTGATTCTGATGGTCGCTCTGATTTATCGGAAGTTAAGCTACATACCAATGTTCATTCCAGTGATGACAAATCTACCCGCCGTTATGAATATTCTTACTGGACGGAATACGCGGGGTACGTAGAACTTGAAAATGGACCCGGTAGTGATGATGCTCAAGCTCGTGTGAAACAATATAATTATGAAGTGGGTAACATTAGAATAATGCATACTTTAGAGGTAAATGGTACAAATACCATAGGCATCTGGGTAGGCCAAGTACCTGAGGATAGTCCAGAAGATTCACCGACTTTTCATGTTATATATGTAGAGGAAAATAGCTTGTGTGGCGAGGCCTGTTTAACTGAGGTTGATTGGCAGCAGGCTGTTGCTTTGAAGCTGCCTTAGA
>JAPYOO010000269.1 GCA_029938135.1 Bermanella sp. | reverse complement strand
TTTACTCCGCTTTAAAACGTATATTTAAAACGGTTGATTGAAACGTATGTTTACAAATTTTAGGCCTGACCCTCACGCCACACTTTACTAGCTAGTATGTTGACGATGACTGTCAGGAGTTTTGTGCGTGATTAACATGCAATCCAAGCTATACTCTAGTCCAACCCAGCCACTCATATTTGTAAGGGTGGTGTAGAGCGCATGTTAAGTATGATGAAACAGTAAGTTTCTCCGGGTTATTTCCCCTATATTTATTACATAAAAATGTGGAGGTGTCGGTTATGAAAATGGAGAGATCAAAGCCAATAGAAGAGAAACCGATAATTAAGCAAAAAAAAGTAAAAAAGGAAAAAAATAGAACATTACCCGTGTTTTTTATAATTTTTCTATTAGGTTTGTCTTCCCTAGCAATTTACGAATTTACATCCTACAAAGAAGTGGCTGAGTCTAAAAATAAAAATGAAAACATGGTTAGAGAGCAAGCTGAGCAGACGCATAGAGATTTAGAAAGAAGTCGGAAACAAGCAGAACGGGGTATATTTTTACAGGACTGAGCAATCTCAATAGCTACAGCTAATTATGCCGCTAGTACTTTCTTAGTTATGCCAGTTTTCTAAAACGTAATAGTTAATTTAGCTCACTCTTAGTTATTATTAGCCTATCAGGCCATATATACAGCTGAAGGCTAAAGTATGCACTACCATTTATAATTCTCTGTCGCTCAATGATCCTCACGCCACACTTTCCTATGTCGTATGTTGACGATGTCTGGTATTTTACTGCCCTATACTCGACTAAATAGTAAGTCAGATTAATTAATGAAAGAATCCAGTATCCTTTTGCGACTTGTGCACGAATCCCTGTTGAAACTCAATGTGGATGTGAATGCCATATATCGTAAATGCGGCGTGACACTAGAGCACGTTAAAGATACAGCGACGCGTCATAACCACAGCGCGAACTTGGTATTTTGGCAGTCGGCTGAAGACGTGACAGGTGATCAGGATATTGGCTTACACGTAGCTGAGGCTTTACCGTTATATCGTGGTCAGGTGTTAGAGTACCTGTTCTTAAGCAGCCCTAATTTTGGTGAAGGCTTGAATCGCGCCTTGCACTATCAAAGGCTATTATCGGATGTCGCCATGGCCTATTTAGAGGTTAACGGGTCAGATGCGGTATTGGTTCTAGATAGCAAACTTGGTGATCAGCTAAGCAAACATTACAACGAGTGTGTGGTGCTAGGCGTCATTCGTTTTTTTGAATCAATCACCAATAATAATTTTAACGCCAGTACCATCGATTTTATCTGCCCCGAACCAAAAGATGTTTCTGAATATAAGCGTATATATAATTGCGAATTAAAGTTCTCTCAAAAAGTGAATGCCATTCATTTTAATGCAGATGTACTGGCTCATCATTCGCTTCATGCAGAACCTGAGCTGCTTAAATTACATGAAAAAGTCGCAGGCGAGCATGTGGCTCGTATTGAGCAAGAAGATAGGGTGTTAGAGGTTAGGCGTGTTATTGGTGAATTACTTGAAAGCCAAGAGGTGAGTTTGGAGGCGGTTTCGGCCTCCATGGATATGACCGCCAGAAACCTTCGTTCAGCCCTAAGTTTAGCGGGCACCAGCTTTAATGAAGTATTGTCCGAATACCGATCGCACCTGGCGAAGCGCTTATTGGTTCAAACTGATGAATCTATCAAGGAAATTGTCTATTTAACGGGTTTCTCTGAGCCCAGTACCTTCTACAGGGCCTTTAAACGCTGGACTGATACCACGCCAGTTGAGTACCGAAAGGCCAAGCAGGGCAGTCGAGAAAACCCTTAGCTCATATATTCTCTTTAATTATCAATAACTTACAAGATTGACCCAAATGTTACTTGTAAGTGTCATGGGCGCCAATGAAGATGGACGGCTTGGGGTTTACTGTGTGGTTATTAAATTTACATCCGGCTTACTAGGTTAGTCGGGTACAAAATACACAGAGAAGTCCTATGCCAGCTTATAAAGCCCCTTTAGCCGATATTCGTTTTTTAATGAACGACGTCTACGACTACCAAAAACACTACCAAACCATTGAAGGTGGAAGTGAGGCCAGCACTGAAGTGGTGGACGCCATTTTAGAGCACTGTGCAAAATTCTGTGAAAATGAACTCTCACCTCTTAATCAATCTGGCGATGAAGAAGGGTGCCGCTTTGAAGATCGAAGCGTTATTACCCCAAAAGGTTGGAAAGAAGCCTATCAGCAATATGTGAAAGATGGCTGGCAAGGCTTGTCAGCCCCGGTTGAATTTGGTGGGCAAGGGTTGCCACTGTCCCTGGGTTTAATTAAATCTGAAATGATTGGCACGGCCAATTGGAGCTGGGGCATGTACCCAGGCCTTTCTCAGGGTGCCATGAACACCATTATAATGCACGGCAATGATCAGCAAAAAAATACTTACATGCCTGCTATGGTTGAAGGCCGTTGGGCGGGCACGATGTGCTTAACCGAACCGCAATGTGGTACCGATTTGGGCCAAGTAAAAACCAAAGCTGAGCCAAATGCGGATGGTAGCTACTCCGTTACCGGAACAAAAATATTCATCTCGTCGGGTGAACATGACTTCACCGAAAATATTATTCATATCGTTTTGGCCCGTATCCCTGGTTCACCAGAAGGAACTCGCGGCATTTCATTATTTATCGTTCCAAAAGTAAATACCAACCAAGAAGGGTGTTTGCTAGATCGTAACCCCGTGTTCTGTGATTCTATTGAGAAAAAAATGGGTATCCATGGTTCGTCTACCTGTGTAATGAACTTTGAAGGGGCTAAAGGATACCTAATTGGCGATATCAATAAAGGCCTAAACTGCATGTTTACCTTTATGAATACCGCCCGTATAGGCACCTCTATTCAGGGTATTGGTTCGTCAGAAATGGCTTACCAAGGATCATTACCTTATGCCAAAGACCGTATTTCAATGCGTTCATTAAGCGGCACTAAGCAACCTGAAAAAGTAGCGGATTCTTTAATTGTTCACCCAGATGTTCGCCGCATGTTATTAACCCAAAAAGCGTTTGCCGAAGGCGGACGTGCCATGGTTTATGATGCAGCGCTAACCGCCGATAAAATGATGGATGCTCATGGTCGAGGCGATACGCAAACGTATAACAAACTTGATGATGAACTTGGATTTTTAACCCCTATTCTAAAAGCATTTTTAACGGAAGCGGGCAGTGAATCTGCCAACCTAGGCATGCAGATATACGGCGGACACGGCTTCATTAAAGAATGGGGTATGGAACAAATTGTTCGTGATGCACGCATCTCTACCTTGTATGAAGGCACCACGGGTATTCAGGCCTTAGATTTATTAGGTCGTAAAGTTTTATTGGGTCGATTAAAAACGTTTAATCAATTTGTTGATGGTGTAAAAGCCTTTATTAAGGTCCACAACAATAAAAAAGAAATGAAGCCTATGATCAAGGTGCTTAAGCGCCACTTGCGTCAGTGGAAATGGAGCACCATTAAAATTGCCATGAAAGCCAATAAAGACCGCGATGTAGTGGGCAGTGCGTCAGTGGACTACCTAATGTACAGCGGCTATATCGTCATGGCTTTTTATTGGGCAAGAATGGCAGACGCGGCATATACCGCAAATAAAAAAGAAGAGGGCATAACCCCCTTTTACCTGTCAAAGATTCAAACGGCTGAATTCTATTTTGATCGGATCTTACCAAGAACCACTTCTTTAAGAGAAACCATGGTTAAAAGTTCAAAAAGCTTGATGGCGATGCCAGAAGCACACTTTTAATTTTTCTCCCGCTCTTTAAATTTTGGGCGGGATCTAAATCCACTTAAATTGATGCGGGTGTGAGGATAGGGGGGCAACAGTTAACGGCGCGAGGGTCTAAATATGCCCGTCTGGTTTGTGTGTGGTCTGTTTTGTATGTACTTATGCAAGTCGCCTTTGGGATGCAAAGTCCAGAAGCTTATAGAAGGGGGCAGGCTGTGTTGGTTATAAATATTAGCATGGATATACTGTTATCTACTATAAGAATGCTTGTTGAGCCCTGTAGCGTCTAGAGTGGATCGAAAAACCTGTTGTCGTCCAATCCGCCCACTTGTCGTTCTATCAGCGGCGCCGACTTATTGCGAGCATTGGCTTATCTGGTCTATACTTTTATTAATTCAGCAACACTTACGCCGACATTCCCGAACACTTAAGCGGGCTAGGGCGGGTCATTCAGTAGTTATAGAAGCAATAGACCAGTAAGTAAATTTCAACAAACCATTGAGGATTAGCGGATACAGCATGCAATATGCCCCTAGACTAATCGATCAAATT
>JAPYOO010000268.1:1983-4334 GCA_029938135.1 Bermanella sp. | reverse complement strand
GTTAGTACAAGGATGTACTTTTTAAACTGGGCAATAATCATTGCCCAGGAAAATGCCTGATTATCTAAAAATAACACTAGATTAGGCAGGTCTAAGACGCTAGCTGTCTTAGATCAAATGTATTCATTTCATTTAATAATTCGCGGGTACGTTTATCACCGATCTTGTTTCTAAGCTTAGCGACTTCACGCTTAATCATCGGCATTAAGTAACTAATATCAATTTTTTGGCCAATAATGGCAATGGCCATGAATGATTTATAAGCCAGTTCATGATCAATAGGAATACCTTTAACGGAGTTGTTGGGGGTAGTGGCCATTCTTACGGCTAAATTAAAGATTGATCTTGGATCACCGTTCGCGGCGGCCTGACGTGTCCAATAAACAAATTTATCATGATGTTTACCAATAAGCTTAAATATATGGCCTGATGGGTTTGAGTTGTAAAGTGTCGCTAAATTATGTTGGGCTGATTTACTGTCAGCATGTGCACACAATTCAAAAATGGATATTAAATCCTGGACCTTCGATTGGGTTCGATAGGCTGCATCCATCTCACCTTTATCGAGACGCATGACCATTTCGATGGCAGTAAAGTCTAGTTTGTTTCTCAGCTTATTACTCTTGTGCACACACTCTTCTAGGCTATTAAGCGCGTTTTTTAATACCTTACCACCTAACATCGCCTGGTGAACAAATGTGTTATGGTCAAATTTAGCTGCGCAAGTGGGTAACTCTTCAGAGTAAACATGGCTGCCAACAAATATAAATATACAAACTAGAATACTTTTTAACATGGTGGTCTATTCCTTTAAAATAAGTGGGCCATATTTTGTGGCCTTTACTGAGTTACAATGCCGAGTGGTGTTGTTTATTCGAGGTGTTATTTTTAAAGGCACACAGATCAGTACTAACGACACTTAAAGGTGGAAGGTTAATAATGGTGGTTTCACCCAGTTCAAGTGTGGGAGCTTCAGCTACCAATACTCCACTCACAGTCAGTTCACCCGGATTTATTACAATCGAGCTTAAGTCGGCGGATATAATTGTGTCACTGCCAAAGTCAAATTCGTCTCCAGCTATTACTTCACTGTTCTCCAAGTTAATAGATCCAGTTGAAGCTGTAATGGTGCCCCCTAAATTAATAGTGCCATTACAATTAATTTCAAATGTTCCGTTATAGTCAGTAAGTATTATATTTCCAAAGAAATCACAATTTCCCACGGAATTAATTACTATTTTCTCAGTACCGCCTTTCGCTTGATCAGATGCCGTTAATATTGAATCTAGCTCAGTGTATACATTGCTGAAATTGTATGTTTTTTCATCTAAAAGAAAGACCTCATCTTCAGCAAGGTAAAATTCACCATCTGATCCATCACCAAAATCAAGTGTTGTAGAAGTTGATGTTCTTTGGGATATAAGGCTAGTAGTAGGGCAGTTTTCGTCATTGTTAGCTTGAGAGTTTGTTGAGTGACTATTGTCGTCTAAGCATCCCGTCATTAACCCTAGTGACAATATAAAAGGTAGTTTTAAAATGTATAAATTTGCTATGTGATTACTGCTGTTCAATTTGTAAAATTCCATTGTTGTATAGGTATATCCATAAACTCTAAGGTGTTAAATCGCTTAGATATATTTGTAAGGCTACGCATTATTATGATTAAATTTGCCATTCTTTAAGAAATACATTATTTGCTGTATTACACTTTTATTTTTCATCATAAATGGGTGAGTAACGGGTAGTAAAATATGGTCATTCATTCCTGAGAGTTTAGTGCTGTCTACGGTGACTTTACCATCGTCTTTCCCTGGGAGTATGGCAGAAAGAATAAGGTTTACACTGCGTGTGCCTGCAATGATACCCAACTCAAAGTTTGCTGCTCCAATCTTGTTTGGAATACTTAATTTACCCGTTCCAAGTTGTAGTCCAGCTGGACCACTTATCGCCTTAAATCCGGGGAAGTTGCGATATGCATCTACCGCTTCACTTCCTTTGTTTGGTGGGCCGAGCATCACAACGCGACCAAGGTTGGGGATGTTGTTTTGACTTAGGTAATACCTTACAAGTATCCCTCCCATTGAATGAGTAACAAAGTGAATGCTCTCTTTGCCGTTACACTTCTTAAGTGAAGTGCCTATGACATTTTTTGAAAGCTCTTCAACCGTACTATGGCGTGATTGGTAATCCTGATTTACAGGGAAGAAGCCTTGTACGTTTAATTCGGCCTCTATTTTTTTCATGTCCCTATCACTTTTTGCAAGCCCATGAAGTAAAATCACACAGTCATTAGCTTGCACGCTTGTAGTGATAAAAATTACTAATAATGAGATATATAATTTATGCATAGT
>JAPYOO010000268.1:0-1883 GCA_029938135.1 Bermanella sp. | reverse complement strand
AAAATATGTGCGTCTTTCCGTGTACATTAACTCTTATTAGTTCGTCAATCCGAAAGCTCAACTATAACGTTTCGTTTCGGTGCATCCCCAGCTGACAAGTATCGCACTAACTGCTTTGTAGCGGTATCAATAACGGCCACTTTGTTAAGGCTTGCTAAAGCGATAAACGCGTATTGATTGTCAGGTGAAAACGTCAGCCAGTATCCTTTGCCTTCAAGCGTTAAAAGGTGTGTCTGTGGGTATGACGGATCACTTATGTTATGAATGCTTAAGTGTGTAGCGCAGGTAGACCAAATCTCTTTTTGGTCAGGCCTTAAGGCCAGGCCATGACAACGATTAAGCCCTCCAAAAGTAATGTAGCCAAAGCGATTGAAAGGCATAAACCAGCCAAGGTTAGTGGAGTGCTCAACAGATGCGATAACGGTACGTTGCTGCACATCCGCCACTTCAAAGCCATTGAGGCCATCAATATGTTGAAATAAAAATTGTCCATCAGCCGAAAGCGCAGGTGGGCGCACGGAATCGGAAAAAGGGATAAAACCTACAACCTTGTGCTGGGCTTGAATATCCACCACCGTTACGCCTTGTGGATCACCCATCGGTGACAAAAACATAAAACGTCCATCGCGTGATGCTTGGGTGTTGTGCGGTCGTCCACCTGTATGAATTTTGGTGACCACTTTTTTGGCTTCGGCGTCAATAATCCAATAGCTTCCATCCCGACACGGCACGTATATCCACAGCCCATCGGGAGTAGTTGCAATCGCGTGTGGCTCGGGCCCAACCTTAAGCCGATGCTTAATTTTCAGTGTCTGTGGATCAATCCATAGTATTTCGCCGTTGTCTTGACCATTGGCCTCTAAAGATACGTAAATAACACGAGCATCGTCCGGCGCAGCGATACCGTGAGGGTCTGCCCCCACAACTAAGCGGCTGTGTAATTCGAAGTTGTCGATATTAAAGATGTGTATATCGTTTCCTGCCGAATTTGTTTGCCACAGAAATTGCCCGCTTTCAGCGTTAGCGCACAGTGTGAATATCAGCGGTAAAATGATTGCCAATAGCGAATGTTGCAGTGATTTCATCTTAACGCCAAATGTGTTTTTCAGTTTGAGGCTCTTATTATGCGACTTCGACCAACGAATTATACTTTTAAAGAGAGTAACTGCTTTCTAGTATCTGCATCCATTTTCTCGATAGCATATCTAATGGTGGGCCGTGTCATTTTTTTAAAGTTTTCCTGAATATACTTAATTACATGCACTTCATGCTGTAATGACGTTACCTTTAGTAACCACCCAACACTTTTTTGAACAAACTCATCGTTATCATGAATCAGTAAGTCACAATTTTTAAAGATGAGTTGGGTGTCTAAATAATATGTAGTTTTACCCATTTTTCTTTTGATAAATTTAACCCAAGCGACATTGCTAGCACGCCGACACCATGACACGTCTGAATATGCCCAGTGTTGTACTTTAGTAATCAAGTGAGGCCGTGCCAATAAGAACTGATAGATTGTTTTAATACAGAGGTCATCAACAAGAGACCAATTTGTTGCATAATGTTCTAACCAGAATTCAAAACGTATTAGCAGGCTGTCATCGTAGTTATTTTTTACAAACTTATTGATTAACCCAAAGGCCACTAATATCTCTTCATTAAACTCGGCGTTTATTAGAATGTATTCCGTTATAGAAAGCATTTGTTCAGCGGTTAAGTCAGTGTGATCACTATGAAAGTCAGCGATGATTACCTTTATGTCAGTGGCGGTGGCACCGATGCAATTGATCCCGTTTGGGAAGTAGCGGCGGCTTGACTCAGCCTTTTCAGGCGTGCTTATCTTTTTAAGATCGATTTTTATTCGTTTTAAATAGATTTCA
>JAPYOO010000267.1 GCA_029938135.1 Bermanella sp. | reverse complement strand
CCAAAATATTGGAAGCCACCGGATAAAATTGCGGTTTTATAACCCAGTTTTTTCAAGGTGCTTACCAAGCGTTCAGCGCCTTCAGTGATGGGCAGGCGCTGCGCCACCGCCTCTAAAACGGATTCGTTCAAGCCTTTTAGTAACGCCACTCGGCGTACAAAGCTTTCGTTAAAATCAATTTCACCGCGCATGGCCGCTTCGGTAATGGCAATAACTTCTTCGCCCACACCCGCTTCTATGGCCAACTCATCAATAACTTCCGCTTCAATAAGTGTGCTGTCCATATCAAATGCCACCAAACGGCGATTACGACGAAATGGCGTGTCTTCTTGCATGGCAATATCAACACCCAACTCACTGGATACGGTTAAAAACTCCGCGCGTAATGCACTATGATCTACCGAGCCGCGCACCGAAAATTCCACGCAGGCCTTAGTTAGGTCATTGCTTTTTTCATCATCCAACGCCACTCGGCCAGATAATCTAGAGATATTATCGATATTTAATTCATAGTCAGAAACAACGCGGGTCACCACCGACAAATGCTCGGCCGTCAGTTTACGGGCCAATAATGTGATGATGTGCCTGGGTTTACCCTGAGCCGACACCCAGTGGTTATAGTTTTCGGTACTGACAGGCGTAAAACTGACCGTCATGCCCATTTCATAGCCGCAAAATAAAACATCTTTTAGGGCAGGAGCAGACTCAATGCTGCTAGGGATTTCAGCCAGGATACCCAAAGATAGGTTATCGTGAATTTCAGCCTGGCCAATATCTAAGATGCTCACATTGTACTTGGCGAGAATACTGGTAATACGAGCGGTAACGCCCGGCTTGTCTTCACCGCTAACCTTGATCAGAACAACTTCTTTCACGAACACCTCAGTTTTTTGAATCTACGCCTATTGTCTGCACTTTACTTACTAAACAAAGGCTTTAAAGCGTATTCACTTGAGCTTGCATAGTGGCTACAGACTCACGTAACTCATCAATTAGGTCTTCAGTTTCATGGTAAGACAAGGCGCGAGCGCGATCACGACCCATGAAAAATAAACCCTTGTCCATTTCAGCCAGTTTTTCTGTCAAAATTTTCTTAGCGTCGCTCATAATCTTACCCAAATCGTTAAAATAAAAGAAAGGTTAATAAACCAAATTAGACGTGCATGATAAACCATTTAAGCGCAACCAACATCTATAAATGCTAATCAGGCGGTATGTTATAGGGGATATTTCCGTTACTATTTAGCTATTACCACTTGCCACCTTTAGTAGTACGCCATGACATTAAAACAACAAAATTGGCCGTTAAGACACAGGATTTTATTTTTCAGCCTAGCGTTCAGTTTATTAGCGATATTGGTGACGGCGTTACCCATCGCGCAAACCGCTATACAACAGCTAGAACGCCAGGCTGATCAACTGCGCAACACCTTAAACAAGCAGGCCAGCTTGCAGGCATCCGATGCCATATTTAGCCAAGACTTGCTGAGCTTAAATGTGATTTTATCCACCCTTGTAGAGCATCCTCATATCGCTTATGCCGCCGTTTATAGCCTTAATAACGAGATCATTGCCGAGCAGGGTGAAGCCATCAAGACCCAAAGCAGCCCCATGAGCATTCAATATCAAGAAGAAATCATTGCATTGTTAGAGGTGCGACTTGATGAAAGCCAACTGCAGCAATCCATTTTCCGCATTTACGGTCTACTGGGTATTATGAGTTTACTGCTATTCATTGTCAGCGGGGTAAGCGCTTGGTGGCTGGGCAAGAACCTGGGCCTAAAGATTCAACAAAGCCAGCAAGATGTAGAGCAGTTAACCCTTAAAGGCCACCCAGTCAGCCTGCATACTTGGGGGGAATTAACCGGTTTAAGCCAAGCATTGCATCAACACCAGCAACAGCAACATGCCAATCAAGCCATGCACACAGCCTTAAATCAGTTCATGACCCCTAATGTAAATATCAATACTAGCATCAACTACGACAAACCCCAGCTGCCCGAAAGCTACGCACACGCGGCCATCTTGTTTATTGATTTTGTAGACTTAGCGGGCGCCCAAGAACAGATGCCTCCACACGAGTTAGCCGCCTTGCTTAATCAGTACTACTTCTTTATTCATCAGGCTGCACGTTTATATAACGGGTCTGTTGATAAGTATGTGGGGGACGGTGTCATGGTGTTATTTGGCATTCCGCAACAAGATGAAAAAGACTGCTTTCACGGCGTATGCACAGCCTTGTTAATTATTGGACTGCTTAAAGACTTTAATAATAGCCGCCAAAACAGCGGCTTAGCCATCATAGATTTTCAGTTAGGCCTGCATACGGGTTCAGTTTTGGCCGGCACGTTTGGCGATCAAGACTCTCTTACCTATACCACCGTCGGTGACACCATTCACATCGCTGCGCGCCTGTGTCGCAAAGGGCAAACGAACCGCTTACTGCTGAGTAAACAAGTAATAGATGAAGGACGCTTAGGCGGACAGCTTATTATAAGCAAACACAGCTCAATGAGCGGTAGCCAGCCTGATGAAACCCTAGACACGTTTTGGGTAGATAACCTTACACCCAATTACCAAGCGCTTATTGAGCGACAAATTCAGCATATCAGTGCGCTGCCCACTAACGAAACCAGCTAATCGCTGCCCCGCATTCTTTTAGCGAATGCGGGCATCCGTAGAACCTTCCTTAAACCCCTACTTTTTAAGCTTTACCTTCTTTTACACTCACGCTCTGTTTATTCACCCAGCCTACATGTTAAGATGATAATCATTATCAATTGAAAGGCGTTAAGATCAATCATGCGTATTCTTGTTATTGCTTGCCTCATGACTATGAGCAGCCTGGCCCTAAGTGACACCGTTAATGTGTATTCGTTTCGCCAGCCCTTTTTAATTCAGCCTATCCTCACCGAATTTACCAAACAAACGGGTATTAAAAGCAAAGTTATTTTTGCCAAAAAAGGCCTAGTCCAACGCCTTAAGCGTGAAGGTAAACTTAGCCCAGCCGATGTGGTATTAACCTCCAACTTCTCTAAATTGTTAGAATTAAAAGACAAAAGTCTCACACAAGAGTTTGCCCTAGATAGCCAAGTGCAAAAAAACATACCGGCGCAATTTCGTGACCAAGACCGCCAATGGTTAGCCTTAACTCAACGTGTACGCAATGTTTACAGCTCAAAAGAGCGTTTGGGTAAACTTAATATTCGTTATGAAGATTTAAGTGATGCTAAATACAAAGGCCGCATTTGTACTCGCAGTGGCAAACACCCTTACAATTTAGGCCTAATATCGTCCATGATTGCCCACAATGGCTTGGCCAATACCGAAGCCTGGTTAACCGGCGTAAAAGCCAACCTTGCACGCAAACCTCAAGGCAACGACCGTGGCCAAGTTAAAGCCATTCACGCCGGGTTATGTGACGTCTCTTTAGGCAACAGTTACTACTTTGGCAAAATGTTAATGGATAAAAAGCAAAAGCCGTGGGCCGATGCAGTAGAGCTTAACTTTCCCAATCAAAGTGATCGCGGTTCGCACATTAATGTCTCGGGGGCGGTAATTGCCAAGCACGCTCCTCACAAGGAAGCCGCGCTTAAGCTGTTGGATTTTTTAACCTCTGCCAAGGCACAAGCCATGTACGCCGAGCTAAATATGGAATATCCAGTTAAGCCAGGCGTTGCCCCCTCTAAAATGGTACAAAGCTGGGGTGAATTTAAAGCCGATAATATTGCTTTAAATCAAATCGCCGCCAACAGAAAAGCCGCATTAACATTAGTGGATAAGGTGAAGTTCGACTTATAATCGCTGCATGCGATTATTACCTTTATCATTCAATGCTCTATCCGTTACCGCAGGTTTACTGGCGCTGGTTATTTTTTCGCCAGTGCTTGCGCTACTATACGAATCTTTGTTTAGTAGCGACGCCTTAAACGACGATACCTTTAACAACCTTGCACAGTCAGTGTTGTGGGATTACCTTAGCAATAGCTTATTAGTGGTCACCTGCACCTTATTGTTTGCCTGCCTGTTTGCCATTGCACCTGCTTGGTGGTGTGCCCGCTATGATTTTAAGGGGCGCAATATATTGCAGTGGGCTATGGTATTTCCCTTGGCGATTCCCGCTTACATCAGCGGCTACATTTATACCGAAGCACTGGATTACGCAGGCCCCCTACAAACCTTTTTACGCCATACCTTTGACTGGCAATCTCCCAATGATTATTGGTTTTTTGATATTCGCAGCATCACAGGTGCCAGCCTCATGTTGGCGCTTGCTTTGTACCCTTACATTTACCTTTTAATGCGCAACAGTTTTGCCAATCAAAGTGATTCCTTAGAGCACGCGGCGCGTTT
>JAPYOO010000266.1 GCA_029938135.1 Bermanella sp. | reverse complement strand
ATGCAAGCCTTGCCACTTTTGAACTGTCCATGGAAGCCTTGGTAAATGCAAATATTCACGCCAATGCCACCTTTTTATATGAAGAAGGTGACACCCCATTTGAAATGGATACAGCCAACATACATTTTACCAACCACCAAAATATTCGTGCTAGCGCTGGCCAATTTTATCTGCCGTTTGGCTCATTTTACAGCCAGCAAGTTAACGATACCTTAGCGCTAGAAATTGCCGAGTCTCGCAACACTGCAATTATGGTGGGTTTTATGCAAAGTGGCTTTAACGCAGATGTTTATGTCTTTGCCAATGATGAGGGCAAGTTAAACCAAGCCGGCCTGCATATGGCCTACAGTAATTCGGCCTTCACAGTTGATGCCGATTACATAAATAACATTTTAAATAGCAGCTCTTTTAGCGCATTAATCGAAGAATCAACCTCTACAGATTTCATCACAGAACAAGACGACACCAGCGCCATAAGTTTGCACGTAACCACCAAGGTTGCCGGCATTGCCTTAAACGCTGAATATTTAGCGCTTGATAAACTAAGTGACGACAGCCATGAACTTAAAATAACAGCCAGCCAAGTAGAAGCCGCCTACCACTTTACCATCACCACTTTTGCACTTGCTTACCAGCAAACACAAGATGCTGCATTATTAGGCCTACCAGAGCAAAGACTATCTGCAAGCGCAGCCTTTGACGTTTTAAACAATACAAATCTTGCCTTTGAAATTTGGCACGATGAAGATTATGACACTAGTCACGCAGGTTCTGGCAACAGCAGTGACAACTTTGTTATTAAAGCTGCAGTAGAGTTTTAAGCTAGCTACACAATAAATTAGTTCATTTAAAAACACGCAAATAATTTATCTAAGTATTGATTATTTGCGAGCTTATATATTTATTCATGAGGTCATTCATGCTTTCAAGCAAAAACCGCATCACTCCTTTAGCGAGTGCCATAAAAAAAGCCAGCACAGTTTTGGGCGCCCTAATTTTATCAGCCCAAACCTTGCCTTCGATTGCACAAGATAGTGGAAGACTTAGTGTAAATGCGAAAATCACTGACTACACATTCATCACCTCAGCCAACATGCTGGCGTATACCGAGTTTGAATTATCCGGTGAACCACTGGCCGAAAGCCTTGGACTAGACCTTGATGTGTTGGATCCAAACTTTATAGATGAACCCACCCAGTTTGATTATGTGGCAGGTATTGAAAGCTACGAATACTCAGAAGAAGCCATGTATGCCCTTAATTACCAATCTCAACTGGGCCCACACTTAGTTAATGGCCCGCAAAATAAACAACGCGGTGGCGATCAGCAAAGCCTGCAAAAGCGAATAGATAAACTAGCAAAGTCGGTGGGCTTTCCAAGCAACCAGATTGCTAAAAACATTTACCCTATTTCTTTACCCTACCGCAGTGCATCTGCTGATTTTAATGGGCAAGTAAATACTAAAATTGTAGGCCAAGAAGAAATTGAGGTTTTAAATAGCCAAGGGGATGCTGTTACGGTTACAGCTCAAATCCCTGCTTATAAAAATGATTATCAAACTTTGGCATGGAATAAAAAGCAGCGCGAGCTTGTAATTGAACCAGCCGCCATTGGTGGTATTTTATTAAAAGAAGTTATGTGGTCGCAGGATTTCCTGGGTGGCATGCACACCTTAAAAAATGATGAGGAAGTGGAAGCAAGCTCTAGCAAGATGGATCAAGACGGCAAACATGCTCTAGGGGTATCGGCAGCTGATGGTATGAACGGCGTTATCTTAACAGAGCTATCTGTGGACAAAATGCTTTACCTGCAAAATAAACTCGTATTTAACGGCCACTCTTTAGGAGCAAAAATCACACCCCAGTACAACGCTCGCAAAAATCCAGTTTGGTTTCCCCACGCTATTAGCATTAACGAAAAAACACAAAACAATGTGAACGCCCTAGGCAAGTTAACCGTACAAGATCCAGCCTCAACACTGCGTGATAGCTGGATGCTCTTGTGGCCATTAAGTGAATACTTCGCCTACAGCGATCAACGAGTAGCCAACAGCGCACAAAACTCGGCCTTTAAAGCCGTATTTGATGGGCAACCCTTTGCATCAACTCCAAAAGTAAATACAGACAATACCAGCAGCAATAATATTGCTGGCAAGGATGCGTTTTCGCTGGCCAGCAACTTATCCAACATGGTATTTAAAAATATCGATGCACTGCACTTTAATAATAAGGCTAACACCTTTGTAGATAGCTTTCGCGGCAAACAAGACAAGCATGTCACTACCTATGACGCCGCTTATTCAATCGTAGCCCTGAGCATTTACCAACGTGCTCAAGACGCTTTACCCGTGGGTTACGCCTCTGCCGACGGCAGTGATGTAAACCTTAAAACTCAACAAGGTAAACGTGCGCTGGCCATGATGACAGCCCAAGCTGATTTTATTATCAAGCAATTAACGGATAAAAATGGCTTAGTGTTTGACGGCCTAACCCTTAACGGCAAACACGACACTGAGCAATCTTTAGATGCACAATTTGCCGCCATTCGTGGTCTGAGTTCAGCCTTTCTTGCCACACAAAAGCCACATTTTCGTGAAGCTGCCCGCAAGCTCTACCTAGCGGTGGATAAACACTATTATGACGCCAGCCTTAAAACTTGGGCTATTAATGGCAAAGGCCACTACACCCCATGGACGGCTGCAGCCGTGGCTTCAGCCATGCGCGAAACCATGCTGCACCTTAGAAATAATGAATCAGAAAATGCACCAGCCCTTGAGTTATCAAGCCTAGTTGAACGCCATGCCAGTTGGTTCAAAGCGGTTATCGATGGCCCAGCATTAGGTCAAGGCTTGCAGTTATCAGAAGCCCTAGCTGACACTGGAGAGTATTTATTAAAAGAAAACAATCATGGGGCCGATAACGATCACGATAACGTGGCAAACATCACCGGCGCCGGTGGGAAGTATGGCCGAGCCAATGTGATGGCCGCTAAGGTTGTGCTGAGCAACTAGTCGTTAGATACAGGGCAGGAAACTTCCTGCTCTGCTTTTCCAATATTGATCAATATCATGCTTGAATTAAACTATCCTGTCATAATAACGCAAATGATAATGACACTAGCTCTCATTCCCTCTCATAAGCTGCGGTGCCCGTGAACATGCAAACCACACTGCAAACGCCCGTCACGCCAGAATTGTCAGCCAGCCTGCAAAAATGGTGGAAAAAACAGGCTTACCGCAATAAAGCGGCAGAGTGGGCACTTTATTTCATGTTCATAAGTGGCTTTTTATTATGGGATGTTCTTGCCTTACCTTGGCAGTTTGAACGTTTTGCTTTAATTCTTCACATCATTGCTAGCCTGATTTTATTCCCGCTCACGGTATTGCCGTTTTGGATGAGCCATAGGCGACTATTAAAAACCTCTAAAAAACCTATATTAAAATTCAGCGGCCAAATATTAGATGGTCTGCTGATTACCTGCGCTCTATCAGGGCTATTTTTATTATTAATCGGTAATCGTGGTGACAACGCAGGCTACCTTGCCTATTTAACCCACTTACTTACCGCCTTATTTTTCACACCTATTATCATGTACCACAGCGCACGCTGGTCTGTGTTGCAACCTATTTGGTCGGCATTTAAACGCCTAAAAAGTTAATGAATTTTTCACATATCTTGTTGAACACTCTTCGCCCACTTTTTGGACTGCTAACAGCTTTTCTGTGCATTCTAAGTTTGCCCAGCTTGGCCATTCAAAGCAGCAGCTCACTGATTACGTCGCCAAATCAAAAAACGTTATACAGCGCCAACTTTGATGCCGGTAGTGTGAGTAAAATATCACTTACTGAAAACTACCCTAAAAAATATGTACAGTTAGGAAAAGACATTCGCCGCTTAGCACTGGGTGATGAAGGGCAATTATTGGCCGCCACCGATTACCTGGCCAACGAAGTTATTTTGCTTGACGCTGAAAGCCTAAATATTAAACACCGCACTTCAACCCCATCACGTCCATTTGCAGTGGTGTATGACAGCCAACAACAATTATTTTGGGTGAGCTTGTTTGAAACATCAAAACTCATAGCCATTGACCATCAAGGGGATATTGTTAATACCACTGAAACCAGTGATACCCCACGGGGGTTGGCCATCACTGATGATCAACGTTTATTGGTCACCCACGCCATGACCGGTGAGCTGTCTATATATGACATCAAAACTATTACACCAAAACTTATTACAAAAATTAAATTACAAGAAAGCCAATATGAAGACCAGTTTCGTTCACAAGGTTTACCGCGCTTACTTGACGACATAGCCATTAGTCCTGATGGAACTGAGGCGTGGTTACCCCATGTGTTATGGAA
>JAPYOO010000265.1 GCA_029938135.1 Bermanella sp. | reverse complement strand
CACAGGGGGATATTTTACGGATTAATAATAAGGTGAGGTGTGTGCGGGATATTTAACCTAGCGCTGCTGAGAACAAGCGTTTATCACCCCTACAATAAAAATGGCTGTACCTTTAAATTAAGGCACAGCCAAATGTTATTTTTAAATAAGTGTATTACTGAGGAACACTTAGCTCAAAATTAAAGCTAGCAGTATTTTTAGAATCTACTGAAACGTTTGCGGTGTGTACAAATTCTAAATCATCACCCGCGACTTCTACATCATCGCTATCGGCATTACAGGTTAGTGCAATCGTGTAATTACCCTGCGTTAAGAAGCCGATTTCATAATCAAAGTTCTCATCGACTAAACTACTGGCAACAGGAGCATCCGCTGAACCTTCGTCACCTGTGGTGGCATCTAGGCCTTCGTAAGCATAAACCGCAAGACTAGCATCAGCCTCGCAGTTAGCCGCCAACAAAGATCCGTCCACATTGCCGGCAATATGGCCCACTTCAATATTGTTAACCATACGCATAGTAGGCTTCATTTTATAACTACCAGTACCGGTTGCAGTAACCGATTTACGAACGTCAAAATCAAGCGTGAAATCTGCAGAACCGTTAGCTGGTAAAGTAAAACCACCTACCAGTTTATAACCCGTTTGGTCGCTGCTTGGGATAGTTAACGGAATAGTTAGTCCTTCAGTTAACGTGATAGTGGCTGTCTCAACCATTAAACGTACCCATTGGTATTCGCCAGCGGGGATGGTTTCATCTGTTAATAATGATGCTGATTGACTGCCCTGAAGATCCAAAAGGTTAATGCTTTTAGAACTTTCAAATTCAAAGGTGTAAGTGCCTTTATTTGAATGAAGCTCAATACCGTTAATTTCAATATTAACTTGGGCGGCAAAATCTATAGCGGCATCTGTAATAGATAAAGAAAGCTGACTATTTTCGCTATTTGCACTATTTTCGTCACTTAGGCAGCCTTGTAAAAGGCCAGTTGCTAATACGATAGAAAGTAATTGTTTTTTCATGAGTCACCTTGGTTGAAATAGAGTTTGCCAGATCACTGTTAAAAACATCAGTAATTGGGCGTTTTAAATAACACGTATTATCAACACGAATGGGATTACAGAAAGGTTGCCGTTATTTCTATATTTTTATTTACCTGGTTAAAACTGTGAACTAGTTCCACCTATATTCCATTGATAAGGCCACTGAGGTATTTTCATAGTCCAGGCTATTATTTTTTTCTACGTGTATATCCGTTTGAATATGTACGTTAGCGACTATTTGTTTATGCAAACTTACACCATAACCCAAGCCTTTCGATGTGCGCTCCAACGTATCATGCCCCCCACTTGGCCATTGATAATGGTAAAGCCAACTATAACCTTCAACATGCCATTGATTCATTAACGGGTGTGATAATAACAAAGTGAAACGTTGTTTAAGCGGTGAGTAGCTGGTAAAACTTGATGCTGTTGTGTCATCTTTGCGTTTGTCTTGCAGTATTTTGTATCTAGCCGTCATACGCCCATCAAAAAAATCTCGCCCCGCTGTCGCCTGTAATGTTAAACGCTGCCCCTGTAAATAGCGGTACGACTGACGTGCTTGAAAATGACTAAGTGTGATTTGGCTATCAAATGCAGTGTTCGAGACCTCTTCGCTATTTTTTACGTATAAAGATAATTGTTTGTAGGCAATTGCATCAGCCTCTATATTGTTAATTTTAGCGCCTATTTGGGAATGTTTTAAATAGGCGTAATCCAACGATACAGAGGTAAACAATAAATCTAAATCGGCATTTTTTTCATAATCTTGACTGGAAATCAAAGCGTTCATAGTGAGCGTATCTGTTAGTTTATGCTGCCCCCACAACCACCTTTGAAGTGTAATATCAGAAGATTTTTTAATATCCAATTCCTCAGAGATCCCCAAAGGATTACTCTCTTTTGAAAATGATATATGAGCAATAAATCGACTACGGGTAAAATCTAGAAGATTGACGTATTGATTATTTACCTTTTCATTACTTAACCTTTGATTACTTAAAAGGGTTAATTTACTCCTACTTTTTTTTACTAACTTAGGTGTGTCATTTAAGTCGACTATTTTCTGATAGTATTGCAAAGCTTGATCAGTACGTTGTAAACGTAGCGATATATGGGCCAAATAAAACCACGCTAAAGATTGCCATCCAGGTTTAGTCACAAGCGTTAAAAAAGACCCATTAGCCTTTTTAAACTCACCCAATAATAAATGGCTTTGCCCGAGGTTAAAATAAACTTGAGGGGAAGGTCGTGTTTTTATTTTTTCAAAATATTTCACGGCTAAAGTATAATTAGCTTGCGCCATCGCTTCAGAACCCTGTTTAAATAGCAGGCTCACCGTTGATGTATTTTGAGATGCACAATGCCCGCTCGCCATCATGATAGAGAACAGTACAGGGACCAATAGTATTCGTTTTACAGAAACAGGAATCATCACAAATCAATTATAACCACAGGCATTAAGGCGCAGAGTCAAAAATAGGGTTATTGGGAAGCTGTGGCAAGTCAATCACAGGAGTATCTACTTCCACCTTGATATCTGGTACGTGTTTCAAGAATGCCTCGGTTCGCTTCACTAGGGCTGCTTCTTTGGCCTCTAGTGCAATGATGGCCCCGTTAATGGCCGCAGACGGCACGGTTAAACGTGAGGTGCGCTCTTTAAACGTTATCACATTTTTTTGAGTGACCGCCGGTAAAAAATCTGGCAGTTCAATTCTATTAACAACTTCGTCAGGGCGCTCATACTCACCAACAATAGAAATTTCTATGCTTAATTCCTGACCATTGGCTTCATCGCTTAAAACAAGCGGGCTTAATAAGCAGGTCATTATCAGTAATATCTTAGTTTTTAAACAGCCTCTCATATTGTTATCCTTTTAAGCGGTTCATCTTTTGCTTTTACCTGTAACACAAACGACTTAAACCCATCATCCGTTTTCATCTTCACATGAATTTCACCGCCCAAGGGACTAGCCAAGTACACAGGCAAGGGCAGTACGTTTTTACCCTTGTTTAAATTAGTTCGCCACGCCACGCTTTGAATCTTACCTGCATTATCTAGGCTTACAGGCCCCTTCATGTTAACGGACAGTTCAGTGGCCTGATAATCAAATTCACTTTCAAGCATTACATTAACGGTTTGCAAGCTGCCCACGCTTACTTGAACCAACGTCATACTGGGGACATTTGGTGAAGTAGCTTTCATTAATAAAGGCTGCAGTATTAATCCAAACACCAAAAAGGTGGCGGCAATGGCACCATACGCAAATTTAAAAGGATGGTTTTTTTTAGGGGATTGTGTGTGCTGTGCAGAATGCGCATGTTGCTGAATATTGGCCAGTATACGACCTTGTAAACCCGTATTCAGCGGCACTTTCCCCAACTGTTCAAGGCCCTGCTTAATTTGTCGATCTTGGTAATATTGCTGACAATCCTCACAGCCGTGTATATGCAAGGAGGCGACTGCATCTTTACGTAAGTCGCTTAGAGTAAGTTGTGCTATCTGGGTTTGGCAATCTTGGCAGTTCATAGTCATCCTCTATCCATGACACGGTTGGACGGCGCAAAAGGTTCCAGTGATACCGACTTTCTTAGATGTTGTTTGGCACGAAACAAACGAGATTTCACGGTACCGGTAGACACATCCTGAACATCTGCAATTTCTTGCAAACTGTAACCTTCAATCTCAAACAGGCTAATGGCGACTCTTTGTGGGCCATCCAAGTCGTCCAGAGCCCCCAATAGCCCTTCAATCACTTGCCCTTGATGGTAGTGATCATCTAAGCGGCCAATATCAGCATGATCATCAAGTTGCTCTATAACAGGCTCTATTTCGTCACCGGGCATCACAGTGAACATTTTGGCTCGTCGATACTTATCCACAAACAACCGATACATAACCCGCACCATCCACGAACTAACCTTGCCTAATGATTGCAGCTTTTCAACGTCGCTCATGAGCTTTATGGCCAAATCTTGCACCAGATCTTCGGCTTCTTGCTGGTTTTGGGTCCAGCGATAGGCCATGCCGTACAGCATGTCTATATGCTCGGTAAATATCTCTTCAAAGCTCTTAATCACACCACCTGACCCTAAACCCATAAAGCACCAAGATATCTGGAACATCAGTATCCATCATGGTAACACGAACGAGTTAAGGCAAAGGTTCCGTAACGACCTTGATTAGGGCCAGAATATAGCAAGATAGGGACTGCAGAGGAACTGGACTTGAATACATGAGCGCCGCGATAACCGAGCGAGCGGAAGGCGAGTCCAGTTGAATGCCTGCTTCTGCGAGTGCTTAGTTTGCACTGACAAGTTCAGCAATGTAGAACCCTGGGACTGTATCCCAACTTCCAGCCATTTTTGGCACT
>JAPYOO010000264.1:2127-4413 GCA_029938135.1 Bermanella sp. | reverse complement strand
AGCACGCTGTTGTAGCTGGTTTCTGTATCGTCTGCGCCGTCTGGCGTATTGGTGTCGTGCTCCATATCCCAGTTCAAGCTCAAACTTATAGTCGACGTAACGCTGATGGTTACTGCGTTTTGCCACAACCCTTTTTGATCGCTTAATTGATCGATTTCAGGCTGAAAATACAAGGTACTGGTGTAGAGAATATTTTTGTGCACCTTGTTTTTGTAGGCCCAATATAGGTTTAAGCGCACGTTGTTTTCATTTAGCGTGCTGGTATTTGTATAGTTTTCTTCTTCATAGAACAAGCCGGCCCCAATGTTATTGGCCTGCTGCAAAGGCTCGGGTGAACTTAACGTATAGCGTACTCCGGCTCCCAATAAGGTGCGTCTTGCCAAAAAGCTAAATTTATCTTCTTGATACTGAGTAAACACTTCATGGCCCCAGTTGGGTGTGTGTTTAGTCAGGTAGCGCAAGTGAATAAGGCTTTCATCGGTATTCACTTCGCTGTCGACCTCGGCATAGTCTCGACTAATTAATGCGATCCATTCGTCGTGACGGTAAGCGCGTATCAATTTAGCGGAGGTACCCAATGCTATTTTGTCACTGCTACCAATACGACCATCTAGGCTTAAGCTGATATTGCCAGTGGTGCCTTCCTCTGTGTTGTTAAGGCGGGTGCTTTCAATATTCGTGATGCCGTGGCTTAAAGAAGCCATAAAAGCACAGACGAATAAGCCTATGGGAATGAGGGAAGTACGGGTCATAAAAATAGCTTCTTAAAAAAAGGCGCTACTTTAGCATAGTTTGTTATGGCGGGTTTTACCCATAAGTGCTGAGTATTATGAAATTAGTGATGTGGTTTTAGGGTTAAGCGGCTTGTGTTTGTTGTTGGCGGGCGCTGACTAAATTACGTACCACATTTAATACGTGTTTTCCCTCGTGGAAGTCAGCCAGTACCGCACTTTGATCCTTAAGGCGGTTTAAATGTTCCTCCAGTGCCACCTCAACATCCATAGGGCCTGCCTCGTAGTGATGATAGGCCAACTGGGTTAATAAACCTTGAGCCCGTACTTGGTTGTCACCAATGAAGCCGTTTTGCATCAACGAGGTTTGCAAAGGCTTAAGGTCACTTACCGGTAAGGCCTTTAAATCGAATTTTCGTGCCAATGAGTCTAAGCGCTCAGTTAAGGGAGACATTTCGGGCGTTTGTATGGGGGCTGATTCTTTCACTGCCTTTGTTTTGGTGGTCTTTTCAGACGCACTCATTTGCTCAAGGGACTGAAGCATGCGTTTGGGTAGCCCAAGAATATCCATGATTGCCTCCTTATCTCAATTTGTCTAATTAAGTCTTTGCGCTTACTAAGGAGTATTCAATATTCAGGCCAGCTGGCGGGCTGATCATAAATTAGTCATATTTGGAGTGAATACTCTAAAAAATTGGTGAAGTTTCCACCATTGTTGATTGGCTTTTATGTAACTATTCAGTAACCTAGCTTACACATTGTTACAAAAAAATAAAAAACAGGTTCTTGGCTACAACGAACCATAGTGAGTGGACAGAATATGACAGTGTTAGAACGAATGATCAGCAGTGAACCCAATAAAATTCAGTATCAAGGGCGTAAAACCTCTCGAGCAGGCAGTGAGCAGCGCCGTCGGGCCATTTTAGAAGCCGCCTTACGTATTGTTGTGCGTGACGGTGTACGCGCTATACGTCACCGCAGTGTCGCAAAAGAGGCTGAAGTGCCTTTGGCAGCCACTACCTATTACTTTAAAGACATTCAGGAGCTTATTAGCGATACCTTTATGTTGTATGCCGAAAAGGCTCAATCTATCGTGAATGTGTTTTCACGTAAGATGTACGAACCACTGGAAAATGCGGATGGTAAAAAGCTCGCGGAACTCACAACTGGCCCTAAACTGGTTGAAGTCATCGTGGATCAGCTTTTGGCCTATGTGTTGGAAAAAACCTTGTTTAGTCGAGATATGGCAGTGGCGGATCAAGCTTTCCGCTATGAAGCGCTATTAAATGACAATCTTCGTGGTTTAGCGGGCAGTCATGCACAAGAGCTTGAGCAAAAACTCATAGAGTTTTTAAATCTAGTACACAGCTCGCACCCTAAAGAAGATGCACAAATTTTGATTAGTACACTGCGCCGTGTTGAATATGAAGCGTTGTTGCAACAACCAGAAGATATAAATCAACAAGACCAAAGAAAAATACTTGAGCGCCAAGTGTCTTTAATATTAAAAATTGAAGTGCCAGAAAAAGAAGCAAGCTAAGACGTATGTGAGTTT
>JAPYOO010000264.1:0-2027 GCA_029938135.1 Bermanella sp. | reverse complement strand
AAACTAGGCTGTTTTACTCAAGTAATAACCCATGTTATTCAGAGCCACTTCTAATGCGGTTAATTCAAAGCGGCTGAATTGTCGGGTATCGCTGCACTGCGAACATTTAAGCTGAGGCAGTGTGCGCAAAAAGCTCATGTTGTAATTCTGTTCGTGATCGCAGGCGTCACAGGCTAATGGCATAGGAGTGTTGGCAGGCAATATATTGGCTACTCGTGCATGAGTCGACTCAGGTTGTTCACTGATCTGGCTATTCGCATTAAGTAGCATGCTGGCTCCTGGTGGCTGGCTTGTGGCTAGCGCGGTAAAAATCGTAAGGGTTTGCCCTATGAGGCGGCGCCATTGTAGTCAGATAAATATGTATTTCTAGTGACAAAGCCTGCCAATTCGCAGGTTGTCGCGGTCTATCCAAGAGCAACTACTCTAAACTTTCAAGTAAGCCTTATGGTTAGGGGGTTGTACGCTTTTAGATGAATTACGCCTAATTTCAGCAACAGTGTTATCTGAAAATAATGAAGTCCTTAAACGCGGTTGCAAAAGCGAACCTGCCCTGTTGTTATGAGTAAAAATTAAAAGAAAGGACGAGTAATGAGTTCAGTACTTCAGTCGATTGAACGGGTGGCTAATCGTTTGCCCCATCCAATGGCCATGTTTGTATACCTGTGTTTATTGGTAGTGACGTTTAGCTGGCTGGGCGATGTGCTGGAATGGGGGGCTCAACACCCCGCCACAGGCGAATGGTTGCAGGTGCGAAGTTTAGTGAGTCGAGACGGCTGGGTTTACATGCTGGGCTCCATGGTTAAGAACTTTATGAATTTCGCTCCAGTAGGCCCAGTACTGGTGATTGCCTTGGCATTTGCACTGGCCGAAAAAAGCGCCTTGCTGCCCACGCTCATTGGTAATCTAACCCGTCACACTAAAAGCAACATGTTGCCGTTGGTGGTGGCGTTTCTGGGGGTGATGTCGAGCATCGCGGTAGATTCGGGTTACGTCGTGTTATTACCGTTATGTGCCGCCGTTTTTATGGCTGCTGGGCGGCATCCGTTGGCCGGGCTTACCTTGGGTTTTGCCTGTGTATCAGGGGGGTTTAGTGCGAATTTAATGGTCGGTCCGGTGGACGCTATTCTGTCTGGAATTAGCACCGAAGCCGTACAGTTGGTTGCCGACGAAGAGGTCAGTATTTTAGCCAATTATTATTTCATGCTGGCATCAGTGGTGCTGATTGTTGCGCTGACAGTTTTGGTAAATCGCTGGTGGGTGGAGCCGTATCTTAAAGACAGTCCTTTTGAGATGCCGGATTTAAATGCGTCATCTTCTGAACCCATTGCGGTGCATCACTTGGGTAAAGCCTTTTGGGGCACTCTGATCGCCATAGTCACGTGCTGGTTAATACTGACGTTACCCGAACAAGCGGTATTGCGTCACCCTGACACCGGGAGTTTGTTAAAAGGCCCTTTCATGGGCTCGTTGGTGGTAATGATTGCCTTGAGTGTGGCTATTTTGTCTACGGTTTATGGGGTGCAAAATGGCCGCTTTAAATCCTGGGGAGAATGGGTCAAGGCGTTAGAGCAAGGCATATCTGACTTAGCGCCTTATTTAGTATTGATGTTTGTGGTGGCGCAATTTATAGCGTGGTTTAAGTGGAGCATATTAGGGACGGTCTTAGCGGTTCATTTAGCGGCCGTTTTGCAGGGTTGGGCGGTGTCGCCCGCGATTGCCATGATCGGTTTGATGATATTTACCAGTATATTGAATTTATTGGTGGGGTCTGCCTCGGCCAAGTGGGCGTTGCTGGCACCCATATTAGTACCCGCTTTTTACTTGTTAGGCATTGAACCTGCGGCCGTACAAGGAGCCTACCGAGTGGCGGACAGCAGTACTAACATTATTACTCCGTTAATGCCGTATTTCCCCTTAGTGCTGATGTATGCGCAGAAGTATGAAAAAACCATCGGGGTGGGACGCCTATTAACGCTGATGCTGCCTTACGCAATGACCTTGTTAATTGGATGGGGAGGGATGTTTGT
>JAPYOO010000263.1:2421-4428 GCA_029938135.1 Bermanella sp. | reverse complement strand
AACATAGCCTAGGGGATATTGTGATAAGTAATATTCGATTTTCCGATCAGTCACGCATTACCATTCGAATTCGCGAATAATAAATAGAAAAACCTCCACGCTAATCCCTACCGTTTTAATCAACTATAGCCCTGCCAGTTTCCTGCCAGGGCTTTTTTTATTTGCTCGAGTTCTAATAAATGGGAACAACTTATCATTTGATACAAATAAGTAAAAAAACGCCGCAATCATGGGGCAAACAGGTGATTTTTGTCTAATCTAAATAGTGCGATGAATCATTCAATTCGAAGGACGTGAAAAAATGAAAACAACCAATTTATTTCTTACAGCATTATTGTCGGGCGCTCTGCTCGCAGGCTGTATAGATTTATCCAGCGACGACAAAGAGGCCGCCGCGGAAATTGCAAAGGGGTTCCTGGATGACTACCAGGAAGGGGAAGTTGAAGAGGTATCCACCAGCGAAGCTCTTGAAAAAGATTATTTAGGGGAATCGGAGGTCGTCGCCGATGACGCCGTAGGTGCAGCCAAACTTGGTGGTGAAATAGCCGTCGACACTTTAAATAGAAGTTTGGCCAAAATGAGCTCTCGCAATATGGGCAGTCGTGCTCAATTGGCCGCGAGGGTAGTAGATGCCATATCTCCCAGCGACTTCACCATTTCGTTCATTAACGGCAAGGGCCAACTGGTAGAACTGGTGGTGGCCAGTTCGGACATATTAATTCACCAGCCTGCCACAGGTAACCCACAGTTTATCATTGAAGGGGTTGGCTCAGGCATCAATTACATCATAGAAGTGATGTTAACCGTGGATAATGAAGTCGTAGATTTAAAGGCTTTAGCCTTTGTTCCGCCAGGGGAAACCAAATCAGAAAAGGCGGTTATTGATCCTATTAGTACCGTTGTTACCGAAGCGATTCAAGACAAAGTGGTCAACAGTTTCTTTGAAACCGGTGGCGACTCCTTAGGGCAAAATTATATTGCCGACTTAACCGAAACCTTGGTCGCGGCCATCGAAGAAGTTATTGAGGCGGGTGACTTCACTCTGGCCCAGTTTGAAGAAGCCATAGTCAGCGATGCTGGCGTGGACGAACTGGTGTCTAAGGTACTCAGCGACGAAGCCGTGGCTGGTGACTTAAACAAGATAGAAGATGCGGCCGTAGCCGATACCTTTGCCGTGCCTGAAGAATTTGCCACAGGTGATGCTGGCCAAGAAGAAGCACGCGATATCGTGGAAGAATTGCTTAACAAAGATGAAGGCGAAGGGGGCGGTGCGCCACAGTTCTTTATCGATTTCTTTGGCGATCAATATCAACTAGGTACATTAAAAACGGTTGATCAGGTGATTACCGCTATATTTTTAGGGGTTGATATTCAAGCTAGCACCACCGTCGATATTACACAGTTCACTAAAGCGGGCGCCTTGAGCGCTTTCACCACCGAACTATTCGACATTTACGATGCAATAGCAACTGTGGGTACTTTAGAAGGTAAAGAGACCTTAAGTGAAGCTGAAGAAATAGAGCTACAAGCTTTACGAGACGAATTAAGCGAACTTAATTTGTTACTGGGTATTTTCCCTCCTGAGAAAAAAGCCGAATGGCAAGCCCTTACCGGCACCAGTGATTTAACGGTGCCTCAAGCAATCAGCTTAATATTCTATGTATTGGATACCTATTTAGAAGACCTTAAAGGCTTTGAACGTAACGATGACGGACAATTAGAAGAAACGGATGGCGTTGACTTTGATCCGGTTCAACTATTGGTATTGTATGGTTTTGATCCCGATAACGCTCAGCAGCAAGCGGTCTATGCCAACCTTGAAGTAAACTGGTTGGACCTGCACCCTAGCCAAATTTGGTTGTCTTCAGCAAATGCCGGTAACGGCGGCCAGATAGATGTATTGCAAATGTTCACCTGTGTTGATGCTTACCCAGAAGAGCTATTTGACGTGAAATCGGTATCGCTAACCTTCCCTAAAAAGGACGGTACTGCCAGTGACCCAGTAGC
>JAPYOO010000263.1:0-2321 GCA_029938135.1 Bermanella sp. | reverse complement strand
GGCGGTGGCGGTGGCGGTGGTAACGACACTTGCTACACGCTTAACCCTTGGGCCGAAAGTGAAGTATTGGCACAAAGTGGTAATCCTGAATACGGTGACGAAAGCAAGGGTTTAAACTACGACGCCATCTGGCAAGATCTAGTAGATTCAGGCGTAGTAGTAACCGACTTTGGTTCAGGTGAATACACTTTAACCGTGGTTTACAGCAAAGAAGCGGCAGCCGATACCACCGAAACATTTACCTTTAACAAGCGCATCATTACCGGCTTGTCTAACTTATTCCCAAGGTTTACCTCACCGCTTGGTTTACCACATCCACCTGAAGGCAACGCATCCCCTGCTGACTGGGATGCCTTTAATGCAGCACAAGATGCCTTTACTATGACCAACTGGGAGACCGCGGCTTTGGCTGAGTTTACCTGGGATGAACCTGCACTTTTAGCAACCACACCACTGCCTGAAGGCGTGATTGCGGTGTACAACATGGATATAGGCCGTGATATTTGCGGAGATGATCCAGCAACCACAGATTTTGTTGAAGACTACTGCCGCTGGCAGCATGTGTTTAGCAGCTGGGAAACCGGTAGCCAAATATTTGGTACCTCGTTTGTATTGCCTGTAGAAGCCCAAGCAGCATTAACACCGCTAGGTCTTACCGACACTCCTTACCAGGCTAACCTAAGCATTGACTTTATTGATGAAAACACGGGTGAATCCGTAGGTTCAGGTGGTTATGCTTCTGCACCCTTCCGTATTGGTGCAGTGCTAGACCTAGATCAGCCGTTTACCATCAGCGGTAGCGTATCCGGTGCGCCGGATGCCAACTTCTTCCCCGATAATAACAATATATTGTTCCCAACTGATGCGGCCTTCCCGATAGCGGCTTATAAAGTAGCGGCTGTTAAAGAAAGCTGTAATGAAGATAAAACCGCTGAACCTTTTGTGGAAACCTTCTTTGATGAAGCTTCAGGAGGATTTGTAACCGTTGAATACTTCCCTTGGATTTGCACCAGTGAAACACTGGCTATCTCGGCACTTACGGCAGTAGACGGTGGCCATACTTACAGCTTAGAGCCTAATGTTTCGGACATGATGGGCAACAGCAGTAATAGTTGGATAGATATCCGCATGTTTATTGATGCCAACAGTGACGGCATCATTAATCAAGGAACTGAAGCCAACAATTACTTTGGTGAGCCACAGTTCTGGAGCCAAGGAGGCAACGTGAATTTCAATACTTGGGGCGGTGTCTTACGCATCAGTACTCATGGAGAATGCAACGAAAATGGCTGCGATTTCTCTGAAGAAATTGTGATTCCAGGTGCGACCTATGACGGCCCTGACTTTGATGCGGCGGGTAATGGCCCTGGTGGTGACGGCGGCGGTGGTGATGGCGGTGATGATGGATTTAAAAACATCAATGCCTTCTTTAGCAATGACGCCGGTACGTTCCTTGGCACAACCCTAGAGTGGGATCTTGATCCGTCGATTAATGTAGAGGACATCGCGGGCTTTAGGGTATTACTGTTTTCAGTAGCCCCCGGAGATAATGGCCCAGAGCCAACTGCAGTATTAGCAATCGACGCGGCAGGTTCAGCCCTGAGCAGCATCACCATAGATCAAATGCTGAACGGCGGTACTGGACTCGTAGACATAACCGACGTGGCTGTAACCCACATAAATGAAGATATAGCTGCCGAAGGTGGGACTGCAATAGCAGCCCTAACCTCTGAAACGCTCACGAATGACAAAGCCTATGTATGGTTTGTAGAAGCCTATGGCGCAGGAGAAGATGAAGACATTGGTGAGTCTAACGATGTATTTATCGCACCAGCACCGCCTCAATAGGTGAGTGACGTTATAATTTAACCCTATAAGGGCCTCTTTTAGAGGCCCTTTTTTATGCCCAGGGATGGGCGGTTAGGGTTTGAATCTCCTGGAAACCCTAAGTACCTACATCCACCAGCCAATACCTTGTACTAGGCCACCCCGTGGCCGATTCGTAACATCAGCAAGCGTCATAACATCGTGTAATTTAAATTCCATGGCCGTTTATCGTGCCGGGCCCCCTCCTACATTTACCATTCATATCAAACACTTGTTTTAAATAAAACATTTTTTTACTTGCCTTAAAAATGAAATATAGGTTGAATGAAATGGTGGTTCATTTTGAACCGACAGGGCAGCCAAACGCCCGTAACAGTGTGGCAGTCGTTACTGGTGGTAAGCCTTGTGGTTCTCTTAAAAGGAGTTCTGAATGCCCAATCGTCGTAGCAAAGCCTATGTTATTGACACAAATGTTTTAATCCACGATCCCACCG
>JAPYOO010000040.1:20013-24682 GCA_029938135.1 Bermanella sp. | reverse complement strand
AGCTGTTGGTGTTGCAAAAGAAATTCTTAGTAGATTTAACAAGTAACTAATCCGCTTGCAAAAAAATCCCTAACTAAAGCACTTATTATGGCCTTAGTTAGGTTTTTTTGTTAGGGTAACTTATTTAACATTGGGTGCAGGCCCGCCAATTTCTTCTGCAATACGTAAACCACTACGCACTGCACCTTCCATGTAAGCGATAAATTTATCATCGGTATGCTCACCGGCAAAATACACATTGCCATGGGGCTTGCGGAACGTGTTCCAATACTTTGTCATTTGCCCAGGTCCATAAGCGGCATAACCGCCCATTGAATATTCTAAGCGGTGCCAAGGAAATACTTCAGCCTTAATAAATAACGCGTCGCTTCCTGGATACATGGCTTCAATTTGTTCACGCTTAGAGGCAATAATATCTGCTTCGCTTGCATCAATTTGAGCATCGGCATAATCACCCGATGTGTAACTGATCATAATGCCGGTATCACCTTCTTGTTGATCGGTGGCTTCCCACGTCCAGCCAATAGGTAAGTCAGAAATAGTATCGCCGCCGGTGCCAAACTCTAACCAAAAACGATTTTCATACTGTAATAACACTTTGGTGTGTGAACCGTAGTTTAGCTCGTTGGCCGCATTTACCATCTCTTGTGGTAATGCTGGGTTAAATGAAATGTTATTCAAAACGGAAGCGGGTACTGTAACCACCACAACGTCGGCCTTAAAATTAGTGCCCGCGGCACGCACACTGACTTGGCCCTTGCGTTCACTAATAGAGGTCACTGCGTGATTGGTTAAAATAGGGCCCGTAATGTTATTCGCAAACCCTTGTGCCATAGATACGCCGCCGTGTTTAAAGCGTGCAATTTCTACTTCGTTACCGCCGGCTGCCTCATAAACTTTTGCTTGATGGGCTAAGAACAATAAAGACAATGCGGCAGGTTCGTCATATTCGCCGCGAATATGGTGTGCAGCAAGCGTGGCGATGTCGGCCGATAAATTAAGGTCGTCTATCCACTCTTGCACAGTGGTGTTATCAAGTGCCGCGGCATTGGGGGCCGTAGTGGGGTCTGAGTAATTAGGGATTTCATTGGCTAGATTGGCCAATGCATGATGAAAATCATCGTATTCTTTTTTCTTTTCTAAGCCTAGTTCGCGCTTAAACGAATTATAGGGAAATAATTTACCATTCAGGTAATAGGCACCTTCTTCAATTTTTCCCCAGTAACCTATGTAGTCAATTTCTACGTTAAACAGGTTGGCGTAGTGCCACATTAGTGGGTGAATACGTACATGGTCCAGTAACTCACCACCACCTTCGGCAATTTGTCCATTTTCAAAATTGGTTTCAGTGGTAATGCGGCCACCTAAACGATTACGCGCTTCTAATACGGTTACATTAAAACCCCGTTGTTCTAATTCATAGGCCGCGCTTAAGCCGGCTAAACCAGCGCCCACTACGATGGCGTTATCAGCCATTACGCAAACGCTGGTAATTAACAACAGAAAGCCTGCCGTTAAGTTTTTAAGAGTTATCATATTTTGTGTTCCTTTATTTTTGTAAGATCTATCGACACTTAAAATTACTTTCTTAATTATTTTAGTTTGACGCCACAACGCTAACAGTTTGCCGTTATCTTGCAACTAAATACGAGGGTTTATTCGAGTTAAGATCAATTGTGAAAGAGAAACTTAATCACACTGATAAAGAAAACAAATAACAGTAGACACAATTAGACGTAACAAAAAATTATGAGCATATTTGTCGTATGGGTAAAATATTAATATAACGGCCTAGGTATTTTATAAAATACAAAGGCCGTAAAAATTAATGCCTTGAGTTAAGACTCCTGATAAAAAACATCATTTTTATAGGGGTACCACCATTCGTGAACAATAGGATCATGATCAATGATCACCATTTTAGATTGTCTAAATGCATTTAATCCGTCGCGACCCAATTCACGGCCCTGACCTGACATTTTCCAGCCACCAAAGGGAAGGGCATCATTATCAATCAGTGGGTTGTTCACCCAGACCATGCCGCTTTCAAATTTTTCAGCGGCCATCATGGATTCTTTTAAATCAGTGGTAAAAATTGACGAACCTAAACCAAACTCAGAATTGTTGGCAAGTTCAATAGCCTCTTCAACACTTTTCACTTTGCAAATACTGGCCACCGGACCAAATACTTCGGACTGCATTATTTCCATGTCTGGGTTTACGTTGGTTAAAATGGTGGGCTCATAAAACCAACCGGTATCAAGGCCGGCCGGAATCTTACCGCCACATGCTAACTTGGCACCGCCTTCAATGGCCGCAGCCACTAAGCGTTGAACTTTGTCACGGGCAGCTTGGCTTACCAGTGGGCCCAATTCAGATTGCTCTAGGCCATTACCAATGCGCAATGATTTAGCCGCTTCGGTAAAACGCTCTACAAATTCATCATGAATATCTTCGTGCACAAAAAAGCGCTCGGCGGACGTACAAATTTGCCCGCTTAAGTGAAATGCAGCACACACTGAACCGGGCACCGCCACTTCTAAAGGCGCATGTTTTGAGATAATCATACTGTCGTTGCCACCGGCTTCAATAATGCACGGCTTAAATTGTTCAGCACAGGCCACGTTTACTTTTTTACCGGCTTCTACGCCGCCGGTAAATGCCACTATGTGTGTGCCTTTTGATTTAATCAGGGCTTGAGCAATATCAGCGCCGCCAGTAACACATTGAACTTGGTTAATGGGTAATTGATTGAAAACCTCCATGAATCGTAGGGTAGACAAACTGGTGGCTTCGGCGGGTTTAATAATGCAGGCATTACCGGCGGCTAGAGAGGCTGCCACGGTCCAGCACATTAACAAGATGGGAAAATTAAACGGCATAACATGCACGCTTACCCCTAACGGTTCCATGCGGGAATACTGAAACGAGCCCATCTGTGTGGTGCCGGCCACGTTACCGGCATCGTCGCGGGCCATTTCAGCGTAATAGCGAAATATAGGCGCCACATTGGCCAATTCACCCATGGCTTCTGGAAAAGGTTTGCCCATTTCCAAGGTCATTTGTTTGGCAACCTGCGTCATATCGGCGGCAGCGATGGTATTCGCCAATTCATGCAATAACGCGGCACGACTTTTAGGGTCTATATTCGTCCAGTTTTTTTGGCTGGTATTAGCTTTGTTTACTACCAGCTCGGCCACTTCGTTGTCACAAATCGCGATACGGCCTTCCTTTTGTAAGGTGGCCGGATTAAAAATGTCTTGATGCTCACAGGCATCTGCAATTTGAAAACAATTGTCGGTGTAAATAACACCCGATTGAGTATCAAAGTCAGTCATGAAGAGTTACCTTTTGGGCCTTAAAGTGGCCGGAATATTTTTATAATTAGGACATTCGCTCTTTAGCCAATTGGCTACAGGGGCCAGTTGCTCATGTTGCAAGTGATTCTCTAACAGCTGGATAACTCGAGCTAAGTGATGAAGGTAGTTGGTTTTTTTATCACGCAGATAAAGACGCGTAAAAATGCCAATGATTTTCATGTGGCGCTGGGCACTGAGTACCCGGTACCACTGTAAAAAATCGTGTTGATTGATATTTGCATGCTGTTCAAAATACCGATCTAACATTTTTTGTCTGAATTCAGGGTTAATGTCTCGGCGCGCATCTTCTAATAAGGACGTAACATCGTAGGCCGGTGATCCCATAAGCGCATCTTGAAAATCTAATAGCCCACAGTTGGCAGGAGCACCACGATCTAACAGCATAAGGTTATCCACATGGAAGTCGCGTAACACTAACGTGTCGGCAAGCTTGGGCAGTGCACTAAATACCTGTGACCAGGCTTTAGTGTAACTTTTCTTTTGCGCTGTGCTACTTAGTACGCCATTAACTTGTGGGAAATACCAATCAATAAATAGGTTGGCTTCATTTTGCAGCTCTTTTTCATCATACGCGGGCACTTTAATATCGTTGCAGTTAGGGTGTTGATGCAAAGAGGCTAGGGTATCGATAGCGGCTTGGTACAAGTGAAATTCATCTTCACCTTGTGCCAATAAGTTTGTGAAGGTATCGTCGCCTAAATCTTCCAACAATAAAAATCCCTGATCCACATCGTCTTGCATAATCACCGGCGCACTAAAACCCATACCCGTAAGGTGACGAGCCACTTTAATAAACGGCTGAACGTCTTCTTGAGGCGGAGGTGCATCCATAACCATGGCGCGTTTGTTTGGGTGAGAATGTGCAAGGCGTATGTAGCGACGAAAAGACGCATCAGCTTGCAATGGCTGACGCTGAGCGTTGCTCCATCCTGCACTCTCAATAAAAGTATCAAGCGCCTGAGCCCTTTCTACAGCTGTCATTGTATTACCCTTTAAAATTAGAAAATTGAAAACCATTCATAAATAAATTAACGAATCATATAAATCTTACGAACCGTGTCATGAACCTTACATGTGCCTTTCCAGTCCTTTGGGAAAAAGGCGGCGGTATCCGCTTCAATCTCTATTACTTCGCCATTTTCGTGCACATACGTGGCAGAGCCTTCTAAAAAATGACACATCTCATCGCTGGTCACGTGGCAATTCCAAAAGCCGGGTGTGCAAATCCAAATGCCGGTTTCGGCTTCACCATTAGGACCCTTGTGAAGTAATACCCCAGAGGTTCTGGA
>JAPYOO010000040.1:16354-19913 GCA_029938135.1 Bermanella sp. | reverse complement strand
TTACGTCACTAACATGTACACATTACGAATGGTGTCGTGTACATGGCATTCCCCAATCCAGCCTTTTTTAAAGTGCACCACAGTGCCGGCGCTGACGTTAATAATTTCACCCGTGTCACTGGTGTAAGTGGCGTTACCTGTTACAAAATGGCATAACTCATCGGCCGGTAAAGCTAAGCGCCAGCGTCCAGGGGTGCAATCCCATACGCCGCACTCGGCACCTTGACCATCTTTCCATAATAATTTACCCGAACTCCTCGAGGCCCCTTCCAGCATGTCAGCTTGCAAACCCCAGTCGTCTTTACCTTCTGTATAAGTGGACGCGGGGTAAAGGTGCGGCGCGCTAGAGTCAAGGTTCATGCGTTTAGCGATTACAGTGGTGGAAGCTTTAGTCATTACGCGTGCTCTTCTAAATGGGTTACTTGGGAGTCGCCATTTTCATGTTGTTTTAATACTTTATCTAACAGGCGTGCAGCTTTACTGGGGCCGTGTTCAGTATGCATATCAATTGAAAGAGCAGACAAACGGCTCATCATTTCATTGTCGGTGAGCATGTGTTGAATATTCTTTTTAAGCTCACCATCGGTCCAATTTTGACGGTGCATTTTAAATCCAAAACCGGTTTCATGAACCCGTGACGCATTGTCATGACCATCCCATACATAAGGCATAATGATGGCGGGAACACCAAAATATAAACACTCGGTAAAGCTGTTGTTGCCCCCATGGTGAATAACCGCATCCATTTGTGGAATAACAGAGGGCTGTGGAAACCAGCTATCCACAATTACGTTGTCAGGGATGTTGGTATATTCGTCTTTGTAATCACCCACATTTAATAAAATACGCAATTCCATATTGGCAAGACTGGTCATTAAACGGGTTAGGGCAGGTGTATCCCCCGACCCTAGGCTGCCAAAGCTAACGTAAATAATGGGTTTATTATTATGCTTTTTAAACGCAGGAATAATATAGTCTGTATCTTTACGCACGCAGCCTTCAAGGTATTGAAAACGCTTTTTATCCAAGGGCACTTTTCTTTTATAGGCAATGGCCTCTGGATACAACATTAAATTCATGTAAGGAGACGCTTCAAAAAACTGCCCAAGCGGATAAGGGGCTTCATTACATGAGGTTAAAAATTCATTAAAGTCGTCATGGGCAGGTTTAATGACTTCAGCAAATTTTTCGCGATACTCGGTCATGGCAGTGTGGTCATTTTCCCAGCAACCGGATAAATGTGGTGGAATATTTTCATCTTCAATTTCGTTTTCAGAGCACGAAATAATTCTTACCCATGGTTTGCCGTATTGCTTTATTGCAGGAAACAAAATTACATTGTCAACGCAAATAAGGTCAGGCTTTACTTTGTCTAAAACACTGGGTAAATCTTTTTGTGCCCACTTGGCGGTATCGACTACCGCTTCCCAGCACTCTTTAGTGTAATTTTCAATTTGATCTATGGGGGCTTTATTAAAGTTTGGGATATGACCATTGATAAAATCTTGCCAAAATTTAGCCATAGCATCGGGCTCCATGGGTTCTGACATATTTACTAAATATTCATCAAAGCCATACCCACTATAAACACCCGCCATACCTGGGTCTGTTAAAAACACGGCCTTATGTCCCATGGCCTCACAAGCTTGGGCAATGCCTACAGAATTTAATGCAGGGCCGAAAGCCGCCTCTGGAAAAAATGCGATGATTTTTTTGTCACTCATAATACGTTCCTTTTTTATTGTTAGAGGGCGCTTAATTGGCCAGTAAACGACCATTTTTAAAGGACCAACTGCACCATACCGGCTCGTCCAATTTAAGATTTTGGCTTTCAGCCATCCCAGGAGATATTTTTACTAAAATATGGGGTGTTAAATGATCGATGGCCACATGGATATTCATGTCTTGACCGTGATAAGCCATATCAACAATGCGTCCTTCAATAGCATTATCTACGTCAGTGGGTTGTTCACGGGATAAGTGAATACGTTCAGGTCGTACCGCTAACGAGCCTTGGGTAACATGTTTATCTATATCTTGATTGCAGCCTGTTAACTGAGTGCCGCTTTTAAGGGTTATGCAGTCTTTCTTAATGGTGCCGTCAAAAAAATTCATGGAACCAATAAAGTCGGCGACAAAACGGGAGTTAGGGCGTTCGTATAATTCATGGGGGCTGCCGAGTTGGGCAATCTTGCCGTCTTTCATGAGGGCAATGCGATCGGCCATCACCAGCGCCTCTTCTTGATCGTGAGTAACAATCACAAACGTAATGCCGGCTTCTACCTGCATGCGTTTAAGCTCTAACTGCATTTGCCCTCGTAACTTTTTATCAAGCGCACCCAACGGTTCATCCAGCAGCAATACCTTTGGTTTTTTAACCAATGCACGGGCCAATGCCACACGCTGACGCTGACCACCAGATAATTGATCGGGACGTCGTTGTGCAAAACTCTGCAATTGTGTGAGCTTTAAAATATCCTGTACGCGTTGATCAACGTCTTGTTTTGATAGCGCTTCCATTTCCAAACCGTAAGCAATATTTTTAAATACGCTCATATGAGGGAATAACGCGTAGGACTGAAACATTAAATTAATAGGACGCTTATTTGCCCGCAGCGCGGTGATGTCCTCTCCCTTTAACAATACTTTGCCGTTGTCAGGATTTTCAAAGCCTGCAATGGTGCGTAGCAAAGTCGTCTTGCCACAACCGGATGGTCCCAGCATGGCGAAAAATTCGTTTTCTTTAAAATCTAAGCTGACATTATCAATGGCGCGAGTGCTGCCAAACGACTTGTTAAGGTTTGATAATGAAATAACAAAATCACTCATGAGATTTCCTTATTAATTCGTGATGATATAAATAGACACATTATCCGGTTATCCCTTTGTTAATTCTTTGTGATAGAAATACTAGGGTGAAACTCACCATCATAATGATAGTCGCTAAAGCATTTATCTCGGGGGTAACACCAAATCGGATCATGGAATAAATTTGCATGGGCAGGGTAGTGGAGCTGGCTCCAGCGCCGGCGGTGAAAAAGGCAATGATAAATTCATCAATCGACAAGGTGAATGCCAACAAGCTGCCTGCCAAAACCCCAGGAAAAATAATCGGCAGGGTTATGCGCCTAAAAGTAGTAAAGCTACTGGCCCCTAAATCTTCCGACGCTTCAATTACAGAATAATCAAAGTTTTTAAGCCGTGTACGTACCACTGCGCACACAAACGCAATGTTAAACACCACATGACTTAAGATGATGGAGTGCAACCCTAGGGTGAATTCCAATAATGTAAAAAATGATAATAATGCGATGGCCAATACAATATCGGGAATGATCATAGGGGCAAACAGCAATGCATCAAGAGCACTGTTGGCTTTAGCTTTTTGAACCCCTAATGCCAAAAGAGTGCCCAAAATGGATGCCAAAATAGTGGAGATAACAGCCACGATTAATGTATTACCGGCAGCATTAAGAATGGCGTCGTTTTCAAATAATTTTCCATACCATTCAAATGAAAAACCACTCCACACTGTGGGTAAACCAGCCTTATTAAAACT
>JAPYOO010000040.1:9980-16254 GCA_029938135.1 Bermanella sp. | reverse complement strand
GCACGGTTCACTAATACTGCTTGGCCAAATAACAGCATCATCATGATGCCAATTAGGATAAACGACAAAGTGGCACCAAAGGGCCAGTCACGGGCTGAAAGGAACTGGTCGTATATTAAATTACCCACCATTTGCAATTTACCGCCGCCTAATAAATCGGGAGTAATAAAGTTTCCCACAGACAATACAAAGATAAATACTGCGCCGGCGGCCACACCCGGCATAGTTAATGGCAACGTTATGCGCAGAAACGTTTTCCAGGCGGGTGCGCCTAAATCTTCTGAGGCTTCACGCATCTCGGGGTTCAATTTTGAGATGGATGCGTAAATGGCCAACACCACAAACGGCAGGTAGTTGTATACCAGGCCGGTGATAACGGCGAATTCGTTGTAAAGAATGTCCAAGGGTTCACTGATAATGCCAATGGATTCTAGTGTGTTGTTAATTAAACCTTCGCGATTTAATAAAACAATCCAAGCGTAGGTTCTAATCAGGTAATTGCTCCAAAATGGCAGCATCACCAAAAACAATAATGTAGTTTGTTTGTTCTTTGGTGCCAACGAAATTGCATAGGCGGTGGGATAGGCCAAAAATAATGCAACAAGGGTGGCAGTACCTGCGATGCGAATAGAGTCTAGTAGAATGCCTACATAAATAGGATCCATAGCACGTACAAAATTATCTAGGGTAAAAATATAGTCCACGCCACCATAAGTGCCGCGTTCAAAAAAACTGAGCATGAATATTAATAGGCATGGAATTACCATGAACATGGCGATCCAGCCTAAGCCTGGGGCCACGAGTAAACTATTTTTTGAGAGGGATCGCATCTATCAAGCCTTCAAATGTTTTAAATACACAATGACGAGCTAGTGAGTGCAATTGCTTGCACTAGCCTTGGGGACCATATAACACGCCCGTCATTGAATCGTTTGTTACAACTGGAAATTAGTTCGAGGCTAAAATTTCCGTAACTGCTTTGGTGTAGGCCTTTTGAGTGCTACCCAAATCACGTAACTGTTCTTGTGACATAATTTCATCTGGGCTCATGGCAAGATTTGGATAGGCTTTTAATAGACTGTCATCCAAACTTTCCATGGCAACCTTATTAGGGGTTTTGTACATAACGTTGTTGGCCAACCATGTACCGATTTGCTCGCTCATTACAAAGTTAATGAACGCGTGCGCTTCTTTTTTCATCTTAGAGTTTTTAGTGATGACCATTGAATCCACCCACATATCGGTGCCTTCTTTTGGAATTACGTATTTAATCGCGGCATTTTCGGCAGTACCATAGTTACACCAGCCATCCCATGCATGTGTCATGGTGGCTTCACCACTGACTAACTTGGCATAGAAAGTTGCATCGTCATAAGCCAGAATGGTTTTTTTAGCTTGCTTTAAAAGTGCGGTTGCTTCGGCTATTTCGCTGCGATCTTTTGTGTTAACCGAGTGACCTAGGCTTAAAAATCCGGCCGCCATTAACCAGCGATCGGTAGACAACATAGTGACCTTGCCTTTTAAATCTTTGGCAGGGTTTAATAAGTCATTCCAGCTAGTGGGTGCTTTCATTAAATCCGAGCGGTAGCACAAACCTGTGGTTCCCCATGCATATGGCATAGAGTGTTTGTTGCCCTTGTCGTATTTTAAGTAGTTGGCTTGGTTGTATAGATTTTTGGTATTGGTGATTTTTGAATGATCCAAATCAGCAACAAGGTCTAGCTTGTCTAGTGCTTCAACAAATGGAGAAGAAACAAATAAAACATCATAGCCGCGACCTTTACTGGCCACTACTTTACCCATGATTTCTTCATTGGTGGCGTGCAGGGCTAATTCGGCGTCAATGCCAGTGGCTTTTTTGAAGCGCACCATCATGTCGGCAGGCATGTAGCCATCCCAGTTTGATACGATCAGTTTATCGGCGCAGGCAATGCTACTGCCCACTGCTAGTGAGGCAGCAAAAGCAGCCAAACCCAGTGATTTAAATAGTGTCATAATTGAGTCTCCATTAACCCTTATAATTTTTATTGTTTGGCGGTAATGCCAAGGTCCATCACATACAAAAATAAAATACCTTACAGATAAGTAAGCGGGTAAAGACTGCTACTTTATTTTTATAATTTTTTGGTTATTCGTAATGGGTGAATAACTTATTGGATAAATCTTTCCATAAACTTAGCCATTTCAATACTTAATTTTCGCCTCCATACAGAGCTTTGGCTGTTACTGAGGGTTCGGTCTTCATGGTCAAAAGACTTAATTACGGCTTTATAGCCCAGCCAAGGAATGGGTTCTGGCTCCCAACGACTTAACGTATTTAGCGACTGTGGGTTCACCCATGGCATATTCACCAACGCACTTTGTTTGTTCAGTATTAAATCGCTTAGGGTACGTCCGGCAAGGTTGGTTGCACCTACGCCTTCACCGCTGTAACCGCCGGCCAATGCAAATTTATGTTTTTTATCCACACTCATATGTGGATGAAAGTCCCGTGACATAGCCAAATTCCCCCCCCATGCATGGGTGATTTTTACATCTCTTAATTGCGGGAATAGCTCAATCATTATTTTTTGGCGAAGGTGTATTTCTGAATTATTTAGGGTGAAATCATCGCGCAGGGTGGCGCCAAATTGGTAGGTGCCGCGCGCACCAAAGACTAAGCGATTATCCTGAGTACGATTGCCATAGGTCACTTGGCGGCTAAAGTCGCTAAAGACTTCGCCATTTTTTAAGCCTATAGATTCCCATAGCTGTTCAGATAACGGTTCGGTGGCAATAATTAAACTCTGTACGGGTAGGTGATATTGACTCAATTTTTTAACACCTACTTTTAGCTGTGCTCCATACGCTTCAAGTGCGGGCACTACCCAGTCAGCCTTTACACTAGCCTTAGCGGTTTTTACCCAGCCTTGATGCCATTCAATCACGGCTGAGTGTTCATAGATTTCTACGCCCATTTTTTCTACAACATCAGCCAGTCCACGTGCTAATTTAGCCGGCTGAATGCTGGCGCAATGGGGATTGAAAACAGCACCCTGTGCTTGTTTTATTTTAATTTTTTCTTCAAGTGACTCTCCCTCTAGCCATTGGTGATCGCTAGGTTGATAATCGTGCTTATGTACTTCTTTATGAAATTCTTTTAGTCGCAAGGCTTGTTCTGGGTAGCGAGCGGCCACATATAAAACACCGCCTTTTTTAAAGTCACATTGGATGTTTTCTTTTTGTATTATGCGTGCCACTTCATCTGGAATATCATGCAGTATGTCATGGGCTTGTTGGCGTAGTGCCAGTGGGTATTTTGATAACAGTTTATCTTGACCCATTATTTCGCCCATGAGCCAGCCGCCGTTACGGCCCGAGGCACCAAAACCACAAATTTTTGCTTCTAATATAATGATCTTTAACGAGGGGTCTTTTAGCTTTAAATAGTAGGCAGTCCACAGGCCGGTATAACCCGCACCCATAATGACGACATCGGCTTTTGTGTCCTTTGTAAGAGACTTTCTTGTGGGCATGGGCAGATCCAGTTGATCCATCCATAAGCTGATATTGCTAAACGATTCCATGACACTCTCTTTTTTATTCTTACAAAAAGTGTATGGCGGAAAAGGTATAAATGCTTGCCTGCGTATCCGCGAGGAATAAATAGTTATTTAATTTGTGGTTTTAAGAGTGGGGGGAGTAAAAACGGTCTAAAAGTTGCAGTTTTATTGGAGGATTGTCTTTTTTAAATAAGCTTTAGGTGACATATTGGTAATGCGTTTAAAGTGTTTATAAAAGGCGGATAATGAATTAAAGCCCGCCGAAAACGCCAGCTCATCAATATTAGGAAGTGGTTTTTGTTGTTTAATTATCGTTAATAAGTACTCAATGCGTGCATCGTGCACATACTGATAAAATGTTTGTCCTGCCACTTTGTTTAAAAAGTATGAAATTTGATTACGACTGTAGCCAGTTTCATCAGCCACTTGTTGTAAGTTTAATTCTGAATTTAAAAACGGCTGATCTTGTTCAAAGTGCTGCTGTAAATCTTGTGATAGATTTGCAAGTTCCCGTGCCGACAATCCTAAGCGACTAATGGCAGATCGATCAATCTCTTCTTTGGGGTTGTGTTGGTCTTGATCGCGCAACAACACACCGTATTCATGTATTTTATATATTAAGCCATCCTTAAAGGTAATGGCCTCACTAGAGCGATAACTGGCGCCGCGCATCACCAATTTATATTGTATATAGGCCGTATGGCCATCAACCCGAATACGATCGGTGTGGGTCAGTAAATCTCCTGGCCGTTTAGGCAAGCAGGCTTGAATATACGAGGGTATTTCTTTTAGTCCCATCGTGCGATTAATAAAAAAATCATGGTACTGAACGTCAGGATGAAACAATTCCATTATTTCAATGATGTCACGACGCTTCCAGGCCATGTGATAGCTTTTCATCACCCTAAGCGTGGCGGCGGACTGCGCGCTGTCGTCGTTAAATTCTGTGGGCATAATTCACGTAAAAAGAAAGAATACTTAAGCCATATATTATTTTTATTGTGGCGGAATCTTAGGCTTATTATTTAGCAAAAGAGACGAAGCAGTATTGTAGTCTACCGCTTTATTCTCAATACCCAGTGGGGTTTAGGTGGAATGCGCCTAGGGGGGATTAATGGATTGTTTTGTTTAAAAAACAACCCCAACACCCACACTAAAATACGCTTCAGATAACGATTGATTATCTAACTTGCTCACATCAAAACTGATGCTGCCTTTATTGTGGTAGGCAGAAAATTGCAGTTGGTGAGTGGTACTGGCCGATTGGCTAATGGATTCTAACTCTGAACTGGTGACTTGGTTGTTTGCTAGATTGGTTTGCAGGGGCGTTCGATAATGGGTAGTGGTACGGCCATTACCAGCAACGGTGACTTGACGACGCAGGCCTGCGCTTACATATAACTGCCAATATTCATTAAGTGTAAAATAGTGTCCATAAATTAATCCTATAGATGCCAATGTACCGTTTTCATTAAGGTTGGTGACTTGATCATCTTTAGTGCCATTCTCATCGTGAAAGTAATGGCTTTTTTCCTGTACTATCTGTTGAATTAAATTCCCCGACACTATCCATTGGCCATTGGTAAGTGTGTAAATATAGCCGCTATCTAGGGTTAGGCTTCTATAGTCCACTAAGGTTTCGCTGCGAGAGTGAATGCGGTTTATGGGGTTGGGGTCCGGGTCATTAAATACATAACGGCTGTCATCTTGGCTTTTGCCCAAACCAACAGCCAGCCAGCTGCTGGGCCAGTTATATTCGGCAAACAGATTCACGCCAGACGTTTCAAACTGCAAACCATACTGCGGCTCCCCTTGGGCTGGATTGTTGGCTTTAGCATCGCTGGCCAAATTATAATCCACACTGATGCGCCAATCGTTAATGCCATACTGATACAGCAGGCTATACCCCTGTAACGTAAGGCTAGTATCACCGGCACTGTACGAGAACGTTTGGCTTTGTTGGGTGTAGCCCACATTGACTGAGTGGGTGCTATTTTGTTGGGCGTGTAGGGCGCTTGCCATCAGGCTCATAAAGCCAATGGCGCAAATCGCGAATACATTCATAATTGTTCACTGCATATTTTTCACTACCATAGCAAAAAGTAGCCCGTTGAAGAACAGTGGGTATAGCCCAGGCAGGCAAAATCTTATACGTTTTATGTGTTTTATAGACCCTTAGACAATTGCAGAGTGGTTAACCCCATGGAAATCATAAAAGCCCAGCATGAACACATCCAGGATGTGGCCCGTTTATTTGATTTGTATCGTCAGTTTTATCGGTGTCCAGCCGATCTAGCCCTAGCTGAGCGCTTTATAAGCGAGCGTATTGAGCGGGATGAGTCAGTGATATTTCTGGCCCAAGAACCGGCTGAAAATCCAGGGCAGGCGATAGGTTTTGTTCAGTTGTATCCGTCATTTTGCTCGGTAGACGCGGTTAAAATATTCATTTTATATGACCTGTATGTCGATGCGTCGGGGCGCAAACGCGGGGTAGGTAAAAAGCTTATGCAAAAAGCCGCTTCTTACGCCAAGGAAGCGGGGGCCGCACGCCTAGACTTGCTCACCGCCCATGACAACTTGGCCGGACAAGCCCTTTATGAAAAACAGGGTTACACAAAAGTAAATGAAGACTTTTACGCCTACTCGCTAAGCCTTTAATTCAAGTTCTGCCCTGTATCACCCAAAATGACAGGGTAATTCATCACTTTTGGCCAGATCCCTCTCCTATCAAA
>JAPYOO010000040.1:0-9880 GCA_029938135.1 Bermanella sp. | reverse complement strand
CACCCAAAATGACAGGGTAATTCATCACTTTTGGCCAGATCCCTCTCCTATCAAACCCTTCTTTAAACAATAATTTATTAAAAACCCTATAAATATCAATGCCTTAGGGTTTTATTGCGGTTTTTATTGAAATGAATGTCAACCCAGACGATTACGGGGCGTTTTAAAGGTATGCACTTCAACAAGTGCAGATTTGTAACCCCAATCATCGCTGGAGAATAATATGTTAACTCGCAAAATCTTTAATTCAGTAACGCTTTCTATTGCCCTTGCTGGCGCCATGTTAAGTAGCCATGTTTTTGCTGGTGACGCTTCCGAGCGTTGGAATCGTTCAGAAGCCAAACAGCAGTTCATTGAAGCAAAAGCGGTCGAGTTAGGAATCGACATTACCACTGAAGAAGGTCGTGAAGAATTACGTGCCACATTAACAGAAGAACGTATTGCAAAAGCCGCTGAATTGGGTTTTGACATCACCACAGAAGAAGGCCGTGATGCCTTTCATGAAGCACGCAAAGAAGAGCGTCAAGAGCAACGTATTGCGCATGCAAGCGAACTAGGATTTGACGTTACTACTGAAGAAGGACGCGAAGCGTTTCATACTTTTCGCCAAGAGCAACGTGAGGAGCGTCGCGAGCAATTCGCCAGCCTAACTGACGAAGAGCGTGACACTTTAAAAGAAGAGCTTCAAGGTTTAACCCGTGAAGAACGCCACGAGTTATTACAAGAGCGTTTTGCAGGTTAATCCTTCATGGCACCCCAGTATTAGTGGGGTGCCTCTTTCTTTGAAGTTGTAGGGAGTTCATCATGAATATGGGTCCAGCACTGTACATAACCGCACTAACACTTTTGTTGGGCTTAGCGGTAAATTCAAACGCCAAAGACTATTACTTAGAACTGGATATTAACAAGGGCATTAACAGCAATGTATTTTTGTCGGCCGACGAAGACATAGTGGTAAGTGACACCGCGTCTGAGCAAGACATACAAACACAATTTAGCGTGATGGGAAGTTACGAGTTTTTTGATGGTGAAAACAGCGATGCCAAAATTTTATTGGACTATTTTAGTGAGTCGTTTGCCAATAATGATTTGGACAGCACCGTCACCAGTGTGTCGTTACCGGTAACCTATTACCGTGATGATTATAGAATTCGCGCCACCCCTGCGGTTATGACGTATAACCTGTCGGGCGAAAATGTATTAAAGTATACCCAAGGAAAATTAGATGTTACCCGTAAACTTAATGATGTACGTGTAGGACTGCAATACGGCTACAGTAAAAAATCCCCACAAACCAGCAGCTATGACGTATACGAAGGCAACTCACAGAACATAAAAACGTATGTTAGCTTTAGTGACTATGGCAGTAAAGTACGATTAAACCTTAATCTATTTGATAATAACTATGCTGATGAATACATCAGTAATAACGGCTTTTACTTGCAGGCCAGTTATAAAAAAAGTTTCAATAACACGGCCATCCGCGTGAGCAGCAAATATAAAAACACCCAGTATATTAGTGACATACTATTGGATGATATTGCCCGCAACGACCAGCAAGTGAGTATTAGTTACATGCAAGATTATTATTTAAGCAAAATTATCGAATTATATTTTAGTTCAGAATATATAAAGAATAACTCTAATATAGAATTTGATGATACCAACTATAACTACCAGCAGTGGGTGAATACCCTAGGTATGAGGTTTGTTTTTTAGTTATGAAACGTTTGATCCCAGCGTTGGTGCTGGGATTCAGTTTTTACTCTTGCCTCCTCCACAATGCTACGAGCACACTTACCTAAAAGCAAAATAGTGCAGACGTTACGCTCCTAAAATTGATCTATACTGATTAAGTGCTGTTCACTTCTGGGGCCCCCCATGACAATGCGCCAAGGTTTGTTACTGCTGAGTATTTATCTGTTTGTCGGTAGCAGCTACGCCCAACCGGGCCCGTTAGTGGTGGCGGTACCACAGGCTGGCTACCCGCCTTATATCATAGTGAACGAACACGGGGTTAGCGGCATCTTAGTCGAGGTATTACGCTTAGCCACAGCAAAGAAGCTGGAATTCCACTTTGCTCCTGAAAAACGCTCAAAATTAATGTTAGATGTTCATAAGGTCGATGCCCGCATGGAATCCCCTAGCTGGGTGGGGAATGCTAATGACTATTTATGGAGTGAACCCGTGGTGCCCATTAACGACGTGTTTGTTTTTTCAAAGAAAATCCCCAACCATTTTGAAAGTAATCAGGATCTTAAGGGAGCCCAGCTTGTTACTCATTTGGGTTACAGCTACCCATCATTGCGCGCGCTATTTGATCAAGCGGTAGTGCAGCGCATAGACGCGAGTACTGAACATGCCATGCTGGCAGCCTTACTTCGCAACCCTTTAGGCCAAGCAAGGGCAGCGGTGATGGACAAGTTAGTGGCTCAGTGGCTGATTAAGCGAAATATAAAGTTTCAAGGGCAGCTCATGTTCTCTCGCCGCATCACCGCCACCGCTGCGTTGCATATACAGTTTGCCAATACTAAGCATATGAAAGAACTCGTACCCAAACTAAACGCAAAAATTAGATCCTTAAAGGCTGACGGGACCGTAGCGAAGATTATCCATGATACCTTGCATCCATAATTAATTCGCTCAAACCCAGTTCTAGCTATCCCTTTGGCCCTTGTGTTACCGTGGACCATGATTTTAAAACGCTTATTGCTTAATTCTCGTAATATAAACCCCAGTTCGGATGTAAAAATTCGTAAAAAAATAGTCAAACTTGTCCTGTTTTTGGGGGGACTGGTACTTGCCCACAGCGTGGCAATGGTGCAGCTTGAAAATATGACCCTTTGGCAGGGTGTATGGTTAACCTTAACCACCTTAACCACAGTGGGTTATGGTGATTTAAGCGCACACACCCCCGCCGGCCAATTGGCCACTATATTATTGATGTATGTCTCGGCCATTACCCTGGTCACTTTTATTATTAGCGATTACATTGATTACCGCATTGCGCGTAATGAACGTATTCGCACCGGCCACTGGGATTGGAACATGGAAAACCACATACTTATTATTAACTCACCTAAACATAATGCTTTTAGTTTTTTTAATCGTTTAGTGGTGCAGATACGTGAAGATAAAGACTATACCGGCAGCCAAATATTGCTACTAAATAACGAATTCAACAGCGGCTTACCCACTAATTTAAAAGACTTAGGGGTTCGTCATATTTGTGGCAGCGGTAATAATGATCCTGATTTAGAGCGAGCCTATGTTGCCAAAGCTCGCCATATATTAGTATTGGCACGGGATGAATACGATGCCGACAGCGATAGCGTCACCTTTGATATAAGCGACCGCTTAAAACGTTTAAGCCTAGTACATAAAACCCTAGTGGAATGTGTTGAAGATGTGAACCGTCCGCGTATTCAAGCTCTGGGCGTGAAAAGTATTTTGCGGCCCATACGTTCTTACCCTGAAATTTTGGTGCGCGCCATGGACGCTCCAGGCAGCGAGGTGGTGATTGAAGACATGTTTACCCGCCGTGATGACCACCCAGAACGCTACAGTATTTGGTTGGAAGGCGAGCGCTGGGCCGACGTTGTATTTGCTATGGTACAGGGCGGTGTAGGCACGCCTTTGGCTTATATAGATAAAGAGGGAAAGGTATTTGTACACCCCACAGGGGATGAACACGTAACGGCCCAAAGTCTTATAATATTAGTTAAAAGTGATCAGGTGCCTAACCAGCACGATGTAGACCGTGCCTTTAAACAACACTTTAATAAAGCGCTGATCGATTAGCGCTACTGGATTGTTGCTGTGCCTTTACTCACATGTTTTTCAATTAACCAAGTTCATATTTAAATATTATGCCTAATTTTTTATTGTTTTCACTTACCTTTATCATGGCCTTAGCGTGCTCTCAGGCAGGCTTTGCTAATGTAACTGACAATGAAGCCACCCTAAAGAAAACCTTTACCCAAAAAGCGGTAACGGTAGATGTGGCGGTGAATATAGTGGGCATAGAGTCGGCCGCAAAAGAATTGTCAGGGGCCATGAAAGAGGTGGCGCACTCTATTAATAAGGCACTGCAGTCCGATAAACTTTCAAGCCAAGAGCGAAAAGAATTATTACAGGTACTTAATTCGTTTAAAGGCATTAAGGATAAGTTTGCGGGCTCATTACAAGATGCAAAGGAGCCCATTCGTGCCATTGTGGCCGATGCCAATTTGCAGGTCTTAAATACAGTGAACGGTTTTAACACGACTATTATGGAACCTTTTGCTTTTAAATTTCAGATGGTGTTTTACATTTTTATGGCGTTAGTGGCATTGATTATTTTGGGTATTATTATTTTTATAAAGGTATATGTGTTGGGTGCTATTAATCGTGCGTCTACCTCGGCCAAAAACTTGGTCTCCACCATAGACCAACTGCCTGCCACGGTAGAAACCATCATGAAAAATGTAGAGTCACAACAACTAAACCAGCGCCAACCTAGGTTTAGGCGCAAGCTAAAGTAGTCTTATGCAAGCTATTTGTTCTACTTAATGCCCCCTTCTCATATTTATGGCTGAATTAGCCCAATATTGATATTGGGCTACACTTTAGAAATGATTCATTTTTAAAGCTTTAGTATGAATAATTGTGATGTAAATATACTGATAGTCGATGACAGCCCAGTGTGTCGTGAAGTATTACGTGAAGTTATAAGCGACCATGACTATCAGACTGATAGTGTTGATAGTGGCCAAAACGCACTAGAGCAGGTTAAAAAAAAGTCGTATGATTTAATCTTGCTGGATATCCATATGCCCGATATGGACGGTTTTGAAACCTGTTTAATGCTGAAAGCGCATATGGTAAGTAGCCGTATCCCCGTTATATTTGTCACCGGAAGTTCCAACCCTCAAGATGTGGCGAAGGGGTTCTCGGCGGGTGCCGTAGATTATATTCAAAAGCCCATCATACCTTCAGAAGTATTAGCTCGAGTAGATCAACAAATAAGCCTATTAGAAAAAGATCGTCTTGCCAATATTGTGTTGGCCGATGTTAAAAAAATGGCCGACCTAGGCAGCCTAGTCTCGGGTATTGCACACGAAGTATCATCACCATTTGGCACGTTAAAATTAGCGTTAAACCATATGAGAAGCGAGATAGCGAAAACCCAAGTTAAAATGGAAGACAACACCCTTCAGGCCAGTTATTTAACAAAATTTTTATTAGAGGCCGGTGAATTAGTGGCGTCGTCAGAAAAAAATATAGACAACGTGACTCAAGTATTAAGCAGTTTTAAGTTAATTGCGGTGGATCAATGTAATATTTCAAAAAGTATTATTAATTTAGAGGAATATGTTAATACAATTTTGCTTAGTTTAAAGCCTAAAATTAAAGTCACGTCTCATAAGGTTTACTGTGATATTCCAGAAGATGTATTTATTCAAACCAAACCTGGGGTGTTTTCACAAATTATCATTAATCTAATTTCTAATTCGTTACTGCATGGTTTTGCGGATAAATCGAATGGCAGTATTCATATAGCGTATCAACAAATTGCCGATAGTCATGTCATTAAATACACAGATGATGGCTGTGGTATAAGTGCTAAACATTTAGATTTAATTTGTCAGGAATATTTTACGACAAAGCCAAATAGTGGCGGTACAGGTTTAGGTTTGTTTATTATAAAAAATCTTATAGAAAGTGACCTTAATGGTAAAATGAGTATAGAAAGCCAAGAAGGCCAAGGTGTCACCACCACAATAAAATTGCCGTTAAAGGTATAAGGAAAACTTCACTTAATATTGCCCCTATACCTAATCCGTAAATACAACTGTGGGCCAAGATACTTAATAGGGGGGGGCTTAAATAAAGTGATGGCTGTGTAGCTTTTTAATCACCACATTAAATATGTTCACCCAGTGCTCATCTAATTGATTGCCAGCGCACTGATTTAATTCCAATATAGAACGAATAAAAGGTCGCTTTAAATTTTTGCTGTATACGTGTTCGTGGGTGCGGGCATCAAAGGTATCGGCAATGGCTAAAATCTCGGCCCCTTTTGAAATCTCACCATTTTTTAATTTATCGGGGTAGCCGGTGCCATCAAAGCGTTCATGGTGATGCAGTACTATCTCGGCGGCCTCATCCCAGCCAGCCATTCTAATTAACATGTCGTGTCCCACTTGTGGGTGAGTGCGTATTAGCTTCAATTCTTCGGCATTTAGTTTTCCATCTTTGTGCAGTATGGATAAGGGCATAAATGCCATGCCTATATCGTGCATATATACAGCGGCGGTAAGTTGGTTGGGGGTTACAGGGTTGTGGGCGTAAGCGTTCATCATTAAGGCAATATGCAATAGACGTTCGTGACGGCCTTCCCAATAACGTGAGCGTTTTTCAAAGGCGTACATGAGGCCCTGAAAAAAACGTAAATCGTCATTAAAATGCACCCCAAATTCATCAAGAATAGACATAAGGTTGCTTTGTGGGTGCAGTACCACGGCATTGCCTACGGTTTCGGTTACTTGAGGTTTTAAACTAGTATTGGGGTCCAATAGTAAAATAGCCTCAAATACGCTGGACTCGCGATTGTCATCATGGCTATTGGTGATTTTATATAAGGCATCACAAACCTGCTGATAGTCGCTGGGGGCATAGCGGTAGGAGTTAAGAGAAATACGTTGTGTCAGCAACAGCTTAGTGAGGTCTAAAGACAGCAATATTAAATCGCTTATACTGGTGCTGTAGCTGATTTTAACCATTTTAACCAAGAACAAAATATCTTCAATTCTTTGTGCTAGCGGAACCAAAGAATGTACACCTGCCAAGATTAAATCCGTTTTAAGTTTGTGCAATAACGCAAACAGCTGGTGCATAAGCTCGGTATTGTTAGGATGATTTTCAAGATCAATGATGACTTGTTCACATTGCTGCTCAAGGTCGGAGACGGCGGACAAAAAGTCTTCGCCCGATTCGCTGTCCATTTCGTCTTCATCGGCGCTCAGGCTGACCAATAGGGGGCCGGTTAACATGTGTTTCACGGCTTTTGGGCTATTTACTGTCACTGTCAATTCCTGCATAAATGTTTAAATAATCACTTATCTCAGTATAGACCAGCTTAGCCAGTTGGCTTTGTGTGCGCACAGGTGTTAATGCACAAAGACTTTTAAATGACTGGGTGTTATAAACGCACTAATTAATAAAACTAAAACCTCTAGAAGACTGGTATGAACTCAAGGTTACAGAAAATATGGCAGGCCTTACATCCACGTAACATCACGGATGCCCTAGCCAGTATTGACCAAGAAGCGGCTACGCAGCGCAAACATGTTAATCCCCAACACGAAACACGCCGAGTATGGATAGTGTTAATGCTGGCCTGTGTTTGCCTGTTAATGACCCACTACTTAAAGCATTCAAGTGTGCTGTATGAATTAATCCGCATATTAGAGGGCTGGTTCTCCATTGAAAACCACCAATGGTTACGTGATTTCAGGGCGCACCCTTACCGGCAATTACTGGGTTATATATGGTGGGGAGCATGGCACCTTTTATGTTTCCTAATAATCCCTATGGTGTGCATTAAATTTATTTTAAAACAAAATTTAAGCCAGTACGGCTGGCAGTGGGGCAGTGTTCATAAACATTGGCTGGGTTATGTGTTGTTAATGACGCCTATTTTGCTGTTTGCGTTTTTAGCCAGTTTTCGTGATGACTTTTCTAGCCATTACCCTTTTTATAAAATGGCCGATCGCTCGTGGTTTGATTTAATAGCCTGGGAGCTTATTTACATCAGCCAGTTTATTGCAGTGGAGTTTTTCTTCCGGGGTTTTATTGTTAACGGTTTACGTATTCCGTTTGGCAGTTTATCTATCGCGGTAATGTGTCTGCCGTATTTAATGCTGCACTTTCCTAAGCTGTGGCTGGAAAGCACCGGCGCTATTGCCTTTGGTTTGTTGTTGGGGATATTAGCGCTGCGTTCTAAGTCTATTTGGGGTGGGGTGTTGGTGCATGTGGGCATTGCATTAATGATGGACGTGACGGCTATGTTGCAGGGGCGTGGGCTGCCGGATATGTGGTTTAGGTAGTGGGTTATTAATTGTGTGATTGGGGTGGAAAGATATTGGTTGTTTTAGATCGATAGGCTTTGGTTGGCCAGCATCCGTGTCCTTTAGTGTGCCCCCGCTGCGTCCGTGCGACAACGGTCACACGAAAGATCACGGATGCTGGCTTAATTGGGGTGTAGTGGGCTGTTGGAATGTATATGTAGGGCCAACGAGATATGCGGCTTAGACCTTGGTTATCAATTGTTTTTTGAAAATGAGGTGTTATGGTTGTGCCCATTAATGAATGAAAAGTTTGAAGCGGCTATGGAAGTGCTGTGTAAGTGTTTGAGCGTAAAGGGAATATACGTATCCCTCCAAAGCCGCATATAAATTCTTATCAGCACTCGAGCCGCATAACTGAACTGTTATGTGTCAGCGGAATTATTGTGATTAATAGAGTATTAGAAATATTTGGCTTCTATATGATTCCTCCATTGAGGAAGGTTTTTATTCGGAAAATTTTTTTTGAATTCTCGTTTGGAAAAGAGAATGAAGATTACACTCCAAATAAAGATTTATTTAATAGGCTGAAGCACCCCGCAGAGTTATTCTACCTAGCTAATATTTACAACTGGGATGATGGTCCGATACCGCTAAAATGGATTGTAGAAAGTCCTCTATGCTCAGAAGGAACTGCAAAGCTAATCTTTTGGCGAGCTGCACCTGATTTTTATTTGAAGTATTCATTAAGTGATCATTCGTCTTTGAATGAGCACGATAGTGGTGTTTTGAATGTGCTTGAAATAATAATGACGCGCTTTAAGAATGGGACGTACAATCAATATGAAATTGAATTTGACCCTAGCCTTGAAATAGAAGGGATTGTTACTAAAGAACCAAAATGGGAAGTTCCTTCAATAGTGTATCAGAAGGTGCGTGGAGCTAATATCATATGAAAGCACATGACAAAGCCATTAAGAATGGCCCACAAAAAGACGTGTCCGGTCGGCATTTCATACCGCCTCTTATTGGCAGGCGTTATTTTTAAATAATCAATGGAGTAATAGTTATTCATAAACATAGTCTTAAAGTATTCCCATGCCTTTTGTTGCTGTTGTTATCTTTAACGACTACAGCAAGTGAGGTCTCTTCTTATGGTGTCGGGCTCGGTAACTCCTATAGTGGGCTGGGTATAAATTATGGTCTGTTGACTGAAACGGATTTTAAATATGTATCCACAGGGGTGTTAGGTTATTCATCATTTTCTGGAACTATATACGGATTTGGACTGGGCTGGATGAAAACGAATTTATTCGGTTCGAAAACGCCTAAACATGGTGCAAATATTTACGTTGGTTTAATTAATGATAGCGGTAAATATAATAACACTGCCTACATTGGGGCGGGGTATCTTTATTTCTTTAACGGTATTCGAAATCCGGGTAAAACTATCGGCTTTACTCTTGTTAATGGTAATGAGGTAGATGGTTTTGAGTTAAGACCTTTATTGCAATTTTCTTTTGGCTATCAATTTTAAATATAACAAAATCTATATACGGGATAATAAACCTCCCTGCGTGATTGGGCCTATGAGTAACTTAGAGGCCCCAAGCCAGACTATCTTAAGTTTTCAACTTCCTTACGCCTGTACCATTAATGGATTCTAATTCCAAAAATAACAAAGCTATTCGTATAAATCCATATGGTCACTTTAAAAATGAAAGTGACCATGCTAGTGTTGTCCGTAAGCCGTGTTATTGATGGGTAAAAGCTGAGCATATGAAATCTAAAAGTGAACACCGATCTACCTGCCCACTGGCTTGTTCTTTAGA
>JAPYOO010000039.1:16770-24787 GCA_029938135.1 Bermanella sp. | reverse complement strand
TAGGGGCCATATTAAATGAACAAACCATTGGCCAATTAAAATGCACCGTTATTGCTGGTTGTGCCAATAATCAATTAGCAACAGATGATATGGGGGAATTACTGCATCAAGAAAATATATTGTATGTGCCCGATTACGTCATTAATAGCGGTGGGCTTATTTTTGCGTCAGGGCGTTTTCGGGGATTAACCAGCGAACAAATTAGCCATGAACTGTTTAAATTAAAAGATACTTTAAATAAAATATTTATACTGTCAAAAAACAAAAGAGTTCCCTGCGATAAAATTGCCAACGAAATGGCCGAACACATTTTATATGGTAATTATACCCAAACAGTAAGCTCGCCCATGCAGTTAGCAATATGACACGTTTGAATGAACAGGCGGGGCACCATGCGTTATTGGATTTTCATTTAGAGTACATTCAGTTTGTAAATGAAGATAGCGAGTGGGTGGCCGAGCGGCCAAGCTTTGCAACGGATGAATGGTTACTTAAGGCCTATGAATATATGGTGTTAAGCCGTGTATTTGATCAAAAGGCGGTGGCGTTACAACGTACTGGGCAATTGGGTACGTTTCCCTCGGCACTGGGACAAGAAGCCTTCAGTGTTGCGGTGGGATTAGAGTTACAAAGTGCTGATGTTTTTGTGCCTTACTATCGCGATCACGGTACCCACTTATTACGTGGCGGTGATAACGCCATGAGCAATTTATTATTGTATTGGGGCGGCGATGAAAGTGGCAGTAGTTATGGTCCTGTACAAGATTTCCCAGTGTGTGTGCCCATTGCCACCCAAATTACCCATGCCGCCGGAGCGGCTGCCGCGCTAAAAATTAAAGGCAGTGATCAATTAGTAATGGTGACTATCGGGGATGGCGGCACCTCAAAAGGCGATTTTTTTGAAAGTTTAAATGTGGCCGGGGTATGGCAACTGCCCTTAGTGATCTTGGTGAATAACAATCAATATGCTATTTCTGTTTCCCGGGATAAACAGTGCGGTGCGCAAACACTGGCGCAAAAAGCCATAGGGGCAGGTGTGCAGGGTATTCAGGTGGACGGTAATGATGTATTGGCCGTCAGCCAAGCTATAAACGAGGCCAGAACTCGAGCTAATGAACACAAGGGCGCGACGCTTATAGAAGCCATCACCTATCGCCTAGGTGATCACACCACCGCAGACGACGCAAGCCGTTATAGAAGTGCACAAGAAGTAAAAGAGGCCTGGTTAAAAGAGCCCATAAAACGCCTGCAAACCTTATTGAACAATTTAAATCTATGGGACAGCGATAAAGAAAAGACGTTACAGGCATCGAGTACAAACTTGGTTGAAGAACAAGTTGATATTTATTTAAAAACCCCAACTGCCAGTGCCCAAAGTATGTTTGATCATTTATATCGCGATTGGCCCGACGTCATGAATGAACAGCTGGATATGTTAGCGGACAAACTAGAGCGTAATTAGAACGCAATAATTTTAATGAGTAGGGCACTGTCAATTACTAAAAATTATCGGGTAAACCTATGTCCCAAGCAATCATAGAAAACAGTGCAACCGACGATATTAGCGAAGGCGTGTTATTAGATGCGGTAAATCTGGCTCTGCATTATGAAATGGCGGTTGATGAATCGGTTGTGGTTTTAGGTGAAGACGTGGCTACTAATGGCGGTGTTTTCCGTGCCACTGTGGGATTAAAAGATAAGTTTGGTTTTAAACGGGTGATGGATACGCCGCTGGCGGAGGCGCTAATCAGTGGTATGGCGGTGGGCATGGCCACTCAGGGTTTAAAGCCGGTATGTGAAATTCAATTCATGGGGTTTATTTTTCCTGCATTTGAGCATTTGTTTTGCCATGCAGCGCGTATGCGCAATCGTACACGTGGTCGCATGTCGTGCCCTATGGTATTGCGTGCCCCTTATGGTGGCGGTATTCATGCACCCGAGCATCACAGTGAAAGTACCGAAGCACTGATTGCGCACATTCCTGGTATTAGGGTGGTGGTGCCATCTTCTCCAGCGCGCGCTTACGGGTTATTGCTGGCGGCCATTCGTGACCCTGACCCCGTTGTGTTTTTAGAGCCCAAGCGAATTTACCGTACGAGCCAGCAGCCCATTAATAACAACGGAGCGGCCTTACCTTTGGATACATGTTTCACCTTACGAGAAGGCACTGACATTAGTTTAATTAGTTGGGGGGCGTGTATTCCTGATGCATTAATGGCGGCAGAGACGTTACAACAACAAAACATCAGCGCCGAGGTAATAGATGTGGCCACCATTAAACCGTTAGATATGCGCACTATATTAAGTTCGGTGGTGACGACTGGTAGGTGTGTGATTATTCATGAGGCGGCTCGATCTTTTGGCGTAGGGGCCGAAATTAGCGCACAGGTCAGTGAAAAATGTTTTTTGAATCTATTGGCACCGGTACAGCGAGTAACAGGCTTTGATACTCACATGCCGTATTTTAAGAATGAAAATTATTACCTGCCCAATAGTGAAGACATAGTGGCGGCGGCGTTAGAAACCTTCAAAGAATAATATTTTTTAGACTGTGTTTTTTTGCATAGGCAGTAATGCACCTTAATGGTGGCGCTTAAAAGGAGAGAGGCGGAATGAAATATTTTAAACTACCTGATTTGGGCGAAGGCCTAAACGAAGCCGAAATAGTGCAGTGGTATGTAAAAGAAGGCGAGACGGTTAAGGTTGATCAACTTATGGTGTCGGTAGAAACCGCTAAGGCCATTGTGGATGTGCCTTCTCCACAGGCAGGTGTTATTGCCGCTTTATTTGCGCAAGTAGGCGATGTGATTCATTTGGGTGAGCCTTTAATGGAATATGAGGGTGTGGAGGATGACAGTGGCACTGTTGTGGGTGATTTATCTGTATCGCAGGCTTCAAGTGGCGAAGACCATTTTATTGTGGGCAGTGCCCATGAAAACCATTTTTCAAAATCATCCCCTTCGGTAAAAGCCACCCCCAGTGTGCGCGCGTTAGCTAAGCGACTATTGGTGGATTTATCGCATATTCGTGCAAGTGCCAGTGATGGTCAAATCAGCAGTTTAGATGTTGAAAAGGCGGCGCAATTAAATGCTCTGAAAGGTGCGAGTCAAGCCTTAAAGGGGGTGCGTAAAACCATGGCCCGTGTCATGAGTCACAGTCACGAGCAAGTGGTGCCGGTGACTCTAAATGATGATGTGGATATATTTAAATGGCCAAAAGACGCAGACGCCACTATGCGTCTGGTTCACGCCATTAGTGTCGCCTGTAAACAAGAGCCTGCCCTTAATGTGTGGTTTGATGGTGAACAACTTACACGGCGTCTATTAGACAAAGTAGATCTGGGTATTGCGGTAGACACCGAAAAAGGCTTGTTTGTACCTGTGCTGCGGAATATACACACGCGTAATTTAACGGACTTACGTAAGGGGTTGGATGCATTAAGGGAAGCGGTAAATAGCCGTAAAATTCCTCCGCAAGAAATGCAAGGGGCCACTATTACGTTATCAAATTTTGGAACACTTGCAGGGAAATACGCTAATCCTATCGTTGTGCCACCCACAGTGGCGATAGTGGGGGCAGGCGGCATTCGCGAAGAGGTGGTGGCGTATGAACACCAAGCGGTATTGCACCGTATCATGCCCTTATCGTTAAGTTTTGATCATAGGGCGGTGACAGGAGGGGAGGCTGCCCGCTTTTTAAAGGCCATGATGGATGACCTTGCCAAGGCGGACGTTGAGTAGTTATTTAGGATTATCGTTAATATGCTGTCATCAACGAATAATGAAGTCCAACATCACTCTTTGGGATAGACGACCTGCCACGGACCCATGCCGGTAATTTGTACGATGGCCACTTTGTCCTTGGTAAAAACATAGTGATTTTTATTTTTAGGGTTCACGTAAAAGCTACCGGCGCTAAATTTAGTGGCCACATCTTGGTTAAGTTGATCACCAAATCCCACGTAAATATCCCCCTCTATAATAGTGACTCTTTCTGGTCCTGGGTGTTGGTGTACGTTAAGCAGCATATTTTTAGGTGTTTTTAGGCGTATGGTGAACATGCCTTCTTTTTTAGGGTTGCCTTCTAATACAGTAATTTGCGTGCCTACAGGCAATGTGGCCGATGCATCTTGCCATTGAATGCTGTGCGGCCAATGGCGAATAGTGTCTTTGGGCACATTTTGTTGCGGCTCTTCGGCTTGCGTAATTGGGCTTAATAACAAAACCCCTAAAAATAGATGAAAGATGTTCATGCATAGTCCTTGTAAACGTAATCTGTTAATCAATTTATGGGGTTAAGAGGGCTGTTATGCCCTTTTTTAATATTCTGTATTAAAACTATTTTAATTAACAGCCCAAAAACCATTTGAAAGCACTTGATCATTTAACGTATTATGGCGCCAACTCACGGGGTGCCTTATTGAATGGTGATTTAATCATTTGTTAGGCTGAGATGTACGCAAACCCGTTGAACCTGATCCGACTAGCATCGGCGTAGGAATGAGTCTGGTTTTGCACATCTTTCATTTGCCCTCCCTATTTATAACATAGAGACTGGCAGTAGAGTCGTGTAGTGCCGTCCCTCTGATATTAAACCCTCGTCATTGTTAGTGGTTACTTTTTTTAAGGACCCACTATGAACACTCCAACTTCTAAGCACACTACGGAAGCTGCCGGTATTACCGTGCAAACCCTGCCTGAAGTCAATACTGGCATCATTACCCGTGAGCCGTTAACGGGCAGTGAAAAAGTGTACGTGCAAAGTGAAAACATGCCAGACGTACGTGTGCCCATGCGTAAAATTAATCTAACCGATGGCACCGACATTACCATCTATGATACATCTGGTGCGTATACCGACTCCACTATGGACATAGATGTGCATAAAGGCTTGGGCAATGTTAGAACGTGGATTGAAAATAATGATGACAGCGAGTTATATAAGGGCCGTGACACTAAGCCTGAAGACAATGGCATAGCAGACGAAAGTAAGGCTTTTCAGTTTTATAATCCGCACCTACAGCGTCAGCCACGTCGTGCTAAGCCGGGTAAAAATGTCTCTCAAATGCATTATGCCCGCCAAGGTATTATTACCCCAGAAATGGAATATGTGGCGTTGCGTGAGAATCAAAAACGCAGCGAACTAGAAAAAGAATTTAATACCCCAGAGCGCACTAAACGCCTTAAGGGCAACAACATGGGTGCCAGCATTCCTGATGTGATCACGGCTGAATTTGTACGCGAAGAAATTGCCCGTGGCCGTGCCATTATTCCCGCCAACATTAACCACCCTGAATTAGAGCCTGTCATCATTGGCCGTAATTTCTTGGTGAAAGTGAACGCCAATATTGGTAACAGTGCACTTATATCGTCTATCGAAGATGAAGTAGATAAGCTAGTTTGGTCTTTGCGTTGGGGTGGCGATACAGTGATGGATTTGTCCACGGGTAAACACATTCACAGTACCCGTGATTATATTATCCGTAACAGCCCTGCCCCTATTGGTACTGTGCCTATGTATCAGGCGCTTGAAAAAGTGAACGGCGTGGCCGAAGACTTAACCTGGGAAATTTTCCGTGACACACTTATCGAACAAGCAGAACAAGGTGTGGATTACTTTACTATTCACGCAGGTGTTCGTCTGGCTCATGTGCCGTTAACGGCAGATCGTGTTACCGGTATTGTGAGTCGCGGTGGCTCCATCATGGCTAAATGGTGTATTGCCCACCATGAAGAAAGCTTTCTTTACACTCACTTCGAAGACATTTGTGAAATCATGAAAGCGTATGATGTGAGTTTCTCATTAGGTGATGGCCTGCGCCCAGGATCACTTGCCGATGCAAACGACGAAGCCCAATTCGCCGAATTAGAAACCTTAGGTGAACTCACTAAAATAGCGTGGAAACACGATATTCAAACCATGATCGAAGGCCCAGGTCACGTGCCCATGCACATGATTCAAGAAAACATGGATAAGCAATTAGAGTGTTGCGATGAAGCACCATTTTATACCCTAGGACCCTTAACCACCGATATTGCTCCTGGTTACGACCATATTACCAGTGGCATCGGTGCCGCTATGATTGGCTGGTTTGGCTGTGCCATGTTGTGTTATGTAACGCCTAAAGAACATTTAGGATTGCCTAACCGCGACGATGTTAAAACCGGCATCATTACCTATAAAATTGCGGCCCACGCAGCTGATTTGGCTAAAGGCCACCCGGGTGCTCGCTTCCGCGACGACATGTTAAGTAAGGCGCGCTTTGAATTCCGTTGGGAAGACCAATTTAATTTAGGCTTAGATCCTGATACTGCTCGCTCTTTTCACGATGAAACCTTGCCAAAAGACAGTGCAAAAGTTGCACACTTTTGTTCAATGTGCGGACCGAAGTTTTGCTCCATGAAAATTAGCCAAGAAGTACGCGATTACTCTAAAAACTTAGGCAAAGACCAAGACCAGAACTTGGATCAAGGCTTAACTGAAAAAGAAATTACACAAGGCATGAAAGAGAAAAGTGAAGAGTTTAAGGCGCTAGGATCTAACGTGTATGTGAATGCAGCAGAAACAGTATCAAGTGAATCAGAGCCATCTTAAAGATGAGTGCCAGCATGCCCAATCTGGCGGGTAAAAAAGTTGCCGTAGTGGGGGCAGGTATCTGTGGCAGTTTAACAGCATGGGCTATGGTACTTGCTGGCTGTGAGGTGCACATTTATGAGCCCGATAAGGATAAAAAAAGTTGCTCGTTTACTGCCGCAGGCATGTTAGCCCCTATGGCCGAGTTAGAAAGCAGCGATGATAATATTTATCGCTTAGGTTTAAAATCGGTGGCGTTGTGGCCGCAGATTATTCAAACGTTGGCGCTGCCTGTATATCATCGTGACAATGGCACATTAGTGGTTAGCCATCGTCAGGATGAGGGGGTGTTTAATCAATTTGTAAATGTGCTCAAAAATAAATTGGGCGATGATTTCTCTACTAGCTGTGAATTATTGACGCAGCAAACACTGGAGCCTGAGTTGAAAAACTTAGGCACTGCGCTTTATTTAAAAAAAGAAGCACAGGTGGACAGTCATCAAACGTTGCAGGCTTTGCATGAACGTCTGCAACTTAAGGCGCATTGGCATTGGGAATCAGCACACAACATAAGTGCCTATAAAGTAAATAGGGAGGATTTTGAGTGGGTGTTTGATTGTCGTGGATTATCGGCACAAAAAGATATTCCGGGTTTACACGGTGTGCGCGGTGAAGTAATCATGGTGGAAGCGCCACAAGTCAATATAACGCGCATGGTGCGGGTGATGCATCCTAGGTACAAAATTTACATTGTGCCAAGGGAGCATAATCGTTACATGATTGGCGCCACTGAGATTCAAAGTGATGACACTGGCCCCATAAGTGTGCGCTCAACGCTTGAGCTATTATCAGCTGCATTTAGTGTGCATTCCGGTTTTGCCGAGGCGCGTATCTTGGCGCTAGATACCAATGTAAGGCCGGCCACGATGGATCATCAACCTGTTATTGATCACGCTCCGGGGTTAACGCGTATTAATGGCCTTTACCGTCATGGTTATTTGTTGGCACCCGCCCTAGTGGAAAAAGCACTTAAGGACTTAGGCATCGAGCTAAACAGTTTTTTGAAAAGGGGTGAACATGCAAATTGTATTTAACGGTGAGACTGTTCAATTGACTCAGCCTTGTAACTTATTTGAGTTGCTAGGTATTAAGCTGCAAGAAACCCAGGCATCCCTTGAACATGTGGTGGTGGCGGTTAATCAAGACTTCGTGCACCGTCAAAACTATAAAACGTTTACTATCAGTGATGGCGATAACGTAGAAATGCTTAGTGCAGTTGTGGGGGGGTGAAGAGATGACGGATTCGCTTAATATTGCCGACGTATTACTAGAAAGCCGATTTTTTATTGGCACAGCACTTTATGATTCTCCTGCCATAATGCAGCAGTCTATTGAGGCTTCAGAGTCTCAAGTGGTGACGGTTTCACTACGACGCCAAATGGCG
>JAPYOO010000039.1:0-16670 GCA_029938135.1 Bermanella sp. | reverse complement strand
TATTGAGGCTTCAGAGTCTCAAGTGGTGACGGTTTCACTACGACGCCAAATGGCGAGTGGAACTGATAATACTAGTGACAACAGAGTCTTTTGGGATTTTTTACAAAGCTTTAAAAATACAGACTCATCAAGAAAACGTCACCTGTTACCTAACACCGCTGGCTGTCACACAGCCAAAGAAGCCATTACCTTATCTAATATGGCGCGGGAATTATTTAAAACAAATTGGATTAAGCTTGAGGTTATTGGTGATGACTATACCTTGCAGCCCGATCCTTTTGAGTTAGTGGATGCCGCTAAAGAGCTTGTCAGTCAAGGATTTGAAGTATTTCCCTATTGCACCGATGACTTGGTTTTGTGTGAAAAACTGTTATCGGTGGGTTGTAACATTCTTATGCCGTGGGGCGCGCCCATTGGTACCGGCAAAGGTTTAATTAATCCTTATGCGCTGCAAACCTTACGTACGCGCTTGCCTAATGTTCCGTTAGTGGTTGATGCCGGCATGGGCTCACCCAGTCACGCAGCTCAGGCCATGGAAATGGGTTTTGATGCGGTATTGCTAAATACTGCGGTGGCAAAGGCGCAAGACAGTGTGGTGATGGCGCGCGCCTTTAAACTCGCCATTGAGGCGGGCCGCATGGCCTATGAAGCGGGCACAATGCAAACGCAAGATCGTGCCCATGCCAGCACCCCTGTGGTGGGTATGCCATTTTGGCACAACAGCGAACTTTAAATTTAAAACACTTAAGTGCAGTCTATGATTAATTCTTTACCCTGCGTGTTAAATATCAGTGCAAACGATTCTATGGGTTTGGCAGGTAACCATGCTGATATGCGTGCCTTTTCTGCCATGCATGTCCATGGTGCCAGCGTAATCACAGCCACTACCGCACAAAATCAACACGACTTTTTTGAATTAAATCCTGTCAGTGAAATAGCGTTTAGTTCGCAGTTAATGGCTCTGAAAAAACAAGATGTTTTTAGCGTAGTTAAAATAGGTTTGATCGCCACCGGCCAACAAGCCCGTACTTTGCTAGACAGTAATATTTTAGCGCAAAAACTATGTGTACTTGACCCAGTATTAGCGGCCACTAGCGGAGATATGTCGCTGACTCAAGAACGAATTGATGCGATAAAATTATTATTGCCTTTCATGGATGTATTAACCCCCAATATAGATGAAGTGCAGGCATTACTGGACGTGGTTATAGACAGCAAGGAATCGCTGGTTAATGCGGCTAAGGCATTTATTGACCTAGGTGTTAAGGCGGTATTAATTAAAGGGGGACACAGTAAACATGTGGCCCAAGACTATTTTTATAGTAAGGATATTTCGTTTTTTCTTGACCATCAGGCGTTTTCAAGTGAATTTAATCGCGGCACAGGCTGCGCCATGGCGTCTCTTATAGCGGCCAGTCTTGCCCGCCTTGCCAGTGTGCCGGATGCCGTAGTGATGGCCAAAATGCAAATTGAAGCGGGCTTTAAACATCGCTTTAAAATTGATGCCAACAGTGGCAGTTTGGGATTGCAGCCGTGGACAGATCATTTAAATTTTGACTCGAATGCTAAATTACCCGTGCAGCTTCCTTTATTGTATGGAAACAAAACTGAACGCCACTTGTCATTTAAACCCTGTGATGGGCCTTTGGGTTTGTACCCTGTGGTGGATCGTGCACATTGGTTAGAGGTGCTGCTGCCGTTGGGAATTAATATTATTCAATTAAGAGTGAAAGATTTACAGGGTGATGATTTAAAAAATGAAATACGCGCAGCCATTAAAATTGCACATCAATATAGCGCTAAACTATTCATCAATGACTACTGGCAACTGGCCATAGAGTGTGGCGCTTATGGGGTGCATTTAGGGCAAGAAGATTTAGAGCTGGCGGATTTAAAATCCATAAGTGAAGCGGGTGTGCGTTTAGGGTTAAGCAGTCATTGTTTTTTTGAGGTGGCGCGAGCCAAAACAATTAAACCGTCTTATATTGCGTTTGGTCCAGTATATGAAACTCAAAGTAAGGATATGCCCTGGGTACCACAGGGGCCTAATGGCTTGAAATATTGGCGTGCCCACTTGCCTAATATTCCAATGGTGGCTATTGGCGGAATTCATGGTGAGCGCTTTGTAAAAGTGAAAAAAACAGGTGTGGATGCCATAGCAATGATCAGTGCGATTACGCAGGCGTCAGATCCCGCGCAATCTGCGCTGGATTACAAATCATTATTTGACCATAACATACGCTTTAATTAACAAGTCTTATCCCTACTTAATAGCCTTTAATCACTTCTTAACGGTGGCATATTATTTTGATTAAATGGCAGTTGTTCATAACAGCGCTGTTGATAGTGCGCTAATTCTTTTGCTTCCTCTTTAACAAAGTCGCCCACTGCCTCATGAAAACCTTGATGGGTTAGGTAGTGTAATGAGTAGCAGTAGGTGGGCTCAAACCCTCGGCTAATTTTATGCTCCCCTTGTGTGCCTGGATTAAAATGTTTAAGGCCATGTTTAATGCAGTATTCAATGCCTTGGTAATAACACACTTCAAAGTGCAATCCATCGATTTCTTGTACACAGCCCCAATAGCGGCCATAGAGGTTCTCTTGGTCTTTAAAATATAATGCACAGGCCAAAGGTTGTTCATTATGGCTGGCCTTAATTAATATAATATCTTGGTCCATAGTAGCGGCCATGGCTTTAAAGGCTTTAAGGGTGATATAACCTTGCATACCTCGTTTGGTATAAGTGGATTGGTAGCAGTAATAGAAAAACTGCCAATCGTCTTTGGTGATTTGCGCAGCGCTTAACGTCGTGATTTTAATATTGGCTTGTTGAATTTTTAAGCGTTCTTTTAAAATAGCTTTACGTTTTCGTGATTTAAAGGTGCTTAAAAAATGCTCAAAACTCTGATATTGATAATTATGCCAATGGAACTGTATCGATTTTCTTAAGTGCCAATTATGTTCTAGCAATAGATCACGCTCTTCTTCATTACAAAAAAGAAAGTGTACACCACTGAGCCCTTGCTCATGACAATGTTGTTGCAAGGCATGGCTAATTTCTTGCCCGTCAATGTTTGAACTGTTAGTTATCAATCTTGGGCCAGTAACGGGGGTGAAGGGGGCGGCAACAATCAGCTTTGGATAATACTCTATACCGTGTTTTTGATAGGCTTCTGCCCAACCCCAGTCAAAGACATATTCACCGTATGAATGGCTTTTAATAAATGCCGGCAGCAATAAATTTTGCGAGGGTAATTGTAAATAATGACACTGCCAGCCAGAATCTCCATTAATGCAGTCGTTCTCTTCTAATGCAGATAAAAATTCTTTTTTCAAAAAAGGGTAGGGGTTTTGCAAAGAGATTTCAGTGGCGAGTTTAATGCTATTAAGCCATTGCATAGGGCTGTCCTGAAATGACCAAATAGTAATGCACAAGTATCTCGCTTATTGTTTGCTTAACGGGGTCAAATATTGCTTAAATAAGAAGAGCAATATTCTATCAGTAGGAGCTTTAATATGTACGCTTTGAATGAACAGCTACAAAAAGACACAAAAATGTTAGGGCAGTTTCCGTTGTGCGACGTGCTGCTCATGAACGATAGTCAATATCCTTGGGTAATATTAGTGCCAAGACGTGCCAATATTCGTGAAATGTACCATTTGTCACAAGAAGAGCAGCACGTATTAAGTGATGAATCTGCATATGTAAGCCAAAGGCTATCTGATTTTTTTAAGGCGGACAGTATGAATGTTGCGGCCTTGGGCAATGTGGTGGCTCAATTACATATGCATCATGTTGTGCGTTATAAAGATGACCCAACCTGGCCCAAGCCTGTTTGGGGCGCAATGCCAGCCAAGGCCTACAGCTCAGCGGCCCTTGAAAACTTGGTGGAGGAGCTGGCTCGCCTGTTTAGCGATAAGTTTGAGTCGCTTCCACAAACGTCTGATGGCAGTGACCTTTACTAGCGGCTTTATTTGCCATCGTGGTCAAGAATGCGGTCTAGAATGCTAGGACTTATGCTTTGAGCCCATTCTTGATAGCCATGTTCTGATGGGTGATACCCATCTAGGGCCATAAACTGTGGCTCAATATTGGGCGCACTCAATACATAATGTACGTCGTCATACTGACTGCATGCTTGTTGAAGTTCCATGTCTAATAATTGTGCCCTTAAACCTAATAAATATTTTAATGGTGCTGGCAATGCCGGAAACTTTTCCATAAAAGGCACTTGAGTAAATATAATAGGGCCTTGGCTGATGCTTGAGAGCCGCTTTACGGTTAAATGGATCTGCTGTCGCCATTTTTTTAGGCTGGTTAACTTCGTTGTATCGTTTACGCCCATAGTGACCACCGCAATGTCACACTCCTCTAAAGGTAGTTGCTGAAGGCGCATTAATAGCTCATTTAGCCGTATACCATTCACTCCGAATACTTGCCACGTTACGGGTCTGTTGGACAGTTGGTTTATGCTGGCAGCCAAGTGTGCGGTAAAGCCGTTTTCAAGCTGTGTTACGCCAACACCCGCTACAGTGGACTCGCCTACGTGTAATATGCGAAGCGGCTTGCCGTCACCATTAATTGAGCCATTACGGGGGCCTTTTGCTTCTGGTAGGCGCAAGGTATTTTTTTTAACGTATAGGGCTTGCGGCAAAATTAAAATGAAAAATGGCAGGGATAATAACCAGCTGGTTCGTAATACTAAAAATTTAAGCGAAGCGATCACAAGGAATTGCTCTTATCGGTTGTTCTTTATGGAATGGATCGAGGTTAAGCGTTTATAGGTATACAGGATTAAAGCATAGCTGGAAGGTAACTGATATCTAAGAAGAGGGCAGCAGGTGGTGGTTAAACCGCCACCTGTGCAGGCTAAAAAAAGTGGCTTATTCGGCCATTTCCTTTAACTTTTTCAATGGACGAATCTTTAATGCGATAGATGCTGGTTTCGCTTTAAACATAGTCTCTTCGCCAGTGAAAGGGTTGATACCTTTACGGGCTTTTTTAGCAGGCTTTTTAACAGCAGAGATCTTAAGTAAACCAGGTAGTACAAACTCGCCAACAGCGCGCTTTTTAACGTGACGTTCGATCACATCAGACAATTCATCCAATACAGATTGAACCTGTTTTTTGGTCAATTCAGTGTTGTCTGCAATTTCAGTTAGGATTTGGGTCTTGTTATAACGATCCGCAATAGCGGTCATTTTTTTGGCCGGAACCTTTTTTTCTGCTACTTTTTTGGCAGGTGCTTTTTTAGCAGCTACTTTTTTTACGGGTGCTTTTTTAGCAGGTGCTTTCTTAGCTGCAACTTTTTTCACAGGTGCTTTCTTTTTAGCGGCCATGGTGGTGTCCTTGTCATAACAAAAGTTTGGTTTCAGGAATATACAAATAAGTGACAGGTACAAGCAAGTAAAAAGTGAAAAAAGGCTTATTTATTAGCTTTTTTTAACATGTAGGCGTTTAACGGCTTGGTTGAAATGCTCAACCCAGCGAGGACAGTAAAGGCTTTCTGAGTTTTGATTGATCTCCATGATCGCGCGAATCATAGGTCTTTGTTGCTGGTTTTGGTATGAACGAGGCTGTGTAATGGCTTCATAGCTGTCTACAATCGCCAGTAATTTTGCCCCTTCACAAATCTCGTCCCCTGATAAACCTTCAGGATAGCCGCTACCATCGAGGCGCTCATGGTGATGAAGGATTATCTGCGCGGCTTCATTCCAAACATCAAAAGGGGAAATTAGCTGGTGAATGAGCGCTACATGGTTTTTGACCCACTGCCAGTCGTGTTGGCTTAACGCACTGGCTTTACCCATCATGCCTTTGGGCATGAACCCCATGGCTAAATCATGTAAATATATGGCTGTTTGTAGCTGGTGGCTGTCAATTGGGTTGCCAGCCATTTGATTCATGGTAAGGGCCAACTCAAACATGCGTTCAGTTCTACCTGACCCATAGGGGTTTCGGCTGTCTAGTAATAGGCTCATTTGTAAAAAGAACGCCACTTCTTCGTTTATTTCAGCTTCGTCGAAATATAATTTGGTTTGTTTGCCGTCTTCTTCTTTAGAGCGGGTGGTCTCTGGCGCCAGCATTTGAACGATGGCGAGGGTTTGTTGTTCGGCTTCATTGCCATCAAGTTTGGCCAGCTTACTCACCATGTGTGCCAGCTTGTTGTACGGCTTAGGGTCAAACACTTGATCATCTTTAATGAAATGGTGGAGTTCGCGAAAGGTCAAATCTAGGCTGAGTAATAATACGTCTCCTAGGGCCGGAGAGTACTGGCGGCTTTTGTTGCGCAGCGTGTCTAATATATCTTCCATTGCCTGTAACAAAGGCACGTATTGGTGAATGCCCATGATGCCCACATCCCCTTTAACGGTATGAACATCCCTGAATAGCACATGGAGCGTGTCTATATCATCGGGTCGTTCTTCCAATTGCAGCAGGTGATCAGTGCACTTTTCACGTTTTTCGACCAACTCTTCGTGCAGGTCAGCGATGAGATCAGGGTCAAAACTCTCTATTCGGGCAATGCTCATGGACTCTCCTATTAAATAAAGCATAGCAGGGCCGCACAAATTGTCGGATTTCAGTGGGAATTGGGTATAATGCTCGGCTTTTTAACATAAACAGATGGTTTAGAGCGGCTGAATCTATTGATCAGTCTCTCATTTTGAGCCAGAACAGCTGCCCTAAGAGCCGTTGTTCAATAAAATAATTTAAAACGCTATATTTGGGAATTTTTTATGCGCAGCCATTATTGTGGTGAGATTACAGAAACACTTGCCGACCAAACAGTGACATTTTGTGGTTGGGTACATCGTCGTCGTGATCACGGTGGTGTGATCTTCTTAGATGTACGCGATCGTGAAGGTTTGGTACAAACCGTATTTGATCCGGACACCGTTGAAGCTTTTAACACCGCTAACGGTGTGCGCAGTGAATACGTGGTTCAAATTACCGGTTTAGTACGTTTACGCCCAGCAGGGGCCACCAACGAAAACATGACCACAGGTAAAATTGAAATCCTGGGTAAAGAAATTACCGTACTTAACAAGGCAGCTACGCCTCCTTTCCCATTGGATGATTATTCTCCTGTAGGTGAAGATGTACGCTTAAAATTCCGTTACATGGATTTACGTCGCGACGAAATGCAGCGTAATTTGCGTTTCCGTCACAAGGTAAGTACTCAAGTACGTAACTACCTAGACCAAAACGGCTTCTTAGATTTAGAAACACCAATTTTGACTCGTGCTACTCCTGAAGGTGCTCGTGATTACTTAGTGCCAAGTCGTACACATCAGGGCGCTTTCTTTGCATTGCCGCAATCTCCTCAGTTGTTTAAGCAATTGCTAATGGTGTCAGGATTTGATCGCTATTACCAAATTGCTAAATGTTTCCGCGATGAAGATTTACGTGCAGATCGTCAGCCTGAGTTTACTCAAATAGATATTGAAGCGTCCTTCGTGACCGAAGAGCAAATCATGAATATCACCGAAACTATGATCAAAGAGATCTTTAAAGATCAAATGAATGTAGATTTGGGTGAAATTCCGCACATGCCTTATTCAGAAGCCATGAGTCGTTTTGGTTCAGACAAGCCTGACTTGCGAATCGATATGGAGCTGGTGGATGTTGCTGACTTGCTGCAAGACATCGAATTTAAAGTATTTGCCGGTCCTGCCAAAGATCCTAAGGGTCGTGTTGCGGCGCTTAAGGTTCCAGGCGGCGCTAAATTGTCTCGTAAGCACATTGATGCCTATACCAAGTACGTAAGTATTTACGGCGCAAAAGGTTTGGCTTGGATTAAAGTTAACGAGCTTGAAAAAGGCGTTGAAGGTTTACAGTCGCCCATTATTAAATTCATTGGTGAAGAAAACACCATGAAGATTATGACGCGCTTAGGTGTTGAAAACGGCGACATCGTATTCTTTGGTGCTGATAAGGCAAAGATTGTAAACGAAGCCATTGGTGCGCTGCGTATTAAGATTGGTATTGATCTTGAAATGCTAACCAAAGAGTGGGCGCCTTTATGGGTTGTTGACTTCCCAATGTTTGAAGAATTAGAGGGCGGCGGTTTAACGGCCATTCACCACCCATTTACGGCACCGGCTTGTTCTCCTGAAGAATTAAAAGCCAATCCTGCAACGGCATTGTCTCAAGCATACGACCTAGTGCTAAACGGTTGTGAGTTGGGTGGTGGTTCTTTGCGTATTCACGATCAAGAAATGCAAAAAACAGTATTTGAAATTTTGAATATCTCTGAAGAAGAGCAGCAGGAGAAGTTTGGTTTCTTACTGGATGCCTTGCAGTTTGGTGCGCCACCACACGGCGGATTAGCATTCGGTCTAGACCGTTTGATCATGTTGATGGTGGGTGCTGATAGTATTCGTGAAGTAATCGCATTCCCTAAAACACAATCTGCCGGTTGTGTGATGACCAATGCGCCGGGACTGGTGACGACTAAGCAGCTACGTGAAGTGGGTGTGCAACTACGTGTCCAAGAAAAAGACAAAGCAGAGTAAGAGAGCCTGAGGCACTTGCTAACTTCGTTGAAAGCTTCTTTTCAGTCGGTCACATAGCCCGCTATGCTCCCCCTTGAAAAGAGTCTTTCGCCTTGCTATCAAGCACCTCAGAACACTCTTAGCAAAACCTAAAAAGCCTTACGGCTTTTTTTGGGTTTAGGGCTTCTAGAAAGTTAATGGGTACGAACCATAATTTAATAACACTGCTGTATTGTAACTTGAAAGGAGTGGCAGCCTTGCGTTATGGGAGTTTGAGGCATGGATGCCGAAGCAAGCCTCCATGGATGGAAGTTCGGCGACCCATAACGCAAGATTGTTACTTCTGGGCATATTAATGCACTCCAAGTTATTGGCAGCAGTGATGTATCAATATTAAGGCTTATGTATGGCACTGATCTTAGGTATAGGCCCTGACTCTCGCGTTGCGGGGTATGGGGTCGCTATTGTGGCAGCGGCTATGAAAGATATTCCTGTATTTGAATGTGCGGCACCTTCGGTTAAGCAAGCCGTAATCGGTAAAGGATCGGCCGATAAAGCGCAAATGCAAAAATGGTGCAGACTTTATTAAAGCTACCAGGCTGCCCACAAGAAGGTGCAGCGGATGCTTTAGGTATCGTCATTTGTCACGCTAATAGTACTCAGGGTCAACTGGCCCAAGTGGGAGGGCGTGGTCAGCGTAAAGGGCGTATAAAAATGTAGGCTGTCCTCTAGCGGTGACTTAACAACACTCCCTCTAGAGCAAGGCTCTAGTAATGGAAGGGGCGATTCGCTATCCTACTACTGATTATAAATACAGTACTTAAAGAGTTGTCAGTCCTATGATTGGTCGTATCACCGGTGTTTTACTTGAAAAACAAGCCCCAGAACTATTGTTGGACGTGAATGGCATTGGTTATGAGGTGCTGGCACCTATGACAACTATTTATGGTTTACCTGATGTGGGTGAAACAGTGACCCTGCATACCCATTTTGTGGTGCGCGAAGATGCACAAGTTTTATTTGCGTTTGCCCATAAGCGAGAGCGTTTATTGTTTCGCGCTTTAATTAAAGTAAGTGGTGTCGGGCCTAAGTTGGCCTTGTCTATTTTGTCTGGCATAGAAGCCGACAACTTTGTAAGAAGTATTCACGAGGGAGACACAGTGACCCTTGTGCGCATTCCGGGCATAGGTAAAAAAACCGCTGAACGTTTAGTGGTAGAAATGAAAGATCGTCTTAAAGAGTGGCAGGTAGACAGTGAGCTGCCACTAATGGCCACGGCTAATCCTGCGCCTATGAAGCAGGATATATGGATTAAAGAGGCCGAGAGTGCATTAATGGCCTTGGGCTATAAACCTGCTGAGGCAGTCAAAGCTATATCTGCAATTAAAGAGCGTGTGACCTGCTCTGAAGATTTAATTCGCTTTGCCTTGAAGGGCATGCTCAAACAATAATATAAGTGCCCGTAATGGGGAGACCGTATGATAGAAAGCGATCGTTTTATCAGCGCAGAAGCTGTAGTTGTAACGCAAGAACCCGTACAAGACAGGGCTATTAGGCCCACCACCTTGGCAGACTATGAAGGTCAGCCAAGGGTGCGTGAGCAAATGGAAATTTTTATTGGTGCGGCGACAGCGCGCAAAGAGGCCCTTGATCATACTTTAATATTTGGCCCACCAGGCTTGGGTAAAACCACCTTGGCCAATATTATTGCCAATGAATTGGGCGTGAATTTAAAATCCAGTTCCGGCCCTGTATTGGAAAAAGCGGGAGATCTAGCGGCATTATTAACCAATTTAGAAGAGGGAGATGTATTATTTATTGACGAAATACATCGCCTAAGTGCTTCAGTGGAGGAGATTCTTTATCCTGCCATGGAAGATTATCAATTGGATATTATGGTGGGAGAGGGGCCTGCGGCTCGCTCCTTGAAAATAGACTTACCCTCTTTCACGTTAGTGGGCGCGACCACTCGCGCGGGACTATTAACCTCTCCGTTACGTGATCGCTTTGGTATCGTACAGCGTTTAGATTTTTATAATGTTGAGGATTTAACCGGTATCGTGGTACGCAGTGCCGGTTTATTGAATGTAGTGATCGATGAAGAAGGCGCTAAGGAAATTGCCGTTCGCGCGCGGGGCACGCCTCGTATCGCCAATCGATTATTGCGACGGGTACGAGATTACGCACAAGTAAAGTTTAGTGGTGAAATCACCCGTGAAATTGCCGATCTAGCCTTGGATATGCTAAATGTAGATACCCATGGTTTAGATCACATGGATAGACGATTGTTACTGGCGATGATTGAGAAATTTAGTGGTGGTCCAGTAGGGGTGGATTCGTTATCAGCTGCTATCAGTGAAGAGCGTGACACCATTGAAGATGTAATTGAACCTTATTTAATTCAACAGGGTTTTATGATGCGTACCTCCAGGGGCCGAGTGGTCACGGACAATGGTTACAGGCACTTTGGTTTGACGCCTACACAAGGATCAGGCAATGAATCCTAGCTTTTCTTGGCCGGTACGTGTGTATTATGAAGACACTGACGCTGGGGGTATTGTGTATCATGCTCGATACCTTTACTTTCTTGAGCGAGCTCGCACAGAATGGTTACGTAAAATAGGGTTTAATCAGTCGGAACTCAAAGAGCAGGGTTTAGTTTTTGTGGTGCGTGATATGCAGATTAAATGGTGCAGCAGTGCGCAACTAGATCAAAAACTTGATGTCAGTATAGATAATATAAACTTTAAAAAAGCGTCCATGAGTATGGAGCAACGTATCACTTGTGGGTCGATAGAAAAAGTAAAAGCAAGTGTCACCATAGCGTGTTTAAATAGCCAAGACATGAAACCCATAGCGATACCTGAAATGATTTTGTCGGCCATGAGTTTGGTTGATGGCCAAGGAGTAGACAGTGAATGAATCCATGACCTTATGGTCGCTTATCAGTAGTGCCAGTTTAGTCGTTAAGTTTGTCATGCTGATTTTGGTGGCGGCGGTATTTGCATCTTGGGTGGTGATTGTTCAGCGTCAGCGTGTGCTTAATGCCGCTAAGTCTAACTATATAGAATTCGAAGATCGTTTTTGGTCTGGAATGGACTTAAGTCAGCTTTATCGTGACATTAATCAACAAGAACATATTTTTGGGGTGGAAAGTATTTTTACCGCCGGCTTCCGGGAATTTAGCCGTCTACGCCAGCAAAGTAATGCCGACCCCGATGCCGTAATGGAAGGCACGCAGCGTGCTATGCGTGTGGCAACGGTACGAGAAACAGAATTGTTAGATCATCACTTACCGTTCTTGGCAACGGTGGGTTCAACCAGTCCGTATGTGGGTTTATTTGGTACCGTTTGGGGCATAATGAACAGCTTTCGCGGTTTAGCAAACGTGCACCAAGCGACGCTGGCCACGGTGGCCCCAGGTATTGCTGAGGCACTTATTGCCACGGCGATTGGTTTGTTTGCAGCCATTCCTGCGGTTATTTTTTATAATAGTTTCACCACTAAAGTGGATCAAATAGCCATTAATTATGAAACGTTCACAGAAGAATTCACCAATATTTTACATCGCCAAGTTCATAAAAAAAGTAAAGCGACTAACCCAGCAGTGGTAGACAAAAATGGCTAGGCAAAAAAGACGTCCAATCGCTGAAATGAATGTTGTGCCGTACATTGATGTGATGTTGGTACTTATGGTAATTTTTATGATTACGGCACCCGTGTTAACCCAGGGCGTGAAAGTTGACTTGCCCAAGGTTGCCACTGAGCCACTTAAGTCACCTAAAAATGCCGAACCACTGATCGTGAGCATTAAAAAAAATGGCCAATATGTTATTGAACGCGGCCGTAGCGAAGATAAAGCGGCCAATTTAGAGTTTGTACATAAATATGTAAGTAAAATATTGCAGCAGCAGCCCACCACGGAAGTGTTAGTACGCGGTGATGAGGCTGTGGCTTATGGCAAAGTGATTAAATTGATGGCCACTTTGCAAAGTGCAGGGGTCGCGAATGTAGGGTTAGTGACAGACGCCCCTGATTTGACCAAAAAATGAACTTTTTACCCATAAGTGATCCTCGCAGTTTCACTATTCCGGTGGTAACTTCTACGTTGATCATCACAGTAGTGCTGGTGTTGTTATCAACGAAGTGGATGAATAGTGAGCCCATAGTCGTTAAGTCTTTGCCAAAAATATCGGCTCGCTTGGTTCAAATTAAAAAAAATACGCCTAAAAAAACTATAAAAAAAACCAAGCCCGTAAAAAAAATTCAGAAAAAGAAGTCCGTGGTTAAAGCCAAAAAGGTGGTGGTGAATAAAAAAGCACCCGTTCCCAAGGCAGTAAAGAAAGCGGAAAAAGTTATTAAGAAGGCTAAACCGGCTGCATTACCTGAAACCGATTTGCTGGCTGCGCTTTTGGAAGAGGAGCAGCAGAATGAACTGACCATGTTATTAGAGGATGAATTACGTGCTCAGCAAGCCGATGAGGAGCAAGAGGCCGTTATGAGTTATATCGCTCAGATTCAGCAGCTCATCATTAGTATGTGGCGTTATCCGCCAAGTGCTAAACATGATGATAAGTTAGTGCTAAGAATTTATTTGGTGCCCACCGGAGAGATTACCGAGGTACAGTTGGTTGAATCTAGCGGTAACGCGGCATTGGATCGCAGTGCCGAACAAGCGGTATGGAAAGCAGCTACCTTGCCTGTACCTAAAGACCCTGTCTTATTTGAAAAAGAATTTCGTCAATTTTTATTGCCTTTTAGTCCGGAAAACGCACGTTTATGATTTTACGATACTGGTGTTTCTTATTTATATTTATTAGTGCCTTCGCCAAGGCTGAGTTGACCATAGAAATCACTCAAGGTATTGCCTCGGCTATTCCTATTGCCGTGGTGCCCATGAAGTGGCAAGGCAAACCTTTGCCTGAGAATGTCGATGAAATTATACGCAGCGACCTAGAGCGCAGTGGTCATTTTGGTATATTGTCTCCGGATGATATGTTGAGTCATCCATCGACTCAAGAAGATGTGTATTTTCGAGACTGGCGCTTGCTAAAGCAGGACTATTTGGTTATTTCCAGTATCAAGTCTGTGGGCAATGATCAGTACAAGCTTCGTTATCAGTTATTTGATGTGCTTAATGAGCGCGAACTGTTGGCTCAAACCTTGTCAGCCAAAGGCAGTCAGTTAAGAGACATGGCTCACCGCATGAGTGATGCTATTTATGAGCAGCTTACGGGTATTCGCGGCGCCTTTTCCACCAAAATTGCGTATGTAACCACCAATCGCAAGCGCACTCGCTTTAACTTGGCCATTGCTGACAGTGACGGCGCTCGAGAAAAAGTCATAATGACGTCTAAATACTCTATTTTCTCGCCCTCTTGGTCGCCCGACGGTAAGCGTATAGCGTATGTATTGTTAGAGGATACTGGCAGTAAAGTGTACGTTCAAAATATTGCCACGGGTAAAAAGCAATTAGTGAGTGCTAATAAGGGCATTAATAGCGCACCTGCATTTTCCCCAGATGGGAACAAATTGGCTTTGGTGCTTTCCAAGGACGGTAACCCTGAGATATATGTGGTGGATTTAAACACTCGCCACTGGGTTAGAGTGACCAACCATTATGCTATCGACACAGAGCCTAATTGGATGCCAGATGGCGAGCACTTATTATTTACCAGTGGGCGCAGTGGTAACCCACAAATATACCGAGTAAGTCTAAGCAGTGGTTACATTGAAAGGATTACATTTGAAGGAAATTACAATGCTCGAGCACGATTAGCTCAGGATGGTCGTTTTCTGGTTATGGTGCATCAAAGCGCAAAAGGTGAACCCTTTCACATTGCCTCCATGGATTTAACACGAGGACTTCTACAGATCTTGACATCCGACACATTCTTGGACGAGTCACCTAGTGTTTCTCCTAATGGAGTTATGGTAATGTACGCAGCTAAATACAACAAACGCAGCATATTGGCCGCCGTCTCGGTAGATGGTGATGTCAGGTTCTTAGTCCCCTCTAAAAGTGGGGATGTACGGGAGCCGGCATGGGGCCCATACATTGATTAATAAAAAGGTGAAAAATCATGCAAAAAATTGCATTTAATAAGTTGTTCGCAGTATCTGTTTTAGCACTAGCAATCACGGGTTGTGCCAGTGATGGTGGTGTAACCGAAGATGCGGCTATGGTTGATGAAAGTCAGACTCAAGAAGTGGCCCAGTCTCCAGAAATGGATGCAGTTAATGCCGAAGAAGCCGAAGTGGCTAATCCAATGTTAGATCAAACCACTATATATTTTGGTTATGATCGTGCTGAAATCCTGCCTGAGTTTAAAGATGTATTGAATGCTCATGCCGAGTTTTTAGTGGCTAACCCTCAAACCTCTATTGTGTTTGAAGGGCATTGCGACGAACGCGGGACTATTGAGTATAACCTTGCCTTGGGCGAGCGACGTGCAAATACTGTTAAGTCTTATTTAATTGTTCAAGGTGTTAGCGCAAACCAGCTTGAAAGTGTTAGTTTTGGTGAAGAGCGTCCAGTATCATTTGGCTCTGATGAGCTAAATTGGTCTAAAAACCGTCGTGCTGAAATTAAATACAGTTCAGTTGTTGCCAATAACTAATTTGCAGCAATCAATAATTAAAATTGAAAACTAGGTAGATATGATGCATTTAAATAAAATGTTCAGTGTTTCTGTACTGTGCGTGGCCATGATAGGTTGCGCCAGTGACGGTGGAACGACTGATGAAGCGGCGACTACAGAAGTGGCTGCTGCTGATAGTCAAACTCAGGCGGTGCCTGAATCGCCAGATGTTGATGTGGTAACGCAAGAGCAAGTTGAAGTGGTCGCTAATCCGCTACTGGACCAGACACTTGTATACTTTGGTTATGATCGATCTGAGATTCGACCTGAATTTAAAGATGTTTTAAATGCACATGCTCAGTTTTTACAAGCTAACCCAAATTCGAACATAGTGCTAGAAGGGCATTGTGACGAACGTGGAACCGTTGAGTACAACCTGGCTTTAGGCGAGCGTCGTGCAAATACTGTTAAGCGTTATTTAATTGTTCAGGGAGTTAACCCAGCTCAATTGGAATCTGTAAGTTTTGGTGAAGAGCGTCCTGTAATGCTGGATTCAACGGATGCGAGTTGGTCGAAAAACCGTCGTGCCGAAATCAAGTACCAAGACCAATAATGTTTAATAGGTCTAATTTTTTACTGGCTTCTGTGGTGCTTTCGGGCGTCATGGGGGTAGTAAGTGTGCAAGCAGACACTTGGTCTTCCTTGCCACAAACGCAACCCAAGGCCGGTATCGAGGCTCCTAAAAGTGTGCCGACAAACAGCTCAGCTCAGCTATTGTTTAGTGAGATTGAGGTGTTGAAGCAAGAAGTTCAAACACTTCAGGCTAGGGTGGAAGAGCAAGGCAATGAACTTAGAAAAATAAAGAAAGAGCAAAAAGAGCGCTATCTGGATTTGGATCGTCGTTTAGGGCAAGTGCTTAATAAGGCATCTGCGCCTACTTTAAGCGATAAAAAAAGTGCGCAGGGTAAGCTTGAGTATGATGCTGCATTTGGGTTTATGAAAAACAAACAATTGGCGAATGCGGCAGTGGCATTTAAAGATTTTTTAAATCAATACCCAAAAAGCTCTTTGGTGGTGAATGGTTATTATTGGCTAGGGCAGATTTATTATAATCAAGTGAATTTGGACGAGGCCCGTAAAGCATTTTCTATTGTGATAAATCAGTATCCTAATCATGCAAAAACCTCTGATTCAAAATACAAGTTAGGCGTCATACTTCATCGGTTGGGTGATACGGTGAAAGCTAAGGCTTTATTGAGGTCAGTTGTTAAGCAATACTCTGGTTCAGCCAGTGCTCGTTTTGCTAAGAAATATTTAAAAGAAAACTTTTCTAAATAATAATGGTGCATCCGCACCATTATCTGTGTTTCCTTGTTCTAGTGTGCCTCTACTGACTTTAAGTCGGTAACCCATGCGCTTCCTTCCATAAAACGCTAAATCATTGAATATTCATGCTTTTTTCAATTTATTTGTAAATAAATGCTATCTAGGGCTTGTAATAATATCGAGAAATAGTATTATTTGCGCCCGCTTTGGGGCCGTTAGCTCAGTTGGTAGAGCAGTTGACTTTTAATCAATTGGTCGCTGGTT
>JAPYOO010000262.1 GCA_029938135.1 Bermanella sp. | reverse complement strand
CCACCCACCTTGAGCAAAACCCACAAACAAGGCACACTAACGCCTTAATTTTTATGTGAAGTAGTCTCTCCATGGACGAGCAAGTTGCCAATCTAAAAACGCCCCCCAATTCGGTAGAAGCCGAACAATCTGTGCTGGGTGGTTTAATGCTGGATAACCGTGCCTTTGAAGAGGTTAGTGAGCGCTTGCAGCCAGAAGACTTCTTTCGTCATCAGCATGGACTTATTTATCAGGTCATCACAAAGCTGGCGGAAGAAAGTAAACCCTTTGACATTATCACCTTAAGTGACGAACTGGGTGATATTGAAGAATTAGAAAATGCAGGGGGGTTAAACTACCTTTCCGATCTTACCGAAAATACCCCATCGGCTGCCAACATTGCTGCCTACGCCGACATTGTTAAAGAAAAAGCGTTGCTACGTCGATTAGCCGAAGCCGCCACCGACATAGCGACCTCTGCTTACAATAATATGGGCAGTGAAGCGTTAGATCTTATTAGTGACGCCGAAAAGAAAATTGCCGAAGTAGCAGAAGGTGGCGGTAAAAAAGACGCAGGCCCGGAACATGTTAACCACATCATGTCGCGTACCTTAGAAAAAATTGAAGAATTGTTCAATATGCCTGACGGTCTCACCGGCTTAACCACCGGCTTTACCGATTTAGATAAACGTACCAACGGTTTCCAAACCGCCGACCTAGTGATTATTGCCGGTCGACCTTCGATGGGTAAAACCACTTTCGCCATGAACTTGTGTGAAAACGCTTTATTAGGAAGTGACCTTCCCGTATTGGTATTCAGTATGGAGATGCCCAAAGAATCTATTTTAATGCGTATGTATTCTTCAGTGGGAAAAATACCATCTAATAGACTGCGCTCCGGTAAATTGGATGAAGAGGATTGGCCTAAATTGACCTCGGCTTTTAACTTGTTAAAAGACAAACCTTTGTACATCGATGATACCGCTGCACTAACACCACAAGAAATGCGCGCAAGATGTCGTCGTGTATATCGCGAAAACAATAATCGCTTAGGCCTAGTGATGATCGATTACCTTCAGTTGATGACAGTAGCTGGTAAAAGCGAAGGCCGTACTCAGGAAATATCTGAAATATCCCGTTCATTAAAAGCCATCGCCAAAGAATTTGAATGCCCTGTATTGGCCTTGTCGCAGCTAAACCGTTCTTTGGAGCAACGCCCAAACAAACGCCCAGTAATGTCCGACTTACGTGAATCGGGTGCCATCGAGCAGGATGCCGACATCATTGCCTTTATTTATCGTGATGAAGTGTACAACGAAGATACCCCAGATAAAGGCATCGGCGAAATTATTATTGGTAAACACCGTAACGGCGAAATCGGTACCGACCGCTTAGCCTTTATTGGTAAATACACCCGCTTTGAAAACCTCGCCCCGGGGTTTTATGAAGGGCGTGAGTTTGATGATGAGTAGAAAACTTCTACTCATTAAAAGCGTTTACTAAGACTCACTCAGTTCAACAAACATCTGCAGCGCGTGTGGCTGCAGAATTTTAATATCTCCATACGTCACTTGAATCCATTCTTTTATTTGCCAATCTTTTAATACTCTATGAATACTTTGGCGGGTCACCCCCATGCTGGCGGCCAGCTCTTCTTGGTTTATTTTGGTTTGGTGCTGATGGTTGGCTTTATGGATGCGCAAAAGTTGTTTGGCTAAGCGTTTTGATAGAGGTAAAAATGCTCCTTCTTCTAATACTTGCCCAGCTTGACGAAGGCGTTTACACAATATAGTTAAAAAGTGGCGATACAGTTGTGGGTTGTTATCTAAAAAAACTAATAACTCTTTACGGGGAATTCTTAAAACTTTGGTATCGCCTATGGCCATCGTAGTTTGGGCACGGGGCTGGCCATCAAGCGCGGATATTTCACCAAACCACCAACCGGGCTGCACAATACCGTATAAAAAATACTTGCCGGTTGGGTCTTCTGCCACCATTTTAACACCACCGCTGAGTACTCCATAAAGGGCATCTGGCAGGTCGCCATTTTGATACAAGACTTGGCCATCACTACAGGCTTGGCTAGTGGAAATGGCGGCTAGCTGTTGTTTGGTGTCTTCAGGGAAATCGCCAAATAATCCGCTGTGATCCAGTTGTTCTAATATGTTTGCCGTCATAACAATGTCAATAGATTTAAGAAAGTGTCTGAAATGTAACATTTTTAACGGTGTTGGGTCTTTAGTTTTGAAACACTGAATAGGTAGCCGTTACTAATAAAAAGGATTCACCATGTCAGCTCGCATCCCCAGAGACAAAAAAATAGATCATTCCAGTGAAATGGCCCAGGTCCGCCGCGACTTTGTTAAAGAGCATACTGGCGTTGAGCTAGAGCATGTGGGTAAGTTCTCGTTTGATGCGGCCGACACTCAAGGCAACATCGAAAACTTCATTGGTGCTGCGCAAGTGCCTATCGGTTTGGCGGGACCCGTATTGATCAATGGTGAGCATGCCAAGGGAGAATTCTACGTGCCCATGGCCACGTCTGAGGGTACTTTGGTAGCCAGTTACAACCGTGGCATGCGTTTGCTGCGAGAAGCTGGTGGTGTGACGGTGAGCGTAGTGGACGATGCCATGCAACGTGCGCCGGTATTTATATTTGAAAATGCGCGTCAAGCTCGCGAGTTCGGTATTTGGGTAGATGAAAACTTTAATAGCATTAAAGAAATGGCCGAAAAAACCACAAAGTCGGGCAAGCTGCGCAACATCGAAAAATACGCGGCGGCGCGCATGATGTATTTGCGTTTTAACTTCACCACCGGTGACGCCGCAGGTCAAAACATGGTGAGTAAAGCCACTTATTTTGCCTGTGAATGGATTAAATCTCAGTGTCCCAACATTAAAAAATACATGTTGTCCGGCGCCATGGATACCGATAAAAAACATTCACAACTTAATACCCTGCATACTCGTGGCAAGCGTGTTATTGCCGAAGCCACCATTCCTAATGAGCTGTTGCAGTCTATCATGGGGGTTAACGCCGCCACGCTTTATAAAATGCGCGCTATCAGTCAAGTGGGAAATTTCATGGCGGGCTCTACCAACACAGGGGCCCATTCGGCTAACGGCATCACGGCTTTGTTTATGGCCACCGGACAAGATGTTGCCAACGTGGCGGAGTCGTCAGCGGCGGTGACCTTTGCCGACATTAATGAAAACGGCGACTATTATATTGCCATTACTATTCCGTCGTTAATTGTGGCGACCTTCGGCGGCGGCACCGGATTAGCCACGCAAAAAGAATGTTTGCAAATTATGGGTTGTGTTGGTGAAGGCAAGGTCTACAAACTAGCGGAAATTATTGGTGCCACAGTGTTGGCGGGGGAGTTATCTTTGGGGGCCGCGGTACTGGCGGGTGACTGGGTATCTAGTCATGACGAGTTAGGTCGTAATCGTTAGTAAAAAAGGCGGCATAGATAATATGCCACCTTTTTTATTTATGTTTTCTTTTCTCTTTGTTTATGGCTTAGGTTTACGCCTAATACCTTCACACTGTATTAGTTTGTAGCCATTTTCTTTGGCCACTTGCGTTACGCCGTTGAAGTGCTCGCGTAAGATCGTTTCGTAATTCAAAAATTCATTAGCCACAATTAATAGTTTGCCACTCAATTTTAAATGTTCACGAGCTTCGTTTAAAAATTTCTCGGTGACGTTGTAGTCGGTTTTAACACCTTGATGAAAAGGCGGGTTACTAACAATCCAATGATAACGATCTTCTACTTTTTCAAAGCCATCACTTAAATACGCTTCGCTGAAGGCAACATCATTGTCTTTAATGTTTTTCTGCGCGCTGGTAACCGCCAGTATGTCATCGTCTAGTAATTCAACTTCTTCAACTTCTCGGTGCTGGCTAATATAGGCGCCAATGATGCCGGCTCCACAACCAAAATCTAAAACACGCCCTTTTACTTTCCTAGGCAGGTTCTTTAATAATACGGCGGTGCCTTTATCCAACTTTTCTTGGCTAAATACACCAGGCAATGCCTTTAAAGGAATGCCTAATTCGTTTACTTGCTCAGTGTAATAATTGTTAATATCAAAAGGCTTACTTTCAACTGGGCCGCAGGCCGTCACAATAGCGCTGTGCTTGCCAGACGTCATCTTGTCTATTTGGGCAAAGTCATCTTTGAGTGATTTATGAAGATTTTTAACACCGCCTTTGTTCTCGCCTACGATCCAAATATCACCGTCGTCTTCAAGGCTTGCGCGTGCGTAGTCTAATATTAAAGCCAAGCGAGATTTGGCCTTGGTCATGTAAATAATAACGTGAGGAAAGCGTTTGGTGGGTGCAGTACAAATATCAGCCAGTGCAAACCCCTGTTTTTGATAACTCTGGTTCACGGTATGGCTTAAGGCTGCCACGGTCCAAGATTTAGGCGCGTGATGGGGTAAATCATCCTGAGGCGGATTTATTAACAAGGTTTGTTCAATAAGGTCTTGTTGCAGCAAAAGCTGACTGGGTAAAGCAAGTGACATAT
>JAPYOO010000038.1 GCA_029938135.1 Bermanella sp. | reverse complement strand
TGGCTAATGCTTGTTTTGCAAAGACCGGCGCCATCATTTTACAAGGGCCACACCATGACGCCCAAAAGTCCACTACCACGGGTAACTCACTGCGTGTGATTAGCTGATTAAAAAGCCCCTCATTGGCCTCAATGACCTTGCCATCTAAGAGTGACTGCTGGCACTTCCCGCATTTAGGCTCATCCTGCAACCGTTCATCAGGTACACGGTTCACCCCTAAACAGCCATTACAGACTAAATTCATATCTTTCCCTTCTTATATAATTCCCCTATTTATGGGTCACATTGCAGCGCTTTTCAAGCCAGTAAACCTGCTTGCTTGCCCAGACAGTAAAGGAAGTGCTAATCAGGCTAATAATTTGCTAAAATGGCGTCCTTACTTTTTAGGCTGTTTAGTATGTCGTTACCTGTAATTATCATTGGCGCCGGTGCTGCCGGACTTATGTGCGCTATTTCTGCGGCCCAAAACGGCAAGCAGGTTAAAGTGCTAGACCACGCTAACAAAGCGGGCAAAAAAATCCTTATTAGTGGCGGTGGCCGTTGTAACTTCACTAACATGTACACCGAGCCCAGCAATTTTTTAAGTAATAACCCGCATTTTTGTAAGTCGGCGTTAAAGCGCTACACCCAATGGGACTTTATTGCCCAGGTTGATAAGGTGGGTTTGCCTTGGAGCGAGAAAAAACTAGGGCAGTTATTCAGCGACAATAAAAGTGAAGCCATCTTAAACATGCTGCTTGATCAGTGCCAAGAGCTAGGTGTACAGATTCAGCTGGATTGTGAGATCACCAATGTAGCTAAAAACGATGATGAAAGCTTTACGCTGCAAAGCACCACCGGTGAGCTTAATTGTGAATCATTGGTCATTGCCACCGGTGCCATGAGTTTCCCGACAATGGGTGCCACCGATTTTGGCCACCAACTTGCTAAACAATTTAATCTAAACGTGACCGACACTAGCCCAGGCCTAGTGCCCTTTACCTTTGATGGTTTTGAGAAAAATCGCTTCGATGGCTTAAGCGGCGTAAGCATGGACAGCGATATTGAATGCAATGGACAGAGCTTTCGTGAAAATATTTTATTCACTCACAAGGGTTTATCTGGGCCGGCCGTTTTACAAATTAGCTCATACTGGCAACCGGGCAATACCGTCACCGTAAATTGCCTACCCGATATTGACTTGGCCCAGCACCTTAAAGATCAGCAGCAAAAAAGCCCTAATAAAACCTTAATTAAAGTATTAAAAAATCATTTCCCTGAACGCACTATTAAAGCGTTTTGTGATCCATTGGATACATCGCTTCCGCTGCAAAACTACAAACACACTGAGTTAGAACAATTGGCCAGTTTGTTTCAACAATGGCACTTTATTCCAAGCGGCACCGAAGGCTATAAAAAAGCCGAAGTAACTTTGGGCGGCGTAAACACCGACGAAATAAGTTCAAAAACATTTGAAGCCAAAAATGTTAAAGGATTATATTTTATTGGTGAAGTTTTAGACGTTACTGGGCAGTTAGGCGGCTTTAATTTTCAGTGGGCTTGGGCCAGTGGTTTTTGTTGTGGGCAGGCGGTTTAATTGTAAATTGATAAATAAGTATGCACGCCGTTAAAGTGCATACGTACTAACTTAGTTTTTTCTATAAACAATTACACAACTAAGGGACGTTAAATAATATTCACTTAGAATTAGTAAGGCTTTGGCGAACGATCTGCGACTATTTTTTTTGCTTCATCAGGATAAGTACGCTAGTTTCACTTGCAATCTTACTGTCTACTTACAATATAATTATCACACATAATTCCTTTCTTAATTTTTACATAACACACTAATTTATATTCTTCCTAATCTAAAAATGAGTAGCAAGCCATCACTTAATATTGACTTCCCTGTCAATCAGCTGTGAATTAAAAAACGCCACTACAAGACTTTCGTCTAATGCATTATTATCAGTTACGAACAAATAAAATACGTTAATACCCTGCCAAATTAAAATCCTCGTAACAACTTGGTATCTAGTGCGTTGATCTATTGACCCGCCAAAATTAGCTACCTATTATCGCTTTCTATTCCAATAAAAAATACTATGGGTACAGTCTTATGGCTACTCCAGCGTTCAAATTAACTGTTGATGACAAAGCGCTCACTTTAATCCAATTTGATGGCTTTGAAGCCATGAACCGATTATTCGAATATACCTTTACGTGCGAAAAACCCAGTTCTTTAAGCTTACTTGATGTTATTAATGCCGATGCGGTGTATACCATTTGCAGTTTTGACGATTCTATATATGAAGACGATATAGAGATGGAAGGTTATATTTCCAGTGCCTCAATTGTAGAGGATAATTGGGTTCTGAACTTTCACCCAAAGTTGAAAAAGGCCAGTAGTAACAATCGCTCTGAAATATACTTCAAACAAGATAGCTCACTATCTGCCAAAGATATAATTACTGAAGAAATGGCTACTGATGTTTCTCTGGAAGGAAGAGAGATTTATAACTGTATTTCAGAGACCCTGCCTACTCGTAAACTGTTTTGCCAATATCAGGAATCCGATTTCAACTTTGTAGCCCGTTTATGTGATCATTGGGGATTTCATTTTTACTTTGATCACTTCTTAAATAGAATTGTATTTGCCGATGATTCAGGATATTTGCAAGAAATAACAACGACATTTAAAACCAAACGTAAAACCGTTGATAACGATGCTTTAAAAATCAAGAAGTGGACTGAAAGCAGAGCAGCCGCCACCAGTTATATCACGACTGTGGGCCATGATCACGCTAACGCAGCGTCTAGTATTAAAGCGTCCTTTCCACTGGATGATCAGCAAGCAGGCTTAACCGAGGCCACCCATATGGTCTGTGATGTAAGCTCTCAGGAAGAGGCTGAGTATTTGGCAAAAATAAAATTTGAAGCCAATAACTGTCATAACCATAGGGCATCGGGTACCAGTGGTATTCCCTATTTTATCCCAGGCTTTTTGGTTTCCATGCAAGATAAAGACTTTAGCAGTGCACTGGTCACTAAAACCACGCATAAAGCCAGGAATTTAAATGCTGTTAATTCTGCCGAACTTGCTAGCTACGAATGCGATTTTGAATTAATTCCAGGCTCAGTATGTTTTCGCCCTCAACCTCACTACCCTATCCCGCAAGCAACCAGTGTATTAGGAACCACCCATTCTGACGCCACCGACAGTACCCTAGCGCAACGTAATGATAGCGGTGAATACAAGGTTAAGTTAATGGGCTTTGAAAACGAGTCAGGGGTGTCTGGTGATCCTTGGGTACGTAAAGCGCAAACCTCGGCAGGCAGTAACTCCGTGGACATTCCCCTTACGCCCAATACGGAAGTGTTATTGTCGTTTATCGACAACAATCCAAATTGCCCATACATACAGCATGCGCTGGATAATTCGTTGCACCCGGTTCCGGTGACTAACGTTAACCCCCACCATGCGGTGATTAGCACAGACGGCATGTTAGTGACGAGTTCTTTGCAGGGCCGCTATAATCTGGCCACCACACGACATCATGAAAGAGCAGACGACACCGAAATAAGCGCTAGCATCAAAAATTATTTTGTCGGCCGTGGTGATTTTGATCAAAATAAAAAATTTATTGATCCAAGCGATAGTGCTGCTCCCGACTTTACTCCTGATGACCGTGCTTCGGGTAATTATATAACCAAGCAATTTTATGGTGATCAAATTCACATATCACAAGGTGATCGTCTGCATTGGCATGCTGGAAATATGTACGATTTTAAAGGTTACTGGAATTACAATTTAGGCAACACTTACAAAGAGAACTACCTTAATAGATCTTCACAAATTAACCAGATAGCTTCACCATTTATTGATAATGGTTATGATGTCACGGTTGCCGACATTCTAAAAAAAGGCGGTCCTGATTTTGAAGAAGTTGTATGGCCCGTTGTCTCAGGTAAAATAGACTTAGCAAATGGAGATCATCCCTTTCCAAAGTTGGCAGGTACATCGGCTCCGTTCTATAAAGATAATGTTAATGTTAGTAAAACATTTTTGTCAAACTCCTATAAATTTAACAGTTTATGCAACGAAGTTAGTGTATTGGATCGAACAAAGTCTCTTACAATAAACCACCTTAACGCCGAGAGTAATGATGTTGACGTTATGTTCAAAAATGGACTTTTACGTAGCTTTGAAAAAAATGAACATCGCCATTCAATAGATAAAAAATGGGGCCCAGAAGGAAAGCTACAGACCGAAGTGGAAACCACGAAAACCCCAAGCACGGGCGCTTTTAATAAAGTTGAAACAAAAGAAAAAAACTACGGTATTAACGGTAAAGGAATGATTTCTGATACCACCACCACCAAAAAAGATAGCAGTGTTACCACAGATAAAAAAACCTACAACATGGATACGCAGGCACTCGCTTCTCATAACATAAAAACGACAGATGGCATGGGCACAGCAGAAATGAATTTTGCCTTCGCAGCTGCTGCAACGTCTAAGTTTAATTTCGGAGCGTCTACTGCTTTCTCACTATCGGCTCAAGCGGACACGGCCATCGCCATTAGTTTATCTGGATCGGCTAAAATAAATGTCGGATTTGGTGCCGCTGTAACAGTGAAAACGGGAGTTGAAGCCAGTTTGACAATGGATTTACGAACGGGTATCGAGGCAAAAATCGTTGGTAAAGGCAAGATGAAAGTGAGTGGAATCGGCTTTAATGCAACTGTAGAGTCCAGACCAAGTGCTAAACAGAAAACAATTGAGCTTGCGCAAATAATTAGTACTATTAGCGATTATGGCTGCAAAATTGACAATAGTAAGGCCAAGATAACCAGCGGTGGCTTGGATATTACAAGCTCCTTCACAACAATATTCTTATGAGCCCTATATTGAAAACGTATGCACCACTGCAAATTAACGTTAATCAGCGTACTCTCGAACAAGATAGAGCTTTTCACTGGATTGTCTCAACCTCTTTATTCGTAAGACTGTCTACTGGAAAAATCGAGCTCATGCACGATTGCATTGCCGACATGATGGAGGCCATGGGTGAAAACCCTATGCTCGACATGGGCATGCCCAAACCTCGTGCTGAATGGTTAATTAATAGCAATTTTCATGCACCAGGTGGCGAAGCTACAATCGCGGGGCAAGCTTGCGCTCAAGTGGGTGAACAGCAAAAGATACTCAATGTATTTGGTGACCGCCACTGGGTAGCGGGTATTCCCAGCAAGCCATTGCCCTTCACGAGCATGCCGTTAGATTATCAACATGCTTTTGGAGGGCCTGACCTGCCATCGAATCCCAGCGGTGTTGGTTACAAGTATGAGCATTTGCCTAATATTGAATCCAGCACTGAAACTATTACAGACCGGAGTAAAGCATACACTCCAGCAAGTTTTGCCGCGTTAGACCCTAGCTGGCCGCAACGCAGTCAGTATCAAGGTACCTACGACCAAAGATACATGGAAAAGTATTTTCCGGGTTATCCTAAAGATATGGATTGGCGGTTATTTATGAATGCCCCCAAAGACCAGTGGGTTGATGGCTTCTTAAGTGGCAATGAAGCCTACCAATTTAAGAATATGCATCCTCAGAAAAAAGTCATTGAAGGGGAATTGCCGGGTCTTTTCCCCCGCTGTTTTATTAAAGATAGTCAAGAAGCTAATAGTGAACAGTCGTTTAAGGAAATCAATTTACACTTGGATACCGCTTTGTTTTTCCCTGACAAAGATATCGTCCAGCTTATCTGGCGCGGTGGCATGCTGGTTAGTTCAGATGAGGCCGAACAAATTAGCCACATGGTTTTAGGCTTTGAGAATTCAAAAGATAAAAAACGCGCTTCTTCGCATTATAAAGAAGCCATGGAGCGTCGTATTAAAGCTAAAGATCCTTTATTGGACAGCTTAAATACTCAAGACCTTATTCCTCTTGGTGCTGCTAGTGCGATGCAATTACTACAGCAATCTGCGTTAGATACAAATGTCGAAAGCCAGCTTAATAACAACATGCAAGCCAAGGTGAGCTCGATTCAGGAGTCCGTCAATGAGACAGTTGATTCATCATTGAGAAAACTAAAAAAGCAGCTCGACAACCCTACTATAGAGCCGTCCAAGCGTGATGCGATTTTAGAAAAACTGGAAACACTCGGTGCCCCTGCGAACCAAGATCCCGATACACAAACCTTAATAGCCAAGCTTGAAGCCATACTGCCGGGCATTAATGCCACGGATCCTAAGAAACTTGATCTATCCAATTTCTCCTTCAATCAAATTGATGATATTTTCAAGGAAATCAATGCCTTTACAGACAATCAGAAAACTCAGGCATTAGAGGCGATTAAACCAGAGATCGATAAGCTTAAAGCTCAGTTAGAACAAGGTGATGACTTAAAGAAACTCAGCGACGAACAACGACAGCAGATTAAACAACAAATAGAAAGCTTAGAAAACCTGGGCAAGGAAGCCCCCCCGTCGCCATCGCCATTACCTAGAATTAATTTTGAAGATATCAAGCAACAATTAGCAGGCACAACTCCAGAAATACTAAAGGCCCAGAAAGAGTTGCACATTATGCTTAGCAACCCAATTATGGCGAATAGCAAGGTTGCGAATCAAGCTAAGGCCCAACTTGAAAATTTACAAAAAGAAATATTGGATAACATCGACGAAGAACTGGCTATTGCACAACAGAAATTTATTCTGGGTTATGGTATGGGAGCGCATTTTTCTGAAAATGGACTCTCACCCCATGAAGATAATGCTAGCCAGATGCAAAACTTATTAGCCATCGTAAATAGTAATAAAGATGCCAGTGGAAAAGACTGGGCCTGCTTGGATCTTTCAAATAAAAATCTAGATGGCATGAATTTCTCTGACTGCTTAATGGAGCAAGTTAATTTGTCCGGTGCCAGCTTAATTGGTGCAAACTTTAGTGGTGCGATTTTGGCCCGAGCCAATTTCAATAAAGCTAATTGCAGTCGCGCCAATTTTAATAACGCAAACATAGGGGCCTCTAGCTGTATCAATACCAATTTCGATCACGCCAGCTTTTTAGAAACCAAACTATCAAAGAGTCAGTTCGGGAACACCTGTTTTTCTTATGCTAAATTTGTTAATCCTGAAGTACTTGAGATAGAACTTGATACATGTAACTTCGAACATAGCCTAATCGAGAATTGGCAATTTTTAGAATTACAGCTAAATAATATTAATTTCAAGTCAGCTACACTCACAATATGCAATTTTATTAACTGCTCTCTCAAGGATTGCCGTTTTGACAATGCGAATCTTACCTCCACCGCTTGGTCAGATACAGGTTTGTCCTCGGTTTCTTTTGTTAAAGCCAATTTGACCAGCAACTGTTTTGTCAGTGCTGCCGAGGTTGATGATGAGCAAGACGCCTTCACCACAAGAAATCTAAATTTTTCCAAGGCCATAATGCATAAAGCCAACCTTCAAGGGCTTAATCTTAAAAACTGCCTATTTACATCCGCAGATGTTTCGAGTGCCAACTTCAATGGTGCAGACTTAAGCCACAGCAATTTTGATGATTGCCAAGGGCATCAAACAACATTCCGTAAAGCAATATTAACGGGGGCAAGTATGAAAAGAGCTGATTTAATGGGCGCTGTTTTAAGCAAGGCTATCATAACAGATACAAATTTAGAGCAAGCCAACTTATACGCGGTGGATTTTATTCGTGCAACCGTAAAAGGCACGCGCTTCAACCATGCAAACCTTGATGCAACCATCCTTAAAGACTGGAGGCCTGCGTAATGGATTTATTTACCGTAGAGGTTCCCACGAATGCGCAGGAGGTTAGTCTGCAAGTTAAAGGAGGTGAATTTTTTTATGAAGAGAAATTTTCACACTTTGATTTTAAGGATTCTGATTTAAGTGGTGGCATATTTACTGGGGTGACTTTCAGTGGCTGTACATTCAATCATTCAGATATCCAACAAGCAATGTTTAGTCAATGTACATTCGAGAACTGCAGTTTTAGCAGGCTTGACTGTGAAAATGTCAGCTTCATAGAGTCAAATTTTATACAGTGCACCATTGAAAACAGTCTTTTAGCTCGATTCAAATTCATTGATTGCGACATGCCTGGCATTCGTTTCATACAAAATACGATTAACGGGGGTATATTCCAGCAATGTAAGATGCCGGCAGCTGTCTACTTAAAAAATGAATTTGAAACCTCTGTATTCAATGAGTGCCAACTAGATAAAACCAGCTTTGAGCAATGCAGACTGTTTAAAACCACATTAAATAACTGTATTTTTTCAAAAAATATAATAAAGAACTGTCAATTTGAAATGATATTTATTTCCAAGGCTAATTTAGTTGACATAGATTTTAGTGGCATGCAGATTAGCCAGAGTCAGTTTATTGAATGTGACTTAAGTCGATGTGACTTTAGCCAATGCCAATTAAATCAAACCGCTTTTAGTGGCAGCAAAATTGTAAAATGTGATTTTTCTGCTGCCAATATGGAAATGGCCAATTTATTTGAGAATGATTTAAGCGGTGTAAAGTTTGTAAAAACCAACCTTAAACAAGCGAGCCTACAAAAATGTAAAATATTGGGTTGTGACTTAAGCGGCGCAAACCTAGAGATGGCACAGCTAAAAGAAGCCAGCATAAGCTTAAGCATTCTTGCTGGTTCCACATTAAACTACGCAGATTTATCCAATAGCTTTATATCTGAATGTGACTTTAGTGGCAGCGACCTGGCTATGGCTAAGTTACATGCGTCTTTTGATGAAAAGTGTATCTGGAGTGGCGCCAATAAGGCTGCGGCGCAAGGTACTAACGAACAACTTAAAAAAGCGGAACAATGGGGCAAATAATGAATTTACCAGCCAATAACATCGTTGCCATATCAGCGGCCGCCGAAGGTAATTTTTCGGCGCAAGTGATGGTCATTGAAGATAACCTTTATCAATTAGAGCATAAGGGCCAAACCATCTTGGCAAACAAGGCTTTTAGTTGCCTAGTGCAACCGGAAGTGCAAGATACTGTTTTATACAGCTTTGACCAATATCAGCAAGCTTTCATAGTGGCCATACTGCACCGTAATGAAGACAGCCAGCTCACAGTACAGCTTCCTGCCAATGCCACCATTGCGTGTGATCAAAACCTTACCTTACGCAGTGGCCAGCACACCAGCATCATCAGCGAGCAAATTACCCAATTATCACAACAAAGCGTAATGAAAACAGATAAAGCCGTAATGGACTTTAATAATGCCGTTATCAAGGGCGGTAAATTACACAGCCATATTCGCCACATACATATTATTAGTGATTTACTCAGCACTATGGCCAAACAAGCCATTCAAAAATTTAACAGCTATATTCGCAAAACCGATCAAGCTGATCAGGTTCACGCCGGACAAATGGGCCGTAAAGTAGATGGCTTATATTCCATGAATTCAAAACACACCATCCTGGTCAGTCAAAAAGACACCAAGATTGATGGTGAACACATACACATGGGTTAAAGGAGAATAATATGTTTGCAAATTGCTCTCTAAGCGGGATGAACTTCGCCATGCCGGATGTCTGCTTAACGCCGATTCCGTCTCCCGCGGGGCCTATTCCAACCCCAATTCCCTATCCAAATACCGCCATGTTGCCCATGGCGTTGCCCCCTACTTGCTCCATGAAGCATTTTATTTCTATGATGCCTGCACATAACCTTGCCACTATGATTCCCATGAGCATGGGCGATAACGCCGGTGCCTTGGGTGGGGTTATGTCTGGCATGATGATGGGGCCTGCGCGCAGTATGATGGGCAGCGTTAAGGTATTCACCGGCGGCCTACCTGCCACCAAAATGTTGGCACCTGCCATGCAAAATATGACAAACGCGCCTACCGGCATGACGCTGGCCCCGTCGCAGGTGAAAGTATTAATCATGTCTTAATGACATCTATTGAATTAACAGTACAGGTTGTATAAAAATGAGTATTCCTGAAAAGACACAAGAAATAAGCGCCTATGTGGCACCCGAGCTTGAATATTGTTACCGAGATATATCCAATATTTTTGTAGGGGCAGGCGAGGTTACATTTGAATTTGGTAACCACCATAAGTCATCACCGGGCAATGCCGTAATTAATAACCGTATCGTAATGTCCTTAGCCAATGCCTATGACTTACAACAAAGGTTGGAGCAAGCTTTAATGCAGGCGCAGCAAGCAATGTCTCAATAATATTAATACCGAAAGGCTAGCTTCTTATAGCCTGGCCTTTTTATATTTCACAGTTTACTGTTTCCAGTCAGGCACCTCTATTAATTGATTGCAAACTCTGCGCTGGTCTTACCTGCAAGGCAATAAGCATTTTCTTCGACAGCCCGCCTCCTATTATAATTGAGAAGTAAAGTAGCCGTAAAACCAGAGTCCACACTGCCTAGTGTTGAGTATCGTTATAGTTCACCGATTTTTTGTAAAAAATAAGCCCTATTCATTGATTCAAAAACCAATACTGTAAATGTTTGCTACCCTTACTTATATTGCTTGGATTCAACATGAGGATTTTATGGCAATTACAACCCAACTGATAGATCAAGAGTTAAGCATTTTAGTGGATGGACGCTTAGATTTCAGTATCCATGAAGAATTTTGCGCTACCTTTCAAAAGAATGATAAAGCCATCAATAGTTATGTGATTGACATGCATAAGGCCACGCATTTAGACAGCTCCGGATTAGGTATGATGTTATTGTTGCGTATTCATGCAAAAGATAACAAGGCCCAATTACGCATTGTTAAGTGCAGCCATGCCATAAAAAAGGTATTAACCATCGCCTCATTTGACCGCATGTTTGTCATAGAATAAATCTTAAAACCACTTATATTACTGCCTATCTCTAAGATGTAGCGACCGTATAAATTACGGGGCCACAATTTTCACAGGCACAGGCTCGTTCACTACAGATGAGCTTTTTACCTCGGGAAAAATCACCCGTCATATTGTTAAAAATTAACAGACTGTCAATTCCTTTAAAGTAGCTTTTTATGGCCGTTCGCAAATATCTTCATTGTGGCCGCAGGGGCGATCCAGTCCATAAATGTGCTGTATACTGATCCTCCTAGATCTATGGGTAAATCTAAGCGCACTGCCGTGTTTAGTTAAAGTCCTGTCGGTGGTCAGCGTAAACGACGTCAGTTGAATTACGTATTCTCCATCAGCATAGTATCGTCACTGTCGATACTAAAAACACTTGCAACCGGTGCCTCCGCCCATCAACAACACGGGCCATTTACCAGTATTTAGGCACCGTGGATAAGTATATGGGCCAACCATTAACATCCGTAAAAATGCTTGTTCTGCATTCAAATTAGGCTACATTTTTTACAGTAAAGTAAAGTAAAGTAAAGTAATTGCTAAAAGTTCATTCTATGATTATTTTAAAAAGGCGTATCTACCAGCCTAAATAAAATATAGCCGGACAACCTATGGAAGCAAACATTTTAACATCCGTGGTGCTGCCACTTAGCCTCGCGATTATAATGTTAGGTATGGGCACCACGTTGATGGTAGCCGATTTTAAACGGGTATTCATTTATCCCAAAGCGGTAGCCATCGGCATCATCGGTCAAATACTGATACTGCCCTTAGTGGGGTTTGCATTTGCGTCGCTGTTTGCTCTTAAACCTGAATATGCTGTTGGGCTTATGGTATTGGTGGCTTGCGCGGGGGGCGCCACTTCAAATTTGATTGTGTACTTGGCAAAGGGGGACGTGGCATTATCAGTGACGTTAACGGCCATCAGCAGTTGTGTTACGGTAATATCTATTCCGTTCATTATTAATTTTGCGCTGCACCATTTTATGGGGGCCAGTAACGAGACTTCACTGCCCATTGGCACCACTAATATGAAATTGTTTGCCCTCACTCTATTACCTGTGATGATGGGCATGTTTGTGCGACATAATTTCACCCATTTTTCTGTTAGGCTAGAAAAGCCCGTGAATCGATTTGCCAGTTTGCTCTTTGTTTTGATCGTTTTAAGTATTATGTATCAAGAACGAGATGGACTAGTGGATACCTTGATCACGGCTGGACCGGTGGCTTATGGCTTGAATTTAGCCACTATGTTATTGGGATTTAGCGCCGCCCGCCTGTTTAAGCTTAACCAACAGCAAAGCATTGCCATTAGTATTGAGGTGGGCGTTCAAAACAGCGCCACCGGCATTTTCATTGCTACCGTCATGTTGAACAACGCCGAAATTGCTATTATCCCTGCTGTTTACTCTTTATTTATGTTTTTAAATGCGGGTCTTTTAATTGGTGTTATGCAGGTTTACATGCAACGCACCCCAACATTAAAAAGGATATTTTAGTGTTATCTATGAATGAATAACATTAGGCACCTTCGTTACATTTAGTATTTTATCTAGAATTCCACTGGCTTATATGGCGATGATTGATCGGATCATTTTTGTTTAAACCAGATCCACGGGTATTTTACCCTTCAAATAAACCAAAACATAATTACGAATATTGTATAGTGCGCACAAGACCCACACGGATATAACAGCATGATTGATTATTCACCCGGATACATTATTTTACTGGTGAGCACTGGCATCATCGCTGGCATTATTAATACGATGGCGGGCGGTGGCTCTAACCTTACCATTCCGGCTCTAATGATCATGGGCCTACCCGCCGATATTGCTAACGCCACCAACCGCGTAGGTGTTTTTTTACAATCAATTGTTGCTATCGCCGGTTTTAAAAAACACAACAAGCTGGAAACCTCGGATGTGGGCCCTATATTACTGCCCACTTTAGTGGGGGGAATAGTAGGTGCCTGTGCGGCGTCATTTTCACCCGAATGGATTTTAAAACCGTTATTACTGACCACGATGGTGGGCATGGCGCTGATTATTTTAATTAGCCCGTCAACGGTTATGCCAGCCGAGGGGGTTACTCCCTTTAAAGTAAAAGATCGACCAATAGCTCTTTTTACATTGTTTGTAGCGGGCTTTTACGGAGGCTTTGTACAAGCGGGCGTGGGCTTTATTTTAATCGCTGCCCTGGCAGGAAGCCTGCGTTACGATTTAGTGCGCACCAACGCCCTTAAAATGGTGTGTACGTTAGCCTTTACGGCTTTGGCGCTGGTTATTTTTATATGGCAGGACCAAATCTTATGGTTGCCCGGTTTAATTTTAGCGGCCGGAACAATGCTGGGCGCCGCCATTGGTGTAAAAATGGCCATTAAAGTGCAAGCCACGACGCTTAAATGGTTTTTATTTATCATGACGTTATTTGCGTGTGGAGCCGCGGTTTTATTTTAAAAAAACCGTAATCTAACGCATATTAAAGATGTGTATAACCTAGTATTGACCCAATCCATAATGCCGCTATCTAGCCGGTGAACGATTAAGGTACCCGTTTAACGCCGCGCTACTTTGACGATGATCTGGGTGGCGGCTTACATTTTCTTGCAGAACCTTAATAGCCAACCTTACCTGTCCACTTTCATAGAGCGCCACCGCATACACATAACTATAATGCGCATTATCAAGCGACAAATGTGCAGCATTCTTTAAAAAAGGCAGCGCCTTATTAATTTCTTTAATACGGATATACACTAACCCCAAAGCGTACTGGGCTGGGCTATAGTTTTCATCAAGGGCAATGGCTTTTTTTAGTGCCACGATGCCTTTATTCTCTTGCCCCATTTGACGATATACATCGGCAATATTCAGTAAGGCTGTGACAAAATAGCCGTCTAATATTAGGGCGTGCCTATAAGCGGCTATGGCTTTATCAAACTGGCCAAGCGCCTGATACATCACCCCCATTTGTGCTTGTCCATTAGGGGAATCATTATGTGTATTAGCGGTATGTAGGTATTCCTTAACGGCCCCAGAAAATACCTGATGCTGTTTTTTAGACAATGTATTGGTTAATCTATTATCGCTTTTTATGGGGGCTAACAAACGAATGGCTTCAAGGCGTATGGCTTTCATAGGGTCTTGTAAGAGAGGCCATACAAACTGAAGCCGTTGCGATAAATTTAACAGGTCAAGTTGTCGTAACGCGGCTAACCTAATTAACGACTCGGTGGATTCAAGCTGCGCAATCGCAGTATTTACAGCAAATTGATTGGGGTAATTAGATAACAATCCCACTGCTGACGCCCTTATCATTAACGAATAATTTGAATTCTCAGCTAACAGCGCTAATTTTGGTAAAGCCTTTGGGTCCGCTTGTTGTGCCGCTAAAAATACTTGCCCGTAATGACTTTTATTAGTGACTTGCGGATACCATTTAGTAAAATTATTTTTAGCCCAGTCTAACGACTTGTCTTGGTGACACTGGCTGCAGGCATTAGGTGTATTTAACTGCGCAGATAAGTCTGGGCGCGGAATCCGAATACTGTGGTCACGCCTTGGGTCCACCACCATGTAGGTGGTTTCTGGCATATGGCAATTTGCACACTGTGCCCCTGCGTTTTTTTGATGATGGTGATGCGATGCTTGCTCAAATTTTTCAGGGTTATGACACTGAGTGCACACTCCGTTACCATCAACTTTTAACTCTAAACTGTGTGGGTTATGACAATTACTGCACACAACACCTTTTTGATGCATTTTACTTTGCGTAAAGGACCCATAAACATAGTCTTCACCCAGTATTTGACCATCTGCATGATAGGCCGGTGAGGTAATTAGGCTGGGTAATATACTGTCTAATACAGGGCCGTTTAAATCGGCTGTTTTAGTATGTATGGTGCCTCGTAACGAATGACAAAACGCACAGCTATTAACTTGCGCCTCACTTTGTTTTTGTTTACTCACTCTTGTGGCGGTATTCTGCTTAATTCCTCGCTGCCACACCCCTGCGGATAGATCATGTTTAAAACCTTTATTACTTGCAGATTGTTGCTGATTTTTACTCCAGGCTAAATGATTGGTGCCCGCACCATGACAGCTTTCACATGCCACATTTATTTCAGACCACGTGGTTTGATAACTATTTGTTTGAGGGGAGTAGTTCTTTTGTAAATCGGTAGAGTGACAATCAGCGCAACGGCCATTCCAATTTTGGTAATGCCGTGTCCAATGCAATATATCGTTATGATCTATTTTTTCATTGGGGTAAAGGTGAAACCAGCGTTGCCCTCCTTGATCTTGGGGACGACTATCCCAAGCAATGCTCAAAGCCTGGTAACGTCCATCATCAAATCCTATAAGGTATTGTTGAAGGGGATGCACACCAAAGGTATATTGAACTTTAAAATCGCTTAGCTTGCCATCTGGACCATCGGTATTCACCCAGAATTCTTTGCCCTTTTTAAAAAATGTAGAGGTAAAGCCATTATATTCAAACGTAGTTTGATTGAAGTTCGCCAGTACCGTTTTTGGTGTAGCATGTTGCATGGCCTGATCATGATGCGAACCCTGCCACTGGGTATACTGGGATTTATGGCATCCGCTACAGACCTTGGCACCTATAAATTGTGGATTGTTAACACTGTTAGCCAATATATTTTCGCTTACCATCAAGGTCAGCAACACTCCAAAAACCCGGCCCAATATATTAAACTCACCTGAACACATTTATAAAATTCTCAACCGTAATATAGCCATAGAGTATGCCATAAGTTTCTTGCCTACAGGCAAGGAAATGTCCCTTAAATAGACCTCCTCCCAAACTCTTCGTAACCCCCACTTAACCAGTAGGAATATTAGTTACAATTTATTATTTTAAAATAGTCTAAACAGGATTTCACACGGCTAGTCTACTGACATTAATGAGAATAGACTTGAGTATTGAGGGCGCCTAATTACTTAGGCGGTAAATCGAGGACCTATAAATGCCATTTAGCGATATTGAGGTTTCAAAGACTTTATTGGATAAAACACTCTCCTCATTAACGGATGGTGTATGCATAGTGGATGCCAAACAGCCAAAGCACCCGATACTTTATGTGAACCCCGCCTTTGAAGTCATGAGTGGTTATAGTTTGCAGGAAATTATTGGTGAGGATTACTTATTTTTAAACAGCACTCAAACTAAAGAAACCGAGCTGTGCAGCGTACGTTCAGCCCTCACTTATGGAGAAGGCTGCCATGTAATATTGCGCAATACACGCAAGTCGGGGCAGATGTTTTGGTGTGATACCACGTTATCTTCTATTCCAGATAAAGAGGGTAATACTTGTTATTTTATTAGTGTGCAAAAAGATATTTCAGATGAAATACAAACTCAAAAAATAATAGCCGAACAAATTTCTGCATTAGAAGATGCTAAGCGGCGCCTTGAAGGGTTAGCGCAAACCGACTCACTCACCGGCCTTTATAATAAACGTTATTTTGAACTGCAATACCCCACTCAATACAGCATAGCCAAACGTAACGATGATTGCTTAACAGTCTTTATGGTCGATGTTGATCATTTTAAACAATACAACGATTTCTACGGTCACTTACCAGGAGACGAATGCCTTAAAAAAGTAGCGCAAGCCTTAAATCATGTATTTCAACGCACATCGGACTTTGTAACACGTTTTGGCGGGGAAGAGTTTGTAATTTTTTCTGTGGGGCTAAGTGAGTTGCAGGCACAAATTTCAGCTCGGAATTTACTTGAGTATATGAAGGATTTAAAAATACCCCAAGAAAAAAGTGAGCCACCTTATGTAACGGTTAGCATCGGTATTGCATCTGCCCTGTGGGAACACGCCATGGGGCCTAATGAATTAATTGAACGCGCTGATAAAGCCATGTATTTGGCAAAGAGCAGCGGACGTAATAAAGCCGTTGTGTATTAAAGTATGAATACAGAGCATTGGCACACTAGGCATTCATACTCTTTAATCTTAAGTAATTATTAGGATTTAAGGTAAGTACTTTTAGTCGCTTCGTAGTCTTTCACTAAGGTATTCATAGCATCTTCTTCATAGTCTCGAAGACCACTAAGTAAAAAGTTTTTCTCACCACAGCCCACGACCTTTCCATCCGCTACTATATTGAAGTGAATTGAAACGTCTCCACGTTTACCCTCTACATTTATTTCTTGTTTAGCCAATTCAATCGTCGGTTCACTGAAATTAAATTCGTTTAACTCTATGACCATGCTTTGGTACATAACCATAGGGCGGCTTGGGTTAATCATCACATTTTGTTGCTGCATTAACGGCAATAAAATACCAGGAAAGGTTTTACCTGAAAACTTTACGTACTCTAATGAAATATCTTCAATGAGTTTCTCGTTGAATATTACGTCACCGCAGCGCTGAATCTTAGTACAGGATTTTTCTTTGCTGATGATTTCAAGCTGACCGTCATCTTGTGGCACGATGGAAAATTCAGCATCCCCCGAAACCATGCCCACAAAATCAAAGCGCATTTTTTCGCTAATGCCCATTTTTTTCAATGTAAGTGAAAATAGCAGATCGCCAGGCACTACAAAGCGCTTGGCATCAAAATCGTGTAACGGATTAAAATCATTGGCCAGGCTCTTAGCAAAATCACTGCCTTGCTGTCTACTTACCTGTAGCAGGCCATTTGATTCTTTGTAAAAAGGTGCCAATAACATATTTATCGCCAAGCTAAGTGAATATCTTAAGCGCATACTAGCAGGAAAAAATAGACCTACCTATTGTGACGAAAGGGAATTAGAGTATTTATAGCCAAAGACACCTAAGGCATTTGTGCTAGCTGACAGGACACGTAAAAAAGTGTAGTGATATACTATCTGAAAACCTAAGAGTGCAGCATCACGGGTGCCTTTTGGGGCAGCCCGGTAGTACCGCTTTGTTTAGGCTATTGCTTACATTTGAAATTTTAAACCGGTCTCCAGCTGGTGACGCTCATAGCTGTATTGGGCTTTATCGGCTTTTACTTGCTCGAAGCGATAACCCATCAGCCATTGGGCATTCATGGGTAGATAGGCGTTAAGGCTAACCTTACCGTTAAATTTAAGCTGATGTTTTTGGTTGGCGCTGTATTCATCCGTACTTCCGGGCTGACCCTGATTGCTTTCTCTGTCATAAGCAAAATCACTAAATTGATAGCTAGTGGTTAAACTGCCCTTGCCAAGCAAACGATACCGACTACGAAACTCAATTTTGGCTTTTTGGTTATCGTAATAACCGCTGCCATTGTCCACTCGCTTCTCATACGTGAGGCCCATGGCCAGCTTGTGTCGCTTGGATGTCTTTAAGGTGTGTTCATAAGTTAAAGCTGCGTCAATATATCCCAGTTGGGTATTGGCAATATCAGCCCCACTAATATCCACCTTTTCGCGATGGGTGTAAAATCGGTAGCTTACATCAACACTAAACTCATCTTTTTGTCTTTTGTTAATCTTATATTCGAACATATTCCCCAGAGTAAGGATGCGGTAATCCAGGTCGGTAATATTTAAGCTATCGAAGTCCTGATAATTTTTTTGCTTGAATTTTACTTCATATTCCCAAGCCAAATTCCTAGTCAGATTGTATTGTTTTTGCCACTTTAAATTGAGCTGCGTGTAATCGTACCTGTCGTCTAGGCTTTCTCCCGAATAGCTGCTTAACCCGCCACTTAGGCGGCTCACATAGGTTTTATCCTGTTGCTCTAGGCGAACCTCAAAGGCACTTGGGCGCTTCTTTGAACGCCCTTTATACTGCAAGCCAACACTGGATTTTTCTTTATCGGCCCAATCATCATTCTGTTGATATTGACGCGCTTGCCATTGTAAAATGCTGGACCAGCGTTTGCTAAAATACACCTTACCCTTTAAATCCAGGTTCATATATTGACTGGCCTGTACCGTGTATTGGTCGGCAAATTTATAAGGATTACTATCGCTTCCCAGCATGATAGAGAGGCTTATTTCGTGTCCTTTCGCCTGCCCCATGGCCGGGGTCAGTATTGCCATAATCAGTACTGATATTTTTTTGAGGGTCATATTTGTTACTCCGCTAACATCTGTTGGGCAGGTTTAAATGCAGGGGCCAGTGCGAGTAGCAGGCCCAGTTGTTTTTTACTGGCGATCATATCGCCACTTTGTTTAAGCAGCTTGACCAGCATGAAGCGAGCATTTATGTCCTTATCATCTCGTTCCAATAACTCAAGAAGATTGCCAATGGCATCCTGCAACTGCCCGTTCTTTACCAGTAATTCGGCAATAAAAATAAGATCACTATTTTTAAGGTCTGAGCCGTGAATTTGCCCCAACACCGTTAACGCCTGTGTGGTCTGTTGTTGCTCACTTAGGTAGTTGGCCAGATGACGCTTTATGAGGCGACTACCGGTGAAATGGTCATTCAAAAATCCCAGTTGATCTATGGCCTTACCCTTTTCACCACTTAACCACAGCAGTTCGCCATAGAGGCGTTCGATTCTTTTGTTCATCGATTCGGTTTTTTTAGCCAGTAAAATAAACTTAAGAGCGCTGTCTATTTCATCTTGTGATTTTGCCACTTGAGCGGCTTCCAGCGCCACTCGACCCCTATGTATATTCTCGTCCAACAGGTTTTGGTAGGCTGCGATTTGTTGTTTGTGGGTTAGCTTTTTATTTTTGATTTGCAACAAGCGCCAATGACTTAAATAGTCATACTGATCAGAATGTTTCAGTTTTAATAGCTGGGTGGTGGCATGGTTAGGCCATTTTTTGTCCTGATAGTTTAACGCCAATAAATAGCGGTTTTCACCACGCTTAGACTTAAGCGCCTTTATGGCGGTAATAGATTGCTCAAATTTTCCATCTAGGTAAAAATCGAATGCCTGGCTAAATATGCTGACCCGGCTTTGCAGGCTCTTCACACGGTGGGCATATTTTCGCGAATTATTAACCTTGTCCAATTCAAGGTAACTCCAGGCCAATAGCTTGTTGGCCTTAGTGGAGCTCTTTAACAGTTTGTATTTAGACTTTAAGGTCTTGATGCTGCCGTTAAAATCCAGATGTTGATATTGAAAGCCGGCCACTTCCAGACGCAGACTTTTGTTTTTACTGTCCAGGGCCATGGCCTTTTGATAGCTGGCCAACACTTGTCCGTAAGGAAGCTTGGCCAATGTTTCCACCCGCGCCTGCTTTAACCAGGTTCTACCATGATTGGGCCGAAACAAGATGGACTGTCCAATATGTTTAAGGGCAAGGCGGTGCTCTGCCATTTCACTCAGACAACTGGCTAATAAAGCATGGGCCTTGGCCTTGCGCTTGGCACGACTCACCGACACCGCGTGCTCCATGAGCGTACGACTGTTTTCACAGCCCTGGGTCTTTTTCAATAATATTGCCAAGTTAATGGCAGCCATCTGATGATTGCCATGCACACTTAATATTTTTCGATATTTAGCGATGGCCAATTCTGGCTCGCCCTGGCGACCATGATTGATCGCCTGGGAAAATAATGCGCTGTCCACCTTGTATTCCTCAGCATCCTGCTCCAGCTCAAACTCTCCTTCTGTTTGGGATAACTGATTAAGGTCAATTAGCTGCATGTCTCCCGATTGACGCTGCAAGGCGTTTTCATTCCACGCGATTGCCAGCGTTAGCAGCAGTACTAGGCTTGCGTACAGGATGCTGCTGCTTTTTAAGATGGCCATTAGGCGTTACCTCCTTCGATGGCTTGAAATAATTCCTGCTTGAATCCCTGCTGGTGAATGTTTTGAATCTCAAGGCCGGCGCGACCGTTCACCTCGAGCACCAAAGCCCCCACCTCTTTATCCAGGCACACATCCACCCCAAGGTAGGCGAGAGGAATGGCGTCATAACTTTTCTCAGCCAGTAACTTAACCTTTGGCCAATGAGGAATATCCAAGCCAATAAGTGGCGCCTGACCATCCGGGTGATGAGTAATTTTTTTACCCTTATGCATGGCCTTTAGGGTGATACCGCGGTCAATGTCTATGGCAACCCCTATGGCCCCCTGATGCAAATTGGCCTTGCCGTTAGAGGAGTGGCTTGGAATACGTAACATGGCGCTGATAATTTTTCCCTTGGCCAGAATAATTCGAATATCACTTAAACCCAGGTCACTAATATTGTTGATGTGCACATCCTGCTGAATGAGGGGCTCTATGTAGGCGCAGTCCTGTTCACCACTTTGGCTGTAACTGCCAATGAGAATTTCCTTAATGTGCTGGTTTAAATCCTGTAAGGAGTAATGTTTGCCACCGGCACTGATGAAGCCGTTGAGTTGATTAACAATCACTAGGATGCCGTTACCCTGGCTACCGTTGTTGGGCTTGATAACAAACTGATTCAACTTACTTAAGTGTTGCTCCAATGAGGCCAGATCCCCCTGCTGTTTAAAAACCGCCAATGTGTCCGGTACCACTACCTGGTGTTTTATTAAGGCTTTTTTACTGGCCAATTTATCGGCGGCCAGTCTCAATAACGCCTTTGAGTTGTGTTTGTAAACCAGGTTGCGGTTACGGCTATTGATGCCCAGTAAATTTTTTGCCTGTTCTGCGCGCACATGTTTAAATCGCAATAATTCACTGGTACGAATGCCATCCCACTTGCCAATAAAGATCAAGCCGCTCAGCACTAACAGGTAACATTCCGGGAACAGACTAAACAGGCTCTGCAATAAAAAACTGTCCATGTACAGGTAACACATCAGTATGGTCACCAGCGACCCCAGGGAACTGGTAACAAGTTCCTTCCAGTGTCCCTCCACCGTCACCTGATGAATGCGCTCTGCCACAAAACTGATGATCACCACCGGCATTAATGCCAACATGCCAAACTCCATCTTGTGTTCGCTGCTTAACAGATAGAGCGCAAAAATAAATAACAAACTAATGAGCGAAATCACGGTAGCCAGGCGCGCGGTTTTTAAGATGCGTTGTTTCTCAAGCCAAAAGTGCAGGCCCATGGCCACCAGCAAGATAAGCACAAAGCCCACCAGCCCGGCCATTAATCCGCTGTACATACAGGTGGCTGCAATAAGCATGGGCATGAAGATACCAAAGGTTTTCACGCCGATGACATTACGTAAAAAAGTAATGAGTAGAGTACACAAGGGGAATAACAATATGATTGATAACGTCGTGGCCGACAGGTGCAATTCGGTGAGGGCTGGCGCCAGGTTTATTTGCTCTTCGTGATCTACCAACAAGGATGGATACAGGGACGGGCTCACGGTTTTTTTATTAATGGTGAACAAATAATCGAAGGCAATGTTGCTGGTGTGACGAAATAAAGCCTGGTCTCCTTCGTAGAGCTTAAGAAAGTGAGCCGGGCGCGTGGCAAAATAGCCATTGGTGGGGCCAAAGGTCACCCAGTGCCCGGACACATAGGCCTCCACCCACTGGTGACTGGTTTTTTTGCTGCCGTTATCCAGAATAATGCCCCCCACTAGCCGTGCAGGAATGCCATTAAGGCGCGCCAACGCCACAAACAAACGACTCTTGCCATTGCAGCTAGCTACTTTTAGGCGTGATGCGGTTAGGGCGTCTGTGGTGCCTTTAAAGGGCACGTTCTCGATCCCTTGCCAGGTATATTCAAAGATACTTTGCAATACCGATTTTACGTCTTGCTGCACCGGCTTAATGTCTTGCCAAAGGTTTTTAATCTCCCTGTGTTTCACCTGAATATGCTCACTTTCCTGCAAAAACACTTGCAGGTGCTGGGGCAGGTTTTTTTCGATGGGGCTGTTTTCAGGCAGTTGATATTGATTACCCTGAATATGCAGCAGTACCTCATAACCCACACTTTGCTGGGTCTCATCGGCCGACCAGCTAATGAGCCGCCCGGATGGCAATAGCTGTTGCTTGCTGGCCATGTCCAGGGGGCTAAACTTTTCCGTGATAACCCGCTGCCATGGGCTATCTTTAGGAAGGTAGGTATGGATATTGACGTCTTGCCCGGAATTAATAAATTGCGATTGAAACACCAGTTTATACAAGGTTTTAGGGGCCAGATTTTCCTTGGCCACAGGTACTAGGCTTAGATGAGCCGTCAGCAACGCACAGGCCGTCACCAACAACAGCCAATGGGGTTGCAGTAAGCGTTTTGTGAAAGTAATAAATGTTGAGCGCATAACAAACCTAGCGAGCCGAGTAACCGTAACAACAATTATGAGATAAGTTGGCTTGAAGGTCTGTATGGGACATGTTCAACAAATGTAGGGATGACCCTACAAATTACCAACAAATATCCTGACCAGTGTGGTTAACCTTAAACAATGACCGAGTTAAACTGGCGACTAATAAGGATGACTTTCCGGTGGCCAGTTAAATTTTGTGGCTGCTTGGCTGGTAGGCAATATGTTTTTTAGAATTTACAGCAGTTTATTAATTTCAGTGTTGTTGGCAGCGTTCACCTGTTATGGGCTTTATCAGCTGCAATACACTCAGCGCTACAGCACTTATGCCCAGAGTATTTTTAAGGGCAGTTTTCAGTTGATCTCCTTGGGATTAGATCGCCATGACGGGGTTAAGCAAGCGCAATGGTTAAAGATTGTCTCTAAACTCATGGAGACAGATTTAACCCTGCAAGCCATAGACGAAGGTCACTCCCAAGCTTCCTCCATTCAGATTTACCTCACTCAACATAAGTCCATTAGAGTGGATATGCTCACCAAACATCATAAAATGTTAACGGCCAACATAGATTACATAGGCGAACAACATTATCGCATCATGGCCGTCTTGCTGCTAAACGAACTGGGAAGAGTTACCCCCACAGAGCACCAGAAAATATTGACTCAATTAGAAACGCTCTTACTGCCTCAATTGGCATTAATGCCCCTTGAAAATCTGGCATTGGATCACCAACAATTAAGCCGCATCAAGCGCGGCGATGTGGTGGTGAATGAACGTCAGGATTTGAGTAACAGCCCCAGGTGGATCTATGCCCGCATCCCTCGTAGCCAACAGGTATTAGTCATTGGCCCCATGGACGGATTTGAAGAAATACCGCTGGTCATCATCATCTTAATGATGGCGCTGTCTATTATTATTACCGCCGCCATGGCCTATATATTGGTCTATGGACTGGAAAAACGCCTGACAAAAATTGATCACAGCATGCAGAATTTCGCCAGGGGCCAGGGACATGACCCGGTTTCCATGAAGGGGCAAGATGCCATCGCAAAACTCGCGATCACCATCAATGGCATGGCCTTGCGTATTGGCAGCCTATTAAAAGAGCAAAAAGAAATAGGCCAGGCCATTAGCCATGAAATACGCACCCCTATTAGTCGCATGAAATTTCGCTTACATGCTTTGCTCGATAGTCCGTTAAATGAAAAACAAACGGAAAAGTTACTGGGCTTGCAAAAAGACATTAACGAAATAGACAATTTAATTGATGAAATTTTGACTCTTCAACAAGGTGAACATACCCAAGTGTTTACCAAAATCCTCTTGCATGATTTGCTAACATCGTTATTGGATGTTCACGGACTACAGTATGCCCACATTCAACATTCCTTACAGTGTGACGAATATCAAATGATAGTTGGCGACCCAAAATTAATTAAAAGAGCGCTGCAAAACCTAATTCAAAACGGCTTTAAACATGCAAAAAATCGTTTAACTATTGTTGTCAAAGAAGGAAATAGTGGTCTTAAGTTGGTCATCAGCGATGACGGTGAAGGCATCAGTAACGACAAAAAGGAACAGGTGTTCACGCCTTTTATACGCCTGGACAGCAGTCGCAATAAAAAGACAGGTGGTTTTGGTTTGGGTCTGGCCATAGTTAAACGAATTTGTGATGCCCATGGCATAAGGGTTTGGGTGGAAGACAGCCCAATAGGGGGGGCTAATTTTTGCCTGCTCATCCCGCAAAACCCATTAATGATGGAGGAATTATCAATATGAAGTTTGCACTCATCAGCTGCACCCTGTTGATATTACTAGTATTGCTGCAGCCAATCGTAAAGGCCGATGAATATGAGGAATTTGAGCAGCTCAGACAGTTAAATGAATTGGATGAAGGCCTGTTGGAATTTGATTTTTATAAACAGGAAGATGACCGAGATTGGCAGCAAGACCTGGAAGAAGAGTTGGCCAAACTTGAACAGGAACAAGGCGACCCAGAAGATCAGGAAGAAGACTCAATGGAGAGTGTCAGAGCTGACGACGATGATGATGATGAAGATAAAGATGAAGATGAAGATGA
>JAPYOO010000261.1 GCA_029938135.1 Bermanella sp. | reverse complement strand
GGGCTTGCTCAAACATCCTAGACCAGGAGTCATTTATGACAGATCGTCGCCAATTGGCCAACGCTATTCGTGCTTTAAGTATGGATGCTGTGCAAAAAGCCAAATCCGGTCACCCAGGTGCCCCTATGGGCATGGCAGACATCGCGGAAGTGCTGTGGAACGACCACATGAAGCACAACCCAACCGATCCAGAATGGTCTGACCGTGACCGCTTTGTGCTGTCAAACGGCCACGGCTCTATGCTTATTTACTCTTTATTACACCTTACGGGTTACGACCTAAGCATTGACGACCTTAAAAGTTTCCGTCAAATGCACTCTAAGACCCCTGGTCACCCAGAATACGGCTATGCACCGGGTGTTGAAACCACTACTGGTCCATTAGGTCAGGGTATGGCAAATGGCGTGGGCATGGCACTGGCTGAGAAAATATTGGGCGCGCAGTTTAACAAGCCTGGCCACGATATAGTTGACCACAATACATATGTATTTTTGGGTGACGGCTGCATGATGGAAGGCATTAGCCACGAATGTTGCTCACTGGCCGGCACACTGGGCCTAGGCAAGTTAATTGCCTTTTATGATGACAACGGCATTTCTATTGATGGTGAAGTAGAAGGCTGGTTCACCGACGATACCGTACAGCGCTTTGAAGCATATGGCTGGCAGGTTATCCCTAAAGTAGACGGTCACAATGCCCTTGAAGTACAGCAAGCCATCGAAACCGCTAAAGCAAACCCTGATCAACCTACCCTTATTTGCTGTAAAACCATTATTGGTTTTGGTTCGCCTAATAAAGAAGGTAAAGAGGATTGCCACGGTGCCCCACTAGGTGACGACGAAATCGCCCTAACTAAAAAGCGTTTAGGTTGGGAGCACGGATCATTTGAAGTGCCTGCTGACATTTACGCGGGTTGGAACGCCAAGCAAAAAGGCCAAAACGCGCAAGCGGCTTGGAATGACAAGTTTGCAGCTTATGAAGCGGCCTTCCCAAGCGACGCAGCTGAATACAAACGTAGAATTAACGATGAGCTACCCGCTGACTTCAGCGCCATGGCGGATGCATTTATTAAAGAATGCCAAGAAAAAGGCGAAAGCATTCCTAGCCGTAAAGCGTCTCAAAACAGCATTAAAAAATTCGCACCCGCCTTGCCTGAAATTTTAGGCGGCTCTGCCGATTTAGCGGGATCTAACTTGACTCTTTGGCCCGAAGCTAAAGGCGTAAGTGCTGCTGATGCTTCTGGTAATTACATGTATTACGGCGTACGTGAATTTGGCATGAGCGCCATCATGAACGGTGTAGCGTTGCACAAAGGTTTTGTAACCTACGGCGCAACCTTCTTAATGTTTATGGAATACGCCCGCAACGCCATTCGCATGGCCGCGCTGATGAAGCAACGCGCTATCCACGTTTACACCCACGACTCTATCGGTTTGGGTGAAGACGGCCCAACTCACCAGCCAGTTGAGCAGTTAACCAGCTTGCGTACTACGCCTAACTTAAACACGTGGCGTCCCTGTGATGCGGTGGAATCTGCGGTAGCGTGGAAGTCGGCTATTGAACGCAAAGATGGCCCAACGGCGCTTATCTTTTCTCGCCAAGGTTTGCCTCACCAAGATCGCTCCGATGCAACCTTAGCGCTAGTCGTCAAAGGGGGTTACATCTTAAAAGATGTGGCGAACCCTCAAGCGATCTTAATTGCTACCGGTTCTGAAATGGGTTTGGCGATGGATGCAGCAAGCGAGCTTGAAAAAGCCGGCACCGCAGTACGCGTAGTTTCTATGCCGTGTGCTGAAGAGTTCTGCAAACAAGACGCTGCTTATATCGAATCTGTATTGCCAAGCGCTATCAGTGCCCGTGTTGCTGTGGAAGCGGCTCATAAAGATTACTGGTATAAGTTTGTTGGCTTAAACGGCGCGGTAGTAGGTATGGACACCTTTGGTGAGTCTGCACCTATTAAAGACCTAATGAAGCACTTTGGCTTTACGGTTGATAAAGTTGTCGCTGCGGTAAACAACGTACTGTAATACAGGGTGTGTTAAATGGGAGGCTGTGTACCAGGATAGAGTCCGGGTAGATCGTCTCCCATTGTTCTATTTTAAATCGAGTTTTTAATGGCTTTAAAAATTGCAATAAATGGCTTTGGACGAATTGGCAGGTGTGTGCTGCGTGCCATCTATGAGCGCAATTTGCAAAACGAATTTCAGATAGTCGCCATTAATGAACTGGCCGACTGTGACACCATTGATTACATGCTGCGCTACGACAGCACCCATGGGCGATTTCCCCATGCGGTTTCCCTCAAGGAAGATGTATTGCATATCAATGACGGCAAAAATAGCTTGCCGATTAAAATTTTACATAAAGAAAATATCAATGAATTACCTTGGCAAGATTTAAAGGTAGATGTGGTATTGGAATGCACCGGTAAATTTAAAGACAACAGCGAGTTGAATCAGCATTTATCCCAAGGCGCTAAAAAAGTATTACTTAGTCAGCCGGGTCTAGATGTTGATTTTACCTTTATTGCAGGCGTGAACCATGAGCAATTAAATGCGCAGCATAATATTGTTTCGGTGGGTTCATGCAGTACTAACTGTGTACTACCTATAATGTCGTTACTAGACAGTACACTTGGCATTGAACAGGGTGTCACCACCACTATTCACAGTGCCATGAACGACCAACCTGTGATAGATGCTTATTCAAGTGACCTACGCCGTACCCGGGCCGCGGTGACCAGCATTATTCCATTGGATACAGCATTGCCTAAGGGCATCGCTCGTATTATGCCGCACTTAGATGGCCGCATTGAAAGTTTGCACTTACGAGTGCCCACCTTGAATGTATCGGTGATGGATTTAAGTTTGCAGCTAAAAAACGACACCAGTTGCGAGCAAGTAAACCAGTTGATAAAAGAAGCGTGTGATAAACAGCTTAAAAACATTATCGATTTTACCCAAGAAGCCCATGCCTCTGTGGACTTTAATCACGACCCGCATAGCGGAATTGTGGACGCGACTCAAACTCGAGTGAGCGGTAAACGGTTGGTGAAATTATTGGTGTGGTTTGATAATGAATGGGCGTTTGCTAATCGAATGATTGATGGTTTGCAGCATTTAAACAAACAACACTAAATTTTAAATATAAATATATAACCCTGTGCATTTGACGCGCGGGTGAGTTAAAAAATAAAGGAAGAAAAGCATGACTGTACTTCGCATGGCGGACCAAAACCTTAAAGGCAAGCGTGTATTAATTCGTGAAGATTTAAACGTGCCTGTTAAAGATGGAGTGGTGACATCCGATGCGCGTATTCGTGCTTCTTTACCAACCATAAAATTGGCGTTAGAGGCCGGCGCAAAAGTATTAGTTATGTCCCACTTGGGTCGCCCTACTGAAGGCGAATTCGAAGAGAAGTTTTCAATGCAGCCGGTAGCCGACTACTTAGCAAAAGCATTGAACAAGGACGTGCCTTTGATCAAAGACTTTAAGCAAAGTATTGAAGTCAATGACGGCGAGTTAGTGCTACTTGAAAACGTGCGCTTTAATAAAGGCGAGAAAAAAGACAGTGATGAATTAGCACAAGCCTACGCAAAGTTGTGTGATGTATTTGTAATGGATGCATTTGGTACGGCGCACCGTGCACAAGCCTCTACTCACGGCGTTGCAAAATTCGCCCCTGTGGCTGTTGCTGGCCCATTGTTAACCGCAGAGTTAGACGCACTAGGCAAAGCCTTAGATAATCCAGCTCGCCCAATGGTGGCTATAGTCGGTGGATCAAAAGTATCAACTAAGCTTGAAGTACTAGAAAGTTTGTCAGACATGTGTGACCAAATCATTGTGGGTGGCGGTATTGCCAATACGTTCCTTGCGGCCGCTGGCAAGCCTGTGGGCAAATCGTTATATGAAGAAAGCTTAGTGCCTAAAGCTAAAGCGCTAATGGAAAAAGTGTCTATTCCTGTGCCTACTGATGTAGTGTGTGCCAAGAAGTTTGCCGAAGATGCCGAGGCGACATTAAAATATGCCGCGGACGTAAGCGATGACGACATGATTTTTGATATTGGCCCAGACTCGTCTGCGGCATTGGCAGAAGTACTAAAGAGTGCCAAAACCATTATTTGGAATGGACCGGTAGGCGTTTTTGAATTCGACCAGTTTGGTGAGGGCACTAAAGCGTTGTCTCTGGCGATTGCCGATAGCGATGGTTTTTCAATCGCCGGTGGCGGTGACACATTAGCAGCCGTTGATAAATACGATATTACTAACAAGGTCTCTTATATTTCTACCGGTGGTGGCGCTTTCCTTGAATTCGTAGAAGGCAAAACCTTACCGGCTGTGGCCATGTTAGAGTCGCGCGCTAAATAATTCGATACCGCTTGGCCATAGATCACTTGAGCCAAGCTTAGAGCTCCTGCTACATAAAAGCAGGAATTTATTTACTTTTAGATTACAATTCGGCCATAAGCCGAAAACAAAGGAAATCAAAATGGCACTTATATCCATGCGCCAAATGTTGGATCACGCAGCCGAAAAC
>JAPYOO010000260.1 GCA_029938135.1 Bermanella sp. | reverse complement strand
ACGCTAAATAACAACTAGGGCGAAGGCTTGGTTAATACCCTCCCATCACACAACGTCATTAACAATAAAACAGTCCAAACCACAAAGGCTATAGGGTATAAAATTCAATACGATATTAAGCCCCCTTTTAATAGCAAATAAATACTCGGAGGTGCATAAAGGTGTAAAAATCAGGGTTGATAAACCCCTCTTAAATTTTACTTATTCTCCTCCCACTTTAAATGCAGATTCATGCATTACCTCATCAATTTTTTGTTTTAGTAGCCTTAAATCCACCGGTTTAGGCAGGTAGTGGCAACCATAAAACTCAATCTCTTTTAATATGGCCTCGTCCTTCTCTCCGGTTATTACGATGGCCGATACAGGTTTATCAAAATAATCTTCAATGATGTCTACGGCTTGTAATCCTGTTTCAGTTTCTGACAACGTGTAATCGGTAAGTATAATATCTGGAGCCCTGTCCATAGTGGCTAATAGTTCATGCAATTGTTTTATAGATGTTGCCGCTTCAGCATTTATATCCCACGCCATAGCAGCGGCCAACATGGCTTCTGCTATATTGCGTTCATCATCAATCACAATGGCAAACTTCCCAAAAAAAGGATTACCACTTTGCCATTTGTCCACTACCTCTTCTATTTTAGCCACTTCTCTAAGCCCTTGCGCCACCACCTTAAACACGGTGCCACGATTTACCCTAGAGGATAACTCAAGTTTATGATCTAACGCAGATAGCAGACGACTAACGATAGACAAACCTAAACCAAAACCATTAATGGCTTCATTGTCGGGATTGTTAAGCTGAGTGTAGCGCTCAAATATTGATTTTAATCTGTCCTCTGGTATTCCCACCCCTGAATCCCATATTTCTATTGAGACGTCTTCACCCCGTTGGCGGCATGCAATTAATACCCCTCCTTTTTGGGTGTAACGAATGGCATTCGCTAAAATATTACGAATAATTCGCTCTAACATTGTGGAATCAGAATACACATAAATGTCCCGTACATGGGTATGTAAATACAATCCTTTGTCATTGGCCATCACACCAAAGTCTTTAATGATGCGGCCAATTAAATCAGGTAAAAACACCCGTGTTTTGTTTACATCATTCATTATTTGTTCAATGCGCGACATATCCAAAAGCTCATCAAACAGGGTATTTAAATTCTGTGATGACTCCATCACTTTACTAATGTAGTTTCTTCTTTTCTCTTCATTGTTCTCGTTTTCAAGTACCCCTAAAAACAAGTTAATAGCCGATAGAGGTTGTTTTAAATCATGGCTTACACCGGCAAAAAACTCTTTAATGGCCACTGTTCGCTCTTCTGCACCCACGGCCTTATCATCACTTTCACTTTTTTGGGACTTAATTTCTTCCACTGCATCAGATAATCTTAAGTTAGCCTCCTGCACCATGTGAAGCATGCGATTAAAGTCCTGAACTAGATGGCCAAATTCATCGTCGCTTTCTTTTGTAGCCCGCAAGGAATAATCCCGAGACTTAGTGATAGTACGTAATACGTGTTGAAGATTGATAAGCGGCTGAGTGATGTAGCGTTGTACCCTTACGGCAAACAAATATGCAATCACGCCTGCGCTTAAAAATATTAAGGTGCCAATCAATAATAACTGGCGCATCCTTAAGGCTAATTCATCCATAGATGCGGCAATGTATATCCAGCCTAACTGTTTGCCAGAGAAGCGAATAGGGTTTACTAATATTGAAATATCCCCTTGCAAGAGTGTAAATATATCATTCCCTGAATAAGGTAATGGTGGGCAATTGGTTCCTTCGGAAGTTTCGTGTGCATCGCCATGTCGATCAAAAGTGGCAAATACGGCTTGTTTGTCATCATAGATACAGGCGAGGATTATATTTTTTTTAACAGACAAGGATTCAAGGTTTGCAGTGGCTGCCCTATCATCTCTGAACAATAAGGCGGCCGAGGTACGTTTTGCAATTACGTCACTTAATACGGTTAGCTCTTGAATCATTCCTTTTCGGAAACTTTGTCGGTCATATAAAGCAAAAAGTATGAAAGCGGTAATAAGTGACAATACAATAGAGGAGATAACGATCACCAATATTTTATTTCGAACATTTAAATCTCTTATAAACCGTTCGAAATAATGCATTTACTCACTCAATCTTTTAATGTTTCTAGCGAGGCTAAGTAAATCACTACTAATAAATAAACCACGGCGCTTGGCATTATCTAAGTCGATATCAAAACTTATCTTTTGAGACTGATCAATAATATTCACTATACCACCGGATTCAATAAACCCCTTTTGCTCCGAAACCGACAAGATATAGATATATTTTTTAGAGCGGGATAGTTTTTTCATAACTTGTTTTTGATCGTCCCCCACAAACAGTATGTGGCAACGTCCCTTTATTTTTTTCTCATTATTGGTAATTACCACTTTTAATTCGCGATCGCCTATTAAAGTTCCAGACATGGGTTCAAGATATCCCGAAAAAGGTACATCCCCAAGCAAACACACCTGTAAAGGACTATTAGAACGCTTAAAGGCTTTCCTTGGCCACTCTACAAAATTAGCAAAATTATAGACAAACATGGCCCTTACTTGTTTTTCACCCTCGGATTCTGCCCAGCTAGAGGCGGACATTACCAGTGTGAAAACTATTAAAAGCCTAATACCATTATTTTTCATTATCGTGTTTTTGGCATACTGCCACCCATTAAAAAACGTCCCAAAAAGCGTCCAATTTCTTCCTTAACTTGGCAGCGTTTATCTTCATTTTCAGCTTGACGGCAACCACTAAACATTTCGTTTAGGGCCACATTAACATTAGGCGAAGACTCCGCTGCCGCTTCATTTTGTATATCTTCTGCTACACCCTGGTCATCACTGCCCGTTGCCCCATTTATGGCGTCTTCTAGGGCTTGATCGGTTTCATCATCAAGCTCTAGGCTAGGATCAAGAGGCGAGTCGGTATAACCCATTATTTTCACAGTGCGACCCGCACTTGCCTGAATAGTGGCCGCTGGACTGTATTCAGTATAGGTCAGGTTTAGCACGGGGTCAGTTGCTGTGTTTCGAGCCATGATTGATGCCGAACTTTGAAGGTTTATAGACCCTGCAGAGGCTATATTTGAGGTGCCAGCACTAATATCCAGTACCACATCACCACCTATTGCATTAATAGTCGTCGCCACGCCCCCAACAAACAGTTGATTGTTCACATCCAAAACCCCTTCTTGGCGGAACATAATCTGAGCATTTGCTACAGGCATTAAGCTGTTTTGTGCAGATTCAATGCTGCCATCGGCACGAATATTGGTCGCTGCCAAGGCACCTACAGTGGCACTGCCTTCGTAACCAAAATACAGCCAACCACCAACCGCTCCGTCGCGGGCGGCATCTAGAGCCGTAACCTGCCCATTAACGCTTAAGGCTCCAGCTGCGTCTATCCAGCCGTAGCCATCCGCTACATAAAGGCTGCTACCATCGCCATTTAAATCGCTAATGCTTAAGTCACCACTACTGGTTAAACGTATATTACTGCGTAAGCCGCTTACAGTTATATCCACCTGTGATGCATTGGTACTAATGCGGTAATTAGCGTCACTCTGAGCTGAATCGAATATAAGGTGTGCGCTATTAAGCCCTAAGAATCTATCTCCATCATCAATCGATGCCCCTTGTAGCGTCAAACCACCCAGCGTTTGAAACATGGCATTAGGCATTAATATATGGCCACTACTCAGAATCCTTATATCACCCGCACCATTCAATAAGTCGCCATCTAAATTTAAGTCTTGATTTAGGCTGATATCGGAAAGTGCATCAAAAGTTAAACTTGCACCCGCCACAACGGTGCCATCTATTTGAGAAGCATTTGTCCTAATTAAAACGTCTTGCTGCCCAGTTAGCTCTACAATTAAATTAAAGTCAGCATCACTTGAGTCCGTAATGGTGACAATATTGTCTGCATCTGGGTCATCCACATCAGTGGCTATTATCCATAGCTGATCATCTACATCGTTTAAATTGTCGTTAGGTACAATTAATGCGCCTTGTACATTCAGTTTAAAATCCTTGCCTTTTAAACGCTCGCCGTCATTGTCTATGTCCGCTATGGCTAAGTCTTTATTGTTATTAATTTCAAAAAACTGTAAACCGGTTTCATCATTGACATCGATAGTATCAACACTTAAATCTAAAATTATGGGGCCGCTATTAAGCAAAAAACTAGGGCCGGAACTGACAAAAGCATCAGCACTAATGCTTACACGTTCATCTACGTTATCTTTAAGGCCACCGGTTCCTCCCCACAAGATAAAGTTACCCGCCACCGAATAGCCAGCATCCGGTAATATCACAAAACCCGGAGACGATGCGCCCACGGTTAAATTTATTTTATCTATTGTGCTGGTATTGTTATCGGTGACACCGCCAGAAAGTAATAAGTCACCCGATGAAATAAAACTTAATTGCCCACCATTGGCACCGTCCACCTGTACATCACGCAACTCTATACCGCCATTTGCGACGATCGCCCAATTACCTGATCCCATATTGATATCATATATGCC
>JAPYOO010000259.1 GCA_029938135.1 Bermanella sp. | reverse complement strand
GTTCATCCTGAACATATGCGCTCTTTGCCATCCATGGCACCGCGCTATACCGCCCATCCTTGGGCATAAAAACCATCAACAGCTTAAGCTATTGATGGTTTAATTACACACCTAAATAAAGAGTTACAAACCGGCTTTCTTTAAACGGTTAGCATGATTACGAAATGTGGTGATGGGGTCTGTTTCAAACAGGTGATGCAAACCTAACAATAAATTCACTTCATCCAAGTGATTCATACGGTAGTCGTCCCTAATCACTTGCCCTAAGTGACTGTCACACGTACCGACTAAGCCATCATTTTTCACACCTTTAAAGACCAGTCCAGTAACCCCTAATAATGCATCCGTTATATCTAAGACATTGGTCACTGTACTGCCACCACTCCAAGAGTAATAGCGAATACCATTAACCACATAATCCCCTTCACCACAGGCCGTTAGCGGAATACCTTGTGGATGCTGAGCATTAAAAGCCAAAGCGCCTTCGGTGGTTAACGATGAAATAGCGCCTAGCGCATCTTGAGGATTACCCCCCCCCGACAAAAAGTCTATTATGCTACCCAATGCTTCAAACGCCGTAAATGCAACGCCCTCAAGCACCGAACCTTCTGGGATTTTGCGCAACAAGTCCGCCACTGGTGATCCTTTATTCACGCCTGCAATCGTTGTGACCGATGCCACCAAATCAGGGCGCATAGATGCCACATAACGAATGGTAGGACCGCCGTGACTGTGACCTATAAGGTTCACTTTTTGAGCACCATTAACCGCTAATATATTCTCAATTTGCTCTATGAGTTGCTCACCCCGAACTTCGGTGTAATGCACCGCGCTTACCTGCGTCTGATAAACCGTAGCGCCATCTTTACGTAATTCAGCTGGAATTTTATAGTAGTAGTCCATACCCAGCATCGTGTCCCAACCCAATAACCCATGGGCCAAAACGATAGGGTATTTTGTTTCTGTGTAAGTTGATTTAAACCAAGAGTCCCAAAACCAAGCATGACTTTGCATGGCAAACGTTGCCAAGCATACTAGAGTCAGGCTTTTTATTATTTTTATCATAGCCGTACCTTTCAGTTGTTTTTATAAGAATGCAGCGCCTAAACGCGTTTTAGAGGCCTAAAAAGAAAGCCCCCTAAGGAATGAATTATAGTTCAGTGTTGAATATTGCCATTGGTCACAAGGTGCCCAAAATTGGTACATATTAGCCAACTTTACCCACACACCCGTGGGTTCCGTGGAAAAGACTGTGGATAAACAGGGGGGTAACCAGTACCGTAATTTATACATGTGCGAGTTTAACCATCATTAAGTTTTTTACATTACCCTTACAAACACGCAAAAAAACATTATTAATCAGGTATTTAGAGCAAATTTCAAACGATTGTTTAAACTCACTAACAGGGACTTTGTTTGTCCCCAGAAACTGTGCATAACTTTGTGGAAGGAGTGATGACAAACGCCCACAGGGCGCGCCATATCTAAGCCGCTAACAGTTCGGCTAGAAAATAACCGCCTAATTAATATGGCCTAAATTGCAAAAAAAGCTTGCATAACGTTTATGAGGAAACTGAAACTTTAAGCCTTTATTTAGTCGACTTGCCAAGAACAAAACCGAGTAAGTATTAGACTTTAAGCTATCTATACAGTAATGCGATGTTAAGTAATTTTACCTACTAGCCTTAATGCCAGCGCCTTTATTTCCGTTAATAACATTTGGTAATCTTGTGGCACCACCACTGTGCGATCATCGTCGTTTTCCTCATACGTTGATTGGGGCGCCAAAGGACCTACCAGTACTTCAGCTAAAAAACCTACTAGAGCTGCTGCGGTAATGGGGGTGTTTTGCTTAACGAATTCCTGTTTGGTGATCCCTTCGTTTATTAAATCTTCAAATGCTTCTGCGTAGGCAAAACGATAACTTAAGCGCTCTTTTTCCACCAATGGATCTACCGGTTCAGCAATTAGAGCATAGGCTAACCTGGGCGCTTTTAAGGCACGAATAGAAAAGGTTTCTACGGCACTGGTTAGCCGCTCACTGATACTGCCACCCACTTGCATGGCTTGTATCACTGCAGCCAGCTCGTGTTCGGTGGCAAAACGAAATACTTCGGCAACCAATTCGGCTTTGGATGGGAAGTGCCTATAGATGGTGCCCGTAGCAATCCCACTGCGTTTAGCCACCGGCACCACGGCCGCGGCATTGAAGCCACCTTGTGAGACTAGCTGCATGGCTTCTTTTAAAATGCGCGCCCGTGTACCTGATTTTTTAGACTGACTTAACTGTGTTGCTCGATAGACCATCGTATGGCTCCTGAATCATCTGTGACCACCGTAACATTAGCCGCTAGCTTACCTCTACTAACCCGTAACAATATAAAAGTATTATTAGGGAGTGCCGGTAATACCTGCAGCCATCACTCTAGGGGGCAATATTTTGTGTTTGCCACTGTGGTCTTCTAAACCTTGCCTCTGTAAATATGGAGCCCTAAGTGAAAAGCCAGCATATTAGCCACACTCAATCACTGGCAACAATTTGAATTACTCAAGGTGGTAGGTGTTAATGGGGGTATTTGGATCGGTTTAATTGATCGTTTAAGGAAGAGTTAAAGGCACTGCTAGAAGTTAAACGATTACTCAATAGTTTTTTGTTTACTGCGTAACGGCACCACTTTTTTCAAGCGTTTTTGCTCATACATTTTCCGGTCGGCATTTTTCATTAATGCAGCTAAGTCTTGACCATCATCTGGGTACAAGCTACTACCAATACTGGCCGAAAGCTTAACACTGTGACCATCTAGTGTTTTAACTTCTGCAAATGTCTCGTGCAAGTTTTTTACGACTCGGTTCACGTTTTCAGCGGCTTTGATATTTTCCAGCAACACAATGAACTCATCGCCACCAAATCGGCAGGCTACATCATCAGCGCGAATAACATCACTAATAATTGAGGATGCCAACGCTAAAATGTTATCCCCCATCTGATGCCCCAAGGAATCGTTAATAATTTTAAAGTCATTCAAATCTATGTATAACAAAGACATACTTTTTTTAAGGCGCTTACTACGGCTGGCGGCCCGCTTAAAATGATCTTCAAAAAAGTGTCGATTGGCAAGCCCTGTTAGATGATCATAATTGGCCTGCAGATAAAGTTTTCGATTCGCTTCTTGTTTAAGCACATCACTTTCAAATTGAATGCGCATATACAGGTGCAGCAATACATTAATAATCACCGTCACCAAGAATAAAATGGTAATTAGGAATAAGTTAACTTGCTCAAAACTTAATTGGCGCGTTAACGTCAGCTGAATATCCTGCGCCCCTACTCGAATGTGCGCGTCTTGCACCAATAAGGGAAATAGCCTTTCCTGCCAAGGAGTAACACTTGTGGTGGTTAAGTTTAAAATAGGATCATGCTGCGGGTATTCTAGCCTTAACGTATACCCCTGATCTTTAGGGCGTAAGGTTGTTAACAAAGCCGTTGTTTTCACCACCAACAGTGCATATTGGTCGGCCACTTCTTGGCCAGGTAAAAAACTGGGTTTTATCATGACAAATGCTTCCTCTCCATCACTTAATTCTATGGGCTGACTAAGGTTGGCCAAACCAGATGACAGCGCATAATCCATGGCTTGTTTAATAAACTGAATAGACGATATATCCAAGCCCAAAATGTTTAATCCATCTTGAAAGGTAGGCTCTACAAATACTAATGGGTAATAGTCTCGAGTGGATTTAATATCGGCCGGCATTAAGCCTGAGCCGAATTCAAAACGGCGCACATTCAAAGGCTCACTTAAGGTATGTTCAAGTGCTTTTTCAAACTCAGGCACATCTATGCCTTTAACACGCTGTGCCGCCTGAAACATATATAAGTGATTGTAACGCTCGATCATGGTTCGGGTATAAAAGCGTGCGCGATTAGGATCTTGCATACCCACATCAGCCAAGAAAGCCGCAAAACCATCCAGTATGGTTTCATTCACAGTAAAACTTTGAACCAAACTCTGGTGAACTTGATGGCCATATTGTTTAAAGTCATCTTCGGCCACCCTAATATTCTGCCACACAATAAAAGTTAAAAATGTGCCAAACAGCAACAGACTGAAAAACATCAATAACCAATAGATATTCAGCAAGCGCCTTTTAGGGGCTATTTCCGTATTACTGTATTCGCTGGGATCCATAAGCTAAAGCACTCTATCAATGACATTTTAAGTTTAGACTAAACACAGCCTTACCACTGACACTCTTGCACCAAAGAATGGCGCAAAGGCACTAGCAGGCAGCACTATAAGCGTGCAGAATGCGCTCTCTTTAAAGGTAGGGCGCATAACGCCTAACTATTAGATAGTTGGCCCGTTTTGTGCCTATAATAGAATTACTAACTGACGAACACATTGACGCTTAGTATTGGCTGCATATTTCACAAGAACGTGCGCCCAGCAAAACCACAGCATCCTCGTGGTTTTGCGCCTTTCACAATTCAGCTTTTCCTTTTCACATTACCGATAATGGAGTCGCAATGGGGCAGATTATCCAAACCGAGATGACCGAATTGGTGTCACCTTCGTTGGCCAACTTTTCCGGCAATATGCACGGCGGAGAGTT
>JAPYOO010000258.1 GCA_029938135.1 Bermanella sp. | reverse complement strand
CAGGAAATCGAAGAGGGCAATGCCAATATGAATTGCCAGCTTTGCCAGTACCGCGTACAGATTGTGGGTAGCGAACACAAGGTAGGTTTGGCTCAACAAGGTCATCACCATCACGTGCAGGGTATCGGCACGGATGCAGATCATGATCATCATCACGGGCACTCTCATGACCACGGCCATCATCATGATGAACAGGCTTAGTCAGTGTCCTTTCAATTTGAAGCCGACCCTAAGCTCATCGAGCAAAATAGTTTTAAGCAAATACGCGAGCTTACACCCCTTGACGGTTTAAACGAGGCACAGCAGCAGGTGGTGATGCGCATCGTTCATAGCGTGGGTTTGCCCGAAGTAGCTGAGCAAGTACGTTTTAGTGCCCATGCTTGTGACAAGGGCCGTGCTGCATTAAAGGCTAATAATCCTATCTTGTGTGATGCCGAGATGGTGAAACAAGGTGTCACCAAACGCATGATTAAAAACCTGCCCCTGTGTTTTTTAAACGATGCACGGGTGCCCGAACTGGCTAAAAGTGTAGGGGAGACTCGCTCCATGGCTGCCTTACAGTTGTGGAACGATCACCTGGAAGACAGTGTGGTGATTATAGGCAACGCGCCGACCGCCTTATTTCGCTTACTGGAAATGATAGAAGAAGGGGCTGGAAAACCAGCGCTGATCATCGGCATGCCAGTGGGCTTTGTGGGGGCGGCCGAATCCAAACAAGCCTTGTGGGAAAACCATGAAAGATTAGGTATCGAATGTATTACTTTGTTAGGGCGACAAGGAGGCAGTGCAGTTTCGGCTGCTACCTGTAATGCCTTGTTACGCTGTAATCATGGGGAGTGGTATTAACTCATGAATGTTTCAATTCACATCATTGGCTTAGGGGTTCACCAAAACGCAGAACTAACGGGTCAGGCTCAACGTGCGTTGCGTAGTGCTCAATGGGTAATAGCGTCACCAAGACAATTAAATGTGGTGGAAGACCTATTAACTGAACAGAAAACCAAACACCTGCCGCCCTTGTCTGAATTGCTCACTTGGATGAATGATTTGGCTGAAGTAAGTGGCACTTCCAAGCCCATTAATATCGCAGTATTGGCCTCGGGGGACCCATTGTTTTATGGCATAGGGGCCTGGTTTGGCCGCCACTTTTCAAAAGAATATATTTCTTTTTATCCTGCGGTTTCCAGTATTCAAGTGGCCTGCCATGAACTGGGTTTATCACTGCAAGACGTGGATGTATTAAGCCTTCACGGACGGCCGTTACAAAAAATACGCAGCCAAATAAAACAAAATCAAACCCTAGTGATTTTAACCGACAAAAATAGTTTGCCACCGGCTTTGGCGAAAGAGTGTATTGATGCCGGCTTTGCTCAATCTACTGTCACCGTATGTGAGGCATTGGGCTATGAAAAACAAAAGGTACGATCATTCATAGCAAGTGAACTTGCAGACTCAGACATTGAATTTGATGCTTTACATGTAAGTGTCATTCAAACAAAAGGCCCTGGACAACAACTTCCGGAGTTTCCCGGCATTAGTGATGACTGGTTTATTACCGATGGCCCTGCAGGTAAAGGCATGATCACTAAGCGTGAGGTGCGGCTGAATATTTTGTGCCTGTTGCAACCGGCCAATGAAGATGTGATTTGGGATATTGGCGCCGGTTGTGGATCGGTGGCAGTGGAGTTGGCCTACTGGAATAACAAGTGCCAGGTTCATGCCATCGAACATCACTCAGAGCGCTTAACCTGCCTGGAAAGTAATCGACAAAAATTTGGTGTGGTCGCTAACCTTTCGGTTGTAGCTGGACGAGCCCCCGCTATCTTGGATGATATTCCTGCGCCCAATAAAGTGTTTATCGGTGGCAGCGACGGGGAGTTACCTGAGCTACTAGAACAAGTTTGGAACCTGTTACCAAAAGGTGGTGTGTTGGTGGCAAGCAGTGTCATGGAAACCAGCAAACAGGTACTCATTGGGTTTTTACAAACTCGTGATCAACTTAAAGATTCATTAAACGAAACCTCACAAATTGCCGTTAGTCGCGGAGGTACTTTGGCAGGCCAATTGCTATATCGCCCGGCCTTGCCAGTGACCTTGTTTAAATTTGTAAAACAGGGCAAAGCTATAAATGTGTGAAGATAATAAAAGATCAGGCTGTTTTTACGGCGTGGGTGTGGGACCAGGCGACCCTGAATTAATCACCCTTAAGGCAGCCCGTTTAATAGAGCGTGCCAAGGTGGTTTGCTACTTGGTTAATATTGAGGGCGACTCTCAATCCAGAACCATCGCGCGACAGCACCTTGTCGCGGGCCAGCTTGAGATGCCTATCTATATGCCCATGAGTGAAGACCCCGCCATAGGCAGTGCCGTCTACGATGAAGCGGCGGTGGCCATCAAACAGCAGTTAAAAGAGGGTAAAGACGTAGTCTTTCTGTGTGAAGGAGACCCGTTATTTTTTGGCTCCTTCGCCTATTTGTTAACACGCATTCAGGATGACTACCCTTGTGAGGTAATACCGGGCATTGCCTCTCCCCATGGTGCGTCGGCAAAACTAAAAAAGCCGCTCACTATGCTCAAGGAATCATATGGCGTTATTAGTGGCAGGCACAGTGATGAGGAAATTCGTCAAGCCTTGTTAACCCTGGATAGCCTAGTCATTATGAAAGCGGGCCGTGCCAGGCCAAAAATCCTTCGCCTGCTAAATGAAACCAATAGACTGCAGCAGGCAAATTACCTGGAATACATTGGCCGAGAAAATGAATGCATTGTTGAAGATGTAAGTACTTTAGCCCATGAGGCAGGACCTTATTTTTCTTTATTTATAGTTTTGCGTGACGAGCGTGGCCGCTCATGATCAAAATTATTGCACTCACCGAAGCGGGCAATAAATTGGCCCATCGTTTACAAAAAATGCTGAGCCATAGCGAAGTGTGGTTTAAACCCAAGCCTTTTAGTGAGCAGGTACAAAACGCATTTATCGCGGGTGATTCACTCATCATGATTTGTGCCTCCGGCATTGCCGTGAGAACGCTAGCCTCGGTTATTAAAAATAAACATCAAGATCCCCCCGTGTTAGTGCTGGATGAATTGGGAAAATTTGTAATTCCATTATTGTCCGGTCATGAAGGGGGCGCTAATAATTGGGGGCAGGATATTGCGCAACTATTATCCGCTCAATTGGTAGTAACCACAGCCAAGCCCTATCTAAAGCCGATTTATACAGTGGGTATGGGCTGCGAACGAAACTGCCCAAAAGAGTATTTGTCTAGTTTGCTTAATGATTGTTTGTCACAAGTGAACCTTAAGCTGGAAGACATTAAAAGTATCAACAGCATAGATATTAAAGCGGATGAAGTGGCGTTAATAGAACTGGCCAAAGATCTTAAAAAATCCTTTAAGACCTGGAATACCAGCCAGTTGGGTGCCATGGAGTCTTTGCTAAGCAGTAAATCTGAATACGTTTTTAATGTGGTGGGCGTTTACGGCGTGGCAGAATCTGCCGCCCTGTATAGTGCCCAGAAATTAACGGGTGATACCAGTGAACTGGTGTTAATTAAACATAAAAACGCCAAGGCCACCTGTGCCATCGCTCGCAGTTTTCCACTGTCACTGCTCGAAGAAATATAAACTTAGTAGAATGAATATGACAAAATTATTTGTAGTGGGCACCGGCCCAGGGGACTCAAGTTTAGTGGCTCCCAAAGCCATTTCCGCCATCACCGCCAGCACTGATTTGGTGGCTTATGGCTTGTATTTAAAAATTTTGGGAGGTGTGTGTGACGGCAAACAGCATCACGACCTTCCCTTGGGTGAGGAAATAGGTCGCGCTCGATTGGCTCTGGACCTGGCCGCGGCCGGCAAGACTACCTCGCTTATTTCCAGTGGCGATATCGGCATCTATGCCATGGCCACCCTAGTATTTGAATTATTAGATCAGCAACTGCTAGGCAAGGAAAACCACCCTGAGTGGCTTGATGTAGAGATAGAAGTCATCCCCGGTATCTCTGCCATGCAAGCCGGTGCCGCACGAGTGGGGGCCATGTTGGGTCATGACTTTTGTACGGTCTCGCTTTCAGACTTGCTCACGCCCTGGCAGACAATAGAAAAACGCATTCACAGCGCAGGCACGGGTGATTTTGTAGTGTCTTTTTATAACCCAGTTTCCAAAAAACGAGATTGGCAATTAAATAGCGCTCGCGACATTCTTTTACAATATCGCCCTGCATCTACCCCAGTCTTAATTGGTCGCCAGTTAACTCGTCCCGATGAGAGTATTAAAATTATTACCCTAGGCGAATTGGATGCTAAAGACGTGGACATGTTCACTCTGGTCAGTGTGGGTAACAGTGAGTCACGCCATATTGTTAACGGCAGTAAAGAATGGGTTTACACCCCTCGCGGTTATAAGAAAAAACTAATTTAATTGGGCGAACATTATGAAAGTATATTTTATTGGCGCGGGCCCAGGTGATCCGGAGTTGATTACCGTAAAAGGTCAAAGGCTCATCGAGTCTTGCCCTGTGATTCTTTACGCCGGTTCCCTAGTGCCCAGAGAAATATTTGCCTGTTGTGAAAAGGACGGCGAAAATCCTGCGATAAAAATTATCGACACGGCCTCTATTGACCTAAATGAAATTAT
>JAPYOO010000257.1 GCA_029938135.1 Bermanella sp. | reverse complement strand
TTAATCATCGCTAAACGTATAGTCCATGCTGGCGGCTGGGCCACGTAGGTAATACCCTTGAATAAAGCTTACACCACTGGTCCAAAGTTGTGCCACGATGTTGGCATTCTCTACAAACGGTACAATAGACGCTTTTTCGTGTTCACCGATGCGCACTAATAATTCCTTCAGGCTGGCCATGCCCTTTTCACTTTCCAATTCCTGGGTGAAAGATCCATCCACTTTTACAAAGTCCACATGCAAGTGTTCAAACACTTTAAATGGATCAATGGCCGAGCCAAAGCGACAAATAGCCACCATACATCCCAGTTTATTAAGCGACAGCGATATGGCTTTCGCCTGCATCATGTGGTTTATGCAATCGGCTTCGGTGAATTGGAATATTAAACTTTTACTGGGTAACTTACTGGCTTTAAGTAGCTTTTGTAGCCAAGGAAGTACCGTGTCATCAACGAGTGTTTCATTGGTGAGATTGATAAATAAACGTGTGTCGTGCCCTTGAGCGCGTTGCTGGGCTAAGCGCTTAACGGCGTTTAGTATCACCCAACGGTCTAATTTCCGCTTCAGTTCAGAGCTTATATCAGGCAGGAATTCTTGCGGTGATACATCACTGCCGTCGCTGTCGATTAAGCGCAGTAAGGTTTCATAATGCTCACCGCTTTCATCACGTAAATTGATGATGGGCTGGAACAATAACTTAAGAGTGTTCTCTTTAATGGCGCTTGTAATTTTGGCGCTGAGTCTCGCGCCATCTGTACTGGCAAGCTCTGAGGGGTTATAAAGATAAACCCCGTTGCCTTTTTCTTTGCCGTCCATTTTACGCACATGGTAGCTGGCTTCGTGAGCGTGCTGTAATACTTCTTTGGGGCTACGTGAGCTTTCATTTATTAGCGCCAAACCCACACTTACGGTGATTTGTATGGTGCGCTGATCCACAGCTACTAAGTGATCTTGAATAGAGCTACGAATATGCTCTGCAAAACCTTGAGCTTGTTCGGCGCTGCTGTCGTGTAACAGTATGCCGTAAATATCTTCACCTACGCGCGCCACTAAATCTTCTTCGCGGCATTTACTGCGAATTAAGTGGGCCACATCACAAACAACCATGTCAGCGCCTTCTATGCCCACATCGCTTTTGCATTGTCCAAACCCGTCAATGTTCACATACGCAACAGCGCCTTTACTGCCGCTGATAACCGCTTTATCGACGCTGTCGGCCAGTTGTTCATTAAAGTATTGTTTGTTGTATAGGCCGGTAAGTAGGTCTTGAGAGCTGATTTGTTTAAGCTTGCTTTCTAATTCGGCATTGCCAGAATTGCCACGAATGATCAACTGCATGCAGGGCTCTTCTTCGTAAGTGGCTTGCGCAAATAAAATGCGGGTATCCACTTCGGTGTCGGCTACGTTCAGCATCTTGCACTCAAATTCACCGCTGCGACACTTGCCTGACGTAAAGTCTTTAAGGAATATTTTAAAGCGACCCTGGTCTGAGGAACTGATCATGTCCATTAATGGCATGGTTAATAAGTCGTCGCTGTCGTCATAACCAAATAGATTGGCATAGCTGTCGTTCACAAACAGATGCATACCATCTTGTGCGTAGGCAATAGCATCTTGTGCGCTTTCCAGTAATACCTGACAGCGCTTTTCAGCTTCACGTAATAATGCTTCAGCTTCACGTAATTCACGGCGTAATTTTAGGTTTTTTATTTCCCGTAACACCACTTGCAGTAAGTGGTTGTATTCACCAGAAGGAACAAGGTCTACCGCACCCGCCTTAATGACTTTCTCGGCAATGATACTGTCTACTTCGTCGTGAACATATATGGTGGGAATGTCTTTGCCCTGGCGATTAATCTCGTTGAGCACTTGCTTGCCGGTGAGTTCTGGCATTTCCATAGCACACAGGCACACATCCCAAACTTGTTCGCTCAGTTTATCCTTCAAACCTTCCAAATCTTGAATCAAATGGGCGCGGGTAGGATGTCCAGCATTACGTAATAGGCTGGTGAGGGTTTCGGCTTCGTGCTGAGATGGGGAACAAATCAGCAATCGAATCGCTTCTTTAGCCTGCATAAATAAAAATGACACCAGGGTGAAAATAAAAAGTTGCCGCAGTATAGCGAATAGAGCCATGTGCCATAAGGCTAAATGTCACGCATTGGGGTAATTCGGAACAATTATTCGCATATAGTTGCGGTTTTACTAAATTAAAGGCCGGTAATTGGTTACGGCTACCCCATTGTATTTAAAGCTTATCCCAAATGGAGGCAAATTCGTCACCAGAATCGTCTTTACTGGTACTGCTGTTCAGTACTTGGGTAAGGGACTGAAAGGTATATTGCACAAAGCTGCGTGATGTATTCATGCGCTTGAGTAATTGAATGCGCTGGCCATGCTTGTCGTTTAAAATTTGTGCTTTGCAACCCACCTTAAACGGCATAGTGGGTAGAATTAAGGATTCTTCTTGGCCGGCAGTCGGCAACGCTGGCACAGATATTCCGCGCAAATACTCGCCGTTTTCACCGGTTTTATTGAGGATTTTTACCGCAACCGCTTCTACTTTAGGCGCAAGCAACTCAATGCCTAGCTGCGTAGGTTGGTTTCTTTGGGTGCGAATCCAGCGAATACAGCCTAGGGACCAATTGCTCATCCGTGCTTCCTTAATCACTAACAACTCACCCGTTTGTACGCTACTGGGCGGATTGTCTAGGGAGATGCCATAACCGCCTGGGCTGGTATTAAATATTTCTGCCTTAAGTTGTTTGCCCTTAGGTCCAGTATCTACAGCATCTTCAGCGTGTGAGCTAATAAAAGCGATGCTATCAAACTCTATGTTTTCGGGTTCGCCGCCAAATTGACTGCCCGCATCAAAACTTTTATCCCATACATCGGTAGACGGCATAGGTGTTTTGTCCTTAGGTTCTTCGGCGTTCCATTGTTTTAATAAAAATGGCAGGCTCAATTCATCGGCGCTGAAATAATGACTGGCCAATAGGCCTATGCCAATTTGTATCTCACCACTATTACTGGTGCGTCGGAAACTGCGCTCGACCATCGCCCCCCATGCATGCACTAGGTGGATAATGACCGTTTCACTGATATTGGCCGGGATCGTGACGTCACTGGCTTCTTTATCTAAGTGTTTTTGCAGGGCATTTACTAAGCTGGTGGGGCTTAGAGCACGGCTGGCGGTGGTGGTTTTGAGTAATGTGCGATAAACAGGTGCAAAATCCTTGTGCTGCGAAAATAAAAACAGCGCCTTAACATCTGAGCTGCTACAGACTTTCACCGTCCCGCTCCACAATTCTGTGGCGGCATATAAATTAGCAAGGTCTAGCTGACGCAACTGATTCGGTTTGCTACAACCTAATAAAAGAGCACGAATATAAACATCGAGTATGGTGGAACTGGCAATATATTTGGCGCGACTGTCTTTTACGGGGTAACTAAAAATACCCTTAGCTTCGGCCAGCGCGTACAGCTGGTGCAGCTCTAACCACGCATTTTTGGGGGGTTTACTGTATAGCTGCAAGGCTCTTAAAATAGTCTGGCTTAAGTCACTGATGGCACGATGAATCGCAAACGTGAGTAGTTTATTTTCAGATTTTTTTATGGGCTTTGCGAGTTCATCTATGATGATGCGTTTATAGCCGCTGGCCAATTGGTTTTGTAAGGTTTGCGCAAGACTCACAATCTTAAGATCGTTATCGGTGAGCATGACCGATTGCTTGAGAAAACGCTTACCGAGTGCTTCGCAAATAATATAGGTTTGGCTGCGAATGATTTCCAGCATTTTATAGCGGGAGTTGGCGGGCATGGGAGCGCTATTGAGCTCACGTGTTGCTTGAAACAACATCTTAGCGGCGACGCCCACATTCGCCATTGGCAATTTCTTGGCCCAGCTTTCAAATCCACTGACACTGCCATCGCAAAAAGACAGGCGCTGAAGGCTAATCTGGGGGACGGATATGCGAATAGGGGGCTTTTGCACTTCCATGCTTTTTCTCTCGTCTAATTCAGCCAGCAAACCCACCCTTCCTTAACATATATTAATGGGGCTAAGTCTTACTTGGTGCCGACTTCACTTATCCATAAGTGTTTATTATTAAATAATAATAAGGATCGCTAAGGTTCGCCAATAAAAATTACCAAAACTAGTCTCTAATTAAGAAATTGGCGTATTTGGCGTATTGATTTGTGTCTTTGAGGGGTGTCCATCGACTTCTTTCACTAGTTTGGGCACCAAAAAACCAGGTAAGCGCCCCTGAACAGCCAGCATTAAATTCTGCGCATCAAGCAACTTCACCTCAAAGTGGTGAGCGCCCACTACCGGATCAAGCAAGTGTAGGTAATAGGGTAGCACCTGACAATCGAACAATGCTTCGCTTAAGTCTACCTGACTTTTAGGGTCATCGTTAATGCCTTTTAGTAATACCGCTTGGTTTAAAACGTGTATACCAGCTGAATGTAATTGCTTAAGGCTATTGGCTACTTCTTGGTCAATTTCATTGGCATGATTGGTATGCACTACCACCACCACATTAAGGCGGGTTTGGGTTAAACCCGCGATTAATTCGGGGGTTACTCGGGCCGGAATCACAATGGGAAGGCGTGTATGAATGCGCAGCCGGCTAACGTGGGGGAT
>JAPYOO010000256.1 GCA_029938135.1 Bermanella sp. | reverse complement strand
TGTTCTTTAAGGAAGAAGGCGGCAATCTTGATGCCAAAAACCTTGAAGGCCAAACGGCTCTAAGTGTTATATCTGCTCATGCAGCGGGTAAGCCCTATGCTGAAGCATTGAAGGCCGCAGGTGCACAGTAGTTTGAGTTATTAAAAAAATAAAAAAAGCGAGCTATTAGCTCGCTTTTTTTATGTCTGGAATTAATTGTATTTTTGGAGTTCAGGAACAGCATTGAAAAATCGCCTCGTTTCGTTTTTTATGTGAAGAAAAATATCAATAACGTAACGTTCAGTATTCCATATACAGCCTAAAATGAGATCTAATACTAAATAATTGTCCTGTCTCAAAATATACTCAATTCTAAAAATTTAAATCGTACAAAATATAAATTCTATTAATCCAGCTTAAGTTTTAAATAAAACGTATGTAAACTGCCTATGCCAAAAGGAATGATTTGGCCATCGTATAGTCCGTTGTGGATTTAAACGAGCATTACAAGGAAGCGTAATTAAATGAATACGTACACTGCCTTAATTGGCCAAGCAACATCAGGCCAGACACTGATTAAACATACCAAGTGGCTTATCTTGTTTACTTTGTTATCGTTGTTGAGTGCATGCGGAAGCGGCAATGAAGAGGGTGCAGACCTAGACTCACAAGCCCCTATCATCAGCTTAAATGGTGATGCCGACATTAATGTAATCATAGGCGATGATTACCAAGATTTAGGAGCCGTTGCCCAAGATAACATTGACGGTAATATCACTATCACCACCGTAGGCCAAGTAGATACCAGCACAGTAGGCAGCTATATAATTACCTACACCGCCACCGACAGCGCGGACAATTCAATTTTCATTTCCCGCACCGTAAATGTTTTAGAGCTAGATGTAACCCTGCCACAAATCAGTTTAATTGGACTATCACCCCTGTCCATTGATGAAGGGGGCTTCTACATAGAATACGGAGCCAGCGCCCAAGACGAACGCGATGGTGTTTTAGACGTCGCCATAAGCGGAACAGTTAATAGCAACGTGCCTGGCAGTTATAGCGTGACGTACACCGCACAAGATACAGCAGGCAACCGTGCAAGCTTAGTCAGAACCGTAGAGGTATCTGATTTAACCCCACCCGTCATCACTTTAAACGGTGCGGCACAAATCTCTATGAGGGAAGATACTAATTATTCAGAACTTGGAGCCATCGCAGTAGATACCGTAAATGGCTCAGTAAACGTGGAAATTAGCAGCAGTATTAATACAGCCACACCAGGCAGCTACTTAGTGAATTACTCGGCGGTAGACAGCGCAGGCAATCGCGCAAATGTAACCAGAACCGTAAACGTAATAGATGTTACCGCGCCCGTGATTACCTTAAACGGACAGCGTGTATTAATGCAAAACGAAGATACGGCCTATACCGAAGCCGGTGCAATCGCCATCGATAATTTAGACGTAACCGTAGACGTAGTGATCAGCGGCACTCTTGATCCTACAAGCCCAGGCACGTATACACTTACCTACACCGCAACCGATATAGCGGGCAATACCGCGGCTACAACTCGTAGCATTACTTTTTCAGATATCACTCCACCGGTCATAATGCTAGCAGGGGCCAGTAATATAACAGCGTCATTTAGTAGCCCTTATATAGATGCCGGTGCTACCGCTATCGATAACAGTGGTGAAACTATTAGTGTGAGTGTTACCGGAACTGTGGATACATCCAAAATTGGCAGCTATGGATTAACCTATACCGCCACCGACAGCGCAAATAATAAAAGCGCGGTAACCCGTACCGTTAATGTTTTGGATATGACCCCTCCAGTGATTACCCTAAAAGGCGATAACCCTGTCATACAAGATGAAGATATAACCTATACCGAAGCAGGTGCCGATGCACAAGATGATCTAGACGGAACAGTAGATGTGATCATCAGTGGAGCCCTTGATCATACAACACCGGGCACTTATATACTCACCTATACAGCAACCGATGCCGCGGGCAATGAAGCCAGCCGCACGCGAATCATAACCGTGTCAGATACAACAGCACCTGTGATTACATTGGCGGGTGAAAACCCTTACACCCAAAATGATGATACCACTTACATTGAACCGGGCTACCGCGCCACAGATAACAGTGGTGAAACTATTACCGTCATCGTATCGGGTGCCGTGAATGCAAGCATACCGGGCAGCTACACACTTACCTATACCGCAACCGACAGTGCCGACAATACCAGCGCAACCATGCGCACCATTAACGTTAAGGATATCACCTCGCCGGTAATAGCCTTGTTAGGAGCAGAGAATATAAATGTACCATTTAACATTCCCTATGAAGACGCTGGTGCAGTCGCCATAGATAACAGCGGCGAAATCATTACGGTTAATGTAAGGGGAGCCGTTAATACATCCATAATGGGCCGCTATGAATTAACCTATACCGCAATCGACAGCACAGGCAATGAAAGCACGGCAATCCGTATCGTTAATGTTTTGGATATGACCCCCCCGGTGATTAATTTAAACGGCAGCAATGCAATAACCATTATCAAAGGTCGTGGTTACTCTGATCCTGTAACCGCCATTGATAATGTGGACGGTATGGTGTCAGTAACCATTACCGGAAATATAGATGTAAATATTATTGGTACCTATACCCAAAATTACACGGCAATCGATGTCGCAGGTAATCGAGCCACTGCAAGTCGTACCGTTATCGTGCGTGAATTTTTAGCCTTTAAGACCACCTGGAAAACAGATAACGAAGGAAGAGGCAAAGGTAATGAAATTACGATTAGGACTGCGACAAATAACCAAAACTATACCGTGGACTGGGGAGACGGCCGTCAAAATACAGGTGTAACCGGAAGCATTAGCCACGCCTATTCAAGAGTCGGTATTTATACCGTGAGCATCACTGGGGACTTTAAAAATATTCAATGCAATGAAACCTCGGTAGCAGATGATAAAAAACTAATTTCCATTGAACAATGGGGCGAGGGTCAGTGGAGCACTATGCATCAAGCATTTTACGGTTGTGAAGACCTAATATTGAACGCCACAGATATACCTGACCTTTCTCAGGTGACGGATATGTCTAGGATGTTTGCTGGTACCGCTATCTCTGATGGTGACATTAGCCGCTGGGATGTTTCCCAGGTGACGAATATGTCTGAGATGTTTTCTGATGCTAAAGCCTTTAATGGAGACATTAGCCTGTGGGATGTCTCTCAGGTGACGGATATGTCTGGGATGTTTTCTGGTGCCACTGTCTTTAATGGAGACATTAGTCTGTGGGTAGTCTCCCAGGTGATGGATATGTCAGAAATGTTTTCTGGAGCCAAAGCCTTTAATGGAGACATTAGCCGCTGGGTAGTTTCCCAGGTGACGGATATGTCAGAGATGTTTTATGGTGCCTATGCCTTTAATGGGGACATTAGCCGCTGGATAGTCTCCCAGGTGACGGATATGTCTTCAATGTTTAATAGTGCCAAAGCTTTTAATGGGGACATTAGCCTGTGGGTAGTCTCCCAGGTGACGGATATGTCTTCTATGTTTAATAGTGCCTTTGCCTTTAATGGGGATATTAGCCTGTGGGTAGTCTCCAAGGTGACGACAATGGCCAGTATGTTTGATGGTACAGCCTTTAATGGGGATATAAGACTGTGGGATGTCTCCTCTGTGACGGATATGTCAAGGACGTTTAATAATGCCTCCTTTGATCGGGACATAAGTGAGTGGGTTGTCTCCTCTGTGACGGATATGTCAGCGATGTTTGCTGGTGGCAACTTTAATGGGGACATTAGCCGGTGGGATGTATCCAATGTGACGGATATGTCAGGGATGTTTGCTTTTGCCACTACCTTTAATGGGGACATTAGCCAGTGGGTTGTCTCCTCGGTGACGGATATGACAGTAATGTTTTGGTTAGCCTCTGCCTTTAATGGGGACATTAGTCGCTGGGATGTATCCCAGGTGACGAGTACATATGGGATGTTTTGGTGGGCCGATGCCTTTAATGGGGATATTAGCGAGTGGCGTGTACACCATGTGACGACTATGTCTGGGATGTTTTTCGAGGCCATTGCCTTTAATGGGGACATTAGCCAGTGGGTTGTATCTCAAGTGACGAATATGGACTCTATGTTCTTTGGTGCCGAAGCCTTTAATGGGGGCATTGGCGAGTGGGATGTATCCCAGGTGACGAAGATGGACAATATGCTAAGTGGCGTAACATTATCCACAGCAAACTACGATGCGTTATTGCAAGGTTGGAGCAGTCAAACTTTACAACCCAGTGTGAAGTTTGATGGTGGCAATAGCCAATACTCTGCCGCGGCTCAAACTGCCCGTGATAGCTTATTAAATACCTATGGCTGGACTGTGACAGATGGTGGTTTACTAGTCGCACAATAGAGGCTAGTTATTAAAGTGCCGCTATTGCCGAGTAGTGCAATATGTGTGAATTGTTGAAAACATAAAAAAGGCGAGCTGTTAGTTCGTCTTTTTTATGTCAGGAATGAGTCTGAAAACTTGAAACGGAAATAAGCTTTCAGCCCGTATCAATTATAGGAACTTCTCTAACAGCTCATTTAAAAACAACTGCCCTTTAGGAGTGGTTTTAATCTGATTACCCGGCTCAATTAAACCCGCAGTGAT
>JAPYOO010000255.1 GCA_029938135.1 Bermanella sp. | reverse complement strand
CCTAGAGTAGGTTTTACGGGGGAATTGCTCGTGTCAAATTGCGTCTATCTAGTATCTTTGAAGACCATTTGGGGGCTGATTAGAACAATCAAACCCAGATATAGCGGACTATTATGGGATTTTAATAGCTAAATGGTATAAGTAGACTGCCACTTGCTTCCACCCATAAAAGCCCATTATTTACATTTCTTTGGGTGACAACGGTTAAGCATTCTATAAAATGCGCATCGCTTATAGGCTGCCAATATAAGGCAGCTCATCACCATATTCATTAGTAGGAAATACATGAGTCTCACAGGGAAGAATCGCCAGCTAGTAGAGCAGCTCATAAACAAAGAACTTATCTTTAAGCAATGCATCAACACTTGGAGTTTAGCCGTTGCCGCCACTGAGGTGGCCGTAAGCTATCAGCAGTTTTGCGGGGCGAACATAGACCTTCATGACCCATTATTAAAGACGCGCTGGTTTGACTTTATTCACTACGCCCGTAGAAGTGCCATTTTAGAAGTGGAATCTGTATTGACCATGTGGGCGCAACACGTTCACCAAGAAGGTCCAGATAAAGAGTACAGCCGTGATGGTAATAGCTTTACCGTACAGCTGGATTCATCGGTTATTTATAATCACCAATACCTAGGCCCAGCCATTATTGCGATGCAATCCATTGAAGAAGAGCTTATGGAGCTTGATGGGTATTAAAAGATAAACGTGTTAACGCATATCTTTTATATAAAAGTAGAAACCGCTTTTAAACGTTGTACTGAACCCGTTCAAATTGAGCTAAACCACTTACCTTGTTAGCGGTATTGGCCAACTTTAATTCCTCTTTAGTCGCGTATTTTTCGTCCCACTCCAGTACTTTTGGAATCATTAATTTATTCCACAAAGGCGGAACCAGTGACACTGCCATCGTTGTTAAATAACCACCAATCATCATGGGCGCATCTGTAAAAGGCTTTAGTTCATGATAAGGCACTTCACCCTGTGCATGATGATGAGAGTGACGAGTTAGATTAAACATGGCCCAAGAACTTGCACGTTTATTGGTATTCCAAGAGTGACGAGGTTGTACCGGTGTTTGAGGGTTACGTACCATGCCGTAATGCTCCATAAAGTTAACCACTTCCAATGTCGCTTTACCCATTAACATAGCAGGTACAAAGAATAATACTCCAGCCCAGCCAGCCATTAAGAAAGCAGCAGCTACCAACATGCCACTCATTAAATAGCCGCGAATGGCCACATTATGAAAAGAAAATAAACCATGACTTTTTTTAGCTAAACGATCTTTCTCAATATTCCAGGCACTCACATTGCCACGGATAGTAGAGATAATAATATGGGCATAAACGTTGCGGCCTCTTGGAGCCGTGGCAGGGTCATCCTTAGTACTCACATAACGGTGATGACCATAAACATGTTCAATTGAAAAGTTAGCATCAAAACTATAAGACAATAACCAACGGCCAATTAGCATAGACATTTTGTCCCAAGTTCTATGGGTTAATTCATGCCCTGTGATCGTACCAAGAATACCTATGACTAGACCTACAAATGGCACCAATAAAATGTATTGCACCAAGGAGGTGCTGGCTTTAGCGGCTAATATGTCATAACCCGTAAGGTCACTGAACAAGGCACCATAGCCAAATACGTCTTGAGGTGCAAAGTGCCAAACACTCACAAAACACACTATGGCTAAAATAGGCAATGCAAACCAAAGTTGCCAAGTGAGTAGTGACGGGTACTTATATTTAGGCTCGCTAATATCGTCACCGAAAATAAGGTCCGCCCCCATATACACCGCGATCCAGGCCGCAAACCCTAAGGCAATAAAATTTTCGCCCAAGCTAATACTCACTATGGCGATAAGCCCCATAATATGAAATGACATGTATTTTAAATAATGAAACATAACAGTTACCTTTTTATTATTTGTATTTGGTTAAGCGGCCACGTTGGCCTGTGAAATAAATTTATCAAAAAATATGTGATTGCTAGGCACGCTGTGATTACGCAAAACCTGCACCGCCGAATCAATCATGGCTGGAGGGCCACATAAATACGCTTGTTCCTGTCCGGTTAAAAAACGAGGCAGTATGTTAGTTACATACCCTCTTTCACCTCGCCAATTGGACGTATTGGGTTCATCTGATAACACGGGAATAAATTCAAAGTTGGCAGGCCAGTTTTTTGAAAATTCTTCTATCTCGTCAAGGCAATACAAGTCTTGTTGAGTGCGAGCACCAAATACAAACGTCACATCCCGCTGTACTTTATCTTTTATAGCTTGTTCCAACAGAGCCTTCACTGGAGCTAAACCGCTGCCACCGGCAATGCAAACAAAAGGTGCTTCACTTTCTCTTAAGTAAAAATTCCCATGAGGTCCATCCAGTACAATTTTTTCCCCCACTAAATCTTGTTCATGCACCACCGTTGATAAAACCCCGCCATCTACATGCTTAATATAAAGCTCAACCTGATGGCTGGCCGCGTCATAGGCGCTGGCAAAAGAGTAAGAACGATATGTGTTTTCTAAACCGGCAATGGCCAAATTGGCATATTGGCCCGAGGCATAAGGCATATTATTCGCCAACGTGATTTGTAAGGCTGTAATATCGTGGGTCAGTTTCCATTGTTTACTCACATGGCCTGTCTGACGCGATACTTCAAAAGACTGGGCGGGGACATCTAATTCAACTCTAATAGACACATCCTCTTTAGGCACCGCCTGACAGGCTAAGATGTACCCCTGCGATAACTCCTGAGAACTTAAAATATAAGAGCTTTCGGTTAGCTCTCTAACCGTTCCCTCATCAAGTTGACACTTGCAACCCGCACAGCCACCTACGCGACAACTATGGGGAAAAGCCACATCGGCACGCAACGCGGCTTGTAAAATGGTTTCTTTGGCTTGCACCTCAATAGGCTGGGCGCCATTGATGGTGAGCAATTTTGGTTGTTTTGAAAAGAACCTGGAAAACATGGTGACACCCTCTTTTGAACACCTGATTACTTTAACGGGTTGAGCATTTACAGGTGATATGAGAGATTGCCAACTAGGGGTCATTTGTAGACAAGTCAGGGTTTTAAGGGGGTCATTTGTAGACAGTTTGCCAGAATTCCCCTATAAATAAGGGATTGAAGCACTCATTAAGCCTATTGCCCGTGAACAATAAAGACATCACCCTGCCCATTTATTACATGGGACAAATATATGACCAGCTAAAGCAATGGCAAGTGGATACCGATGCCTGGCTGGCTGAACACAGGCTCACAACACAGAATATTTATGATTTTGATACCCGTATTGACCTAGATATATTTGAATCACTCATACTCAGTGCCATTAAAGTGTCCAAGCAAGATGCACTGGGGTTATATGTGGGGCAAAGGTTAGGCATCACTAGCCATGGCATGATGGGTTATGCCATGATTAATAGCGGTAGTATTCGAGAAGCCATTGGCATTTTTGAACAGTTTATTAATACACGATCACCGCTAATTTCTGTTTCGTTTTTAGAAAAAAATAACACACTGCAAGTAAGTTTTACCGAAAATTTTGATTTCTCCCCCATCAAAGCCACCTTCTATGAGGCTTTGATCTTGACCTTTATTAATATTTTATTGCAAATTTCATTTGGTGAAATTGAAATAATTAAGATTGAATTTGATTACAGTGAACCTAACTACAAACCTCTTTATGACGATTTTTTTTGTTGTGACGTAAGTTTTTCAAATAAAATTACCACCCTGTTCTTATCCACTAAGGGAATGGATGACAGTCTAAAGATGTCTGACCCCACTTCATTACAGCAAGCCAGATTGTTGTGTGAAAAAGAGCTGGAGAAAATGGGGAAACTGGATACCCTAACCCAAAAAATTAAGGAGTTAATGCTGTTATCCGTGGGACACTTTCCTTCACTACAAAAAACCGCCGACCGTTTTCATATGTCGTCTAGAACCCTGCATCGTCAGTTAAAAAAGGAAGACACCTCATTTAAAGAAGTGGTGGAGAATGTAAGTCATCATTTGGCCATTGAATACTTAACAGATACCAGCTTAAGTATTCAGGAAATCGCTTATCTACTAGGCTATATGGACAGCGCGAACTTCAGGAGAGCCTTTAAACGCTGGCAAGGTTGCCCCCCCAGTGAATACAGGGAACGCAATAAAACTATTTAAACATTAAATTTAAGGGATTTAACTGCCCTACTCTACAGCCTCACCTTTCTGTTCAGGCTTTTCCACTAAGCGGCCAAAAAAGATACCTATCTCAAACAATAAATACATGGGTACCGCCAGTATGGACTGGCTAATGACATCCGGTGGCGTCACAAACATGCCAACTACAAAACAGCCCACAAAAATAGTGGGGCGTTTGCTAGACAAGGTCTTGACCGAAGTAATACCTGCCATAATCATCAAAATGGTGGCAATGGGTATTTCGAAAGCAATACCAAAAGCAAAAAACAACTTTAGGATAAAGTTTAAGACGTTATTAATATCGGGTAAAAAGTTCACGCCTTCAGGGCCAATGGAGGTAAAGAAGCCAAATACCAGAGGGAGAACCACAAAATAAGCAAATGCCAAACCTAAATAAAATAGCACAACACTGCTCACCAATAAGGGAATGGCAAGACGCTTTTCCCGTTTATAC
>JAPYOO010000254.1:2613-4671 GCA_029938135.1 Bermanella sp. | reverse complement strand
AAAATACTAGCCGTGGGTCCTGACAACGTGGCCGCGTTTGTGGCTGAACCTATTCAGGGGGCTGGCGGCGTGATTGTGCCACCCGCTAATTACTGGAGTGAAATTCAACGCATCTGTAAAAAGTATGATGTTTTATTGGCGTGCGACGAAGTGATTTGTGGATTTGGACGTACCGGTAGCTGGTTTGGTAGCCAGACTCTGGGCATTCAACCTGACATTATGTCCATGGCCAAAGGTCTATCGTCTGGTTACTTGCCTATTTCGGCTGTGGCCGTGGGGGATCGTATTGCAAATGCCTTTATCGAACACGATGATGACTTCAACCACGGCTTTACCTACTCAGGCCACCCTGTCAGTGCCGCGGTGGCCTTGGCGAACATTAAACTGATGAAAAAAGAAAATATTGTGGAGTATGTGGGCAAGGACATTGGCCCTTATTTGCAGAAAAAACTGCGTGATACCCTTAGTGATCATCCTTTGGTGGGATCTATCGAAGGCATAGGTTTAGTGGCCGGTATTGCACTGGTGAAAGATAAAGAGACAAAAGAAGGTTTTGGTGACGACATTGATATCGGCATGATTTGCCGTGACCACTGCTTTGAGAATGGTTTGATTATGCGCGCAGTGGGTAGCCGTATGATTTTGTCTCCACCTTTGGTTATTAGCCACAGCGAAGTAGATGAATTATGTGACAAAGCACTGAAGTGTTTTGACTTAACCCTTCAATCAATCGCTTAAGTTAAAAGATAAGCGTGCTTGCTCTAAGGGGAATGCCACGCTTATTTACCTTTTTCAGAAGATTGTCGAGCAAACCCGTTTACTGACAGATGATAGGCCTGTTCTGAGCGTTAATGAGCGCTGTAACAAGGCATATTAGACAAATTAAGCTAAAATGAATTATCAGCATGCAAAAATCGTTTGTCATTGAAAATGACGATTATAGATTAAGGGCTTGCCATGAATTTAATTTGCGCTAGGTATTAGCAAAAATAATTTGATAATACTTAACTGCACAGGCACAAGACTTTATGAATCACATTTCACGATCTGACAGCTTAATGCTTAATAGAAGCATGCAAAAGAAAATTGCATCTCTTATTGATCATATACGCTTACGCAGTTTTCCCAATGCACTGGCCGATTTTTTAGCGGGCTTGTGTCATTTTGACAGTATTATTATGGTTACCTATAAAGACTCGTTTAAACCTGTGATGATTTATCCTATGGATAAAGCACAACAGAGCCAAACCTTAAAACTGTACTTAGAAAAATCCTACATTTTAGACCCGTTATACAATGTGATTAAAGGTGGTAATCCACCAGAAGTGTGTCGTTTAAATGACATAGCACCCGATTCTTTTGAGAGTACCGAGTACTTTCAAACCTGTTACAAAGACTTTAATTTCGCCGATGAAATTAATTTAATCATTCAGCTAGACAACCAAATTGGTTTTGCCATTACCCTTGGCCGCAACGATAGCTTAAGCAGTATTACCCGCGCTGAACTTAACCGTTTACATGATATTTTCCCGGTAATTAACTCGCTTGTTCGCCAATTTTGGTTATCTCAATCTCAAGAATATGTAAAATATGAAAAATCTGAAGGGGCCATGCAGCAGGCATTAAGCACCTTTGGTAGTGGTATTTTAACGCCCAGAGAGCAAGAAATTTCGGGGTTAATTTTACAAGGGCACTCCTCTAAAGCCATCGCTAATCAATTAAACATTAGTTTGGGCACCGTAAAAGTGCATCGCAAGAACATTCATACACGATTGAATACCTCTACTCAGTCGGAAATTTTTACCTTGTTTTTACTGCACTTAGGTGAACTTGAAACGGCCGCCGCCAATGTGGGACGACCGCAAGTACAGCCTGCCCCCTAACGTTGTACCTGACTATCTAAAATGCATGGATGCACTTGTAAGCTTTAACCCATCCCGTTACGCCAACCCCTTTTCGACTCCCGCATATTTAATCTAAAATCAATTGAACCATTGTTACTTTGATCTTAGGATTAAGCCGCACTGTTAGCATTATCTTACTGTCACCGTATAGAAA
>JAPYOO010000254.1:0-2513 GCA_029938135.1 Bermanella sp. | reverse complement strand
GATGAAACCCCAAGCAGGTTAGTCCGCGTTCAATACCCAACAAGCAGGGCACACTGGCACGCTCTTACGATTGAGCTTTTTCCCATTTCATATAACAGCCATTATCAGACAGGCACAAAAAAGCCTGACCTCCAAATACGTTTGGAATATCAGGCTTTAATGTTGAGTTATTCGTCTAGCTTGTTACTAATCCAGCTATCCTAACGACCAGACTTTATGTCAACCCATAGACGAGTCAGCAATTTATTAATCTTAGCTTTTCGAACAGTTTGTGTGAATAATTTTTTTCTCACATCTTCACTGGGGTAAATACCGCCGTCACTTGAGATTTCTTTATCAAGAAGTTTAGTGGCCGCTGTATTTGCATTGGCGTACCAAACATAGTTAGTTACGTCGGCAATAACGTCAGGGCGCATTAAGAAGTTTACAAACTTATGAGCCGCTTTGGCATTCTTAGAATCGGCCGGAATGGCTAGCATATCAAACCACAAAGCGGTGCCTTCTTTAGGAATGGTATACGCAATATTAACACCGTTATCGGCTTCATCGGCTCGGTCACGGGCTTGCAAAATATCACCGTTGTAACCTACCGCTACACAGATTTCACCACTGGCCAAATCGTTAATGTAGGCCGAAGATGTAAACTGCTTAATGTAAGGTTTTACGTCACGCAATACTTTAGCGCCGGCACTGGTTTTTTTGTAATCTGATTTCTTTTCTGAGTTTGGATTCTGTCCTAAGTAGTGCAATACCAGAGGGTAAATTTCATCCCCTGAATCTAAGAAAGCCACACCACAACCCGCCAGCTTTTCCATGTTTTCAGGTTTAAATACTAAGTCCCAGCTGTCTACCGGCGCATCTTTACCCAAGTGTTTTTTCACTAAATCAATATTATAACCAATACCTGTGGTGCCCCACATATAAGGCACACCAAATTTATTGCCTTTATCTAATGTGGTTAACGTCTTCATTAAACTTTTATCAAGGTGCTTAGTATTTGGCAGTTCACTTTTATCAAGTGGCATAAACACACCGGCTTGCGCTTGACGTGCCATGTAAGAAATAGACGGTACCACTAAATCGTACCCCGAATTACCGGTTAGTAATTTGGCCTCTAATGTGTCATTGCTGTCAAAGGTATCGCTAACCACTTTAATGCCCGTCTCTTTTGTAAAGCGGGCTACAGTGTCTTCTGCAATGTAATCTGACCAGTTAAAAAAATGTACCACTTCTTCGCTCTGGGCATAAGCTGCAGGAATAGCTGCCGCTAAGCTTAGGGTCAATACCGACGCCGCTTTAGTAAAATTTGGGAGCATATTAATTTTCATTTTTTTGCCTCGTCTATGTATTTTATTATTTTTAGCCTGATAACCAATACACAACCATCAGGTTAAGATGTTTAGGTTTTTTAGGTCTAGATCTTTTACTTTCCATTCGAGCTTAACCAAATACCCCTATAGGACTATATATCCATTAGGGGGTATTTTACGCCATAAATAGGAATGTGGCGGGATTGGCAGTTATTTTTGCGCGGCCATTTTATTAGCAGCCAATACATACAAGTATTCCAGTGACAAAGTAGCGGCCGCCAGTGAGGTAATTTCAGCGTGATCGTAAGCAGGAGCCACTTCCACTAAGTCCATACCAATGAGGTTTGTGCCCTGCAGGCCACGTATGACTTTCATGGCGCAATCAATGCTAATGCCTGCGGCCACGGGTGTGCCGGTACCCGGTGCGTAGGCTGGGTCTAGACCATCTATATCAAAGGTAAGATAGGTCTTTTTATCGCCCACCCGCGCTTTAATGCGTTTTAGGGTCTCGGCCGGACCATGCTCGTTTACCCAAGCGGCATCCAGTACTTCAAACTCATAGTCTTCACGGGTGAAAACAGTACGAATACCAATTTGAATAGAGTGCTGCGTATCCACCAAACCCTCTTGAACCGCACGGTGCATAAACGTGCCGTGATCGTATTCGCTGCCGCCAGAATAGGTGTCGGTATGTGCATCAAAGTGAATCACCGCTACTGGCCCATGTTTTTTAGCAATGGAGCGCAATATTGGTAAGGTAATAAAGTGGTCGCCACCAAAGGTGAGCGGGCTTTTACCGGCATCTAAAATAGAGCTTATGTGTTTTTGTAAGTTATCCACTAGGGTTTGTGGCTCGCCGTGTTTAAACAACACATTGCCAATGTCGCTGACCTTAAGTTTGTCATCTAGCGCAAAATCCCACGGGTAACGCTCGCCTTCCCACACTAAGTTTGCGGATGCCTGACGAATACCCTGCGGTCCCATACGGGCTCCCGAGCGACCCGAAGTGGCCATATCAAACGGCACACCACTTACCACCACTTCAGCATCACTTTGTGACAAGTTAGTTTCCATGGGGAATTCCATGAAACACATGCCCATTGGGCCGTAAATAGGCATGTCTGCGTCGCCAGCGGCGGGGTTCTTACCTGACATAGGGAGTTCCTTGTTCTTTAGCTAGTTATATTTATTTAAGGGTATGCA
>JAPYOO010000253.1 GCA_029938135.1 Bermanella sp. | reverse complement strand
CGTTCTTTTTCTATGCCTAATACAATGGGCAAACCATCGTACATTAAGTAACCGGTATAACCGGCAGCCGCTAAAAATACTAGGGTGTTTACGATGGGCTCGGGATACAAAAGGATGAATCCTGCCAGAAACATAGGTGTGCAAGAATAAGCCGTTAAGGCGATACCATAAGCAAAATGCTTATCGTGGCTACTGCCGTAATTTTTACTCATCCAATCAATGGCCCAGCCCAATCCGAATACGCCGGCCAACATGGCAACGTAAGTCAGTATCACTAGGGGAAGGGCACTTTCTGACGTGAGCTTTATAAGTTGGCCGCTGCCGACTTGCCAGCCAAATTGAGTGGTGGATATATAGGCACAGATGGGACTAATTAGCGCTAATATCCCCACATAGGCGCCATATACTAATAAAGGGCTTTTATGTTCTTTTTTAATGTGGCTCCATTCTTCATCTGGGTGGGTGAACATTCCAAGTACATGACTTAATAGCATATTGAGTCCTTTAATTAAGGGGCAAAGCGTAGCCTCACCTTATATATAGTTCACAATGACACGGCGTGCGAGTTAAATGCTTGATTCACCTCACTAAATTCTATTTGTACTAGACTGTTTTTTGACCGCATTACGTAGCTTTCAGGGCGCGTGAGTATTAAATACAAGTGTGTACCTCCTAATGCATATAGTTTTCATCACTCAATATTGGTATTTATGAATCGAGAAATTTATCCTTATTAATCAAAGAGTTTGTATTTGGGTATAAGCATTTTAGGCTTGCCCAGTTTCATTTCATCATTAAGATAGTCTTAAAAATCATCGAGCTATTGTGCAAAACGTACCCCAAAATAACTTTGTCCTTAACGGTCCCATACTGAGCAGTTTTTTAAAAATTGCGATTCCCTCTATGATTGGTTTTATGTCAATCAGTTCGGCGGCGGTGGTAGATGGTATCTTTGTGGGTAATTACCTAGGTTCTCAATCGTTGGCAGCCATTAATCTGTTAATGCCCATGCTGACATTTGTATTTGGTATTGCTTTTATGTTTGCCGTGGGCGGAAGTGTGCGCGCGGGGAAATATATTGGTGAACCTAACCTTACGGCCGCTTCCAGCATATTTAGTAAAACACTTATTAGCTGTTTTTTTATAGGCATTATCATTGTTGTTGCGAGCTTGTTATTTGATACGGTGATTTATCAGGCAATGGGAGCGACACCAGAACTGTACCCACTGATGGCTCAGTATTTTTTAGCCTATGTTCCATTTTTAATCGTAGAGCTAGTGGTTATAGGCCTATATTACTTTATTCGTCTAGACGGGTTTGCCAATTTAGCCGCTGTGGGATTAACCATTGGTGCGCTGATGAATGTAATATTAGATTACATTTTTATAGTAAAATTAGACATGGGGTTAACCGGTGCAGGTTTGGCAACCGGACTTTCTCAAATATTGTCGTTATTGATATTGATCATCTATTTTACAAAAAAGGATCGTAAGTTAACACTCATTGTTCGCCCTAAAAATTGGTTTGAAATATTACAGTCGGCCTATAACGGCTTGTCCGAGTTTATTAATGAGGTCAGTGGCGGTGTGGTGGCCTTTTTATTGAACTGGATCATCATTACCAGTATGGGGGTTGGCGGTGTGGCGGCTATTACCATTATTAATTACTTGATAATGATGGGTATGATGATGAACTTCTCTGTATCCGAGGCCGCTCAAGTATTTGTGAGTCAAAACTTTGGAGCCAACAATCAACAACGTATTGTACGCTTTATGCTGGTATCTTTTATGGCGTGTTTATTAATTAGCGCGGTATTTTTGGCTCTATTGTTGGGGTTTACCGACCCTATTATTCAAGTTTTTCTTGATGATAACTCCGAGCAAGCCGCAGTATTGGCCTATGATTTTGTTTGGATACTCTGGCCCATATTTATATTCAATGGAATAAGCATTACCATCAGTGCTTATTTAACCGCCATTCATCATGCTAAGGCGTCGGCCGTGGTGGCATTGTCTAGATCGCTCATATTGCCTTGTGGATTACTGGCTATATTCTATTACTTCGTCACGTCGTTCTCATTTTTATGGGCGTTACCGGTAGCTGAAATTATTACCTTTTTGGTGGCGGTGTATTTGTTTGTCCGTTTCCACCCTAATAAAATAATGTCTGACAAGAATTTAGTTTCAGGTGGTTATTAGTGAAGGTAAAACTAAGGTTAGTTTGTTAAGCTTCTAGTAAAATTTAGTAGAGCTTTGTTCATGCGCAGTTGGAAGATATCTCCTAAAGAGGCGGCAATATCAAAGTACATTGATTGCTACTGGCTTTTGGAAAAAAGCTCGGCTGATATTGGGGTAGATTTCCCAAAACTTAACCCTGATCCCGCGGGTCATTTAATTATCAGCCAAGAACAGCAGCCCTTCAGTTATACATACGAAGGTCGACAGGCGTCTGGCCTTGGCAGCCACTTAATGTTGCCCCATGACAAAACCCTTACAATGGATCATTGCCAGCCTTTTTTAGTTTTAGGTGTTAAGTTTCATGTTGGTGCCTTGTATACACTAAACCTCTATGAGAAGGGGCCGCTTTTAAATGACATTGTGGCCATTGATTTATGCCAGGATTTACAAGTAGCCGCGGGTGACAGCCACTTATTAATGTCTCTTCCTGTCGACGATGCTCAGGGTTACCGAGATAGACTCGATAAACTATTAAAACCCTTGATCAATCAGGCCCATGAAGACAATCACAGCCGGCTAGTACACAAAGTATTGGCGATATACTCAAGTGTGCCCTTGGCCAAGTTAGGAAAAGAATTAGGCTGTTCACAACGCACCATAGAACGCAGCTTTTTAAAGGTGACGGGCACGTCACTAAAACAATATTATTCAATGCAGCGCTTAGAAGACATGTTGGATTATGTCACTCAGCATATGAAAACAAGCATAGACCCCAAGAGTATCAACTGGGCAGATGTAGCGTTACAGTTTGATTTTAGCGATCAACCCCATTTAATCCGTTATCTAAAAAGCACCATTGGCGCAACGCCTGGGAAATATAGTGACGACCGGGACTTAGCCATTGATGTGTATGGCAACTTTGAATAATTAAGGCGTTTTAACGAATCGTCAATAATTGTCGTTTTTGTTCAATCCAGCCGTTATCGATTCTACTAATATGGCCAAATATGTACGCTAAATAAGAATGTATCGTTATGTGCCACATCGTAAGACAATACCAAAAACCCGATCTCAATGACTTGCTCAATAGCTGGAATAAGGCGAATCGTCTAGCCCACCCGTTTTTAAGTGAGGCTTTTATTAACCAAGAGCGAGAAAATATCGAACACGTGTACTTACCCAATGCGGATACCTGGGTACTAGAATACAATAATAAGGTGGTGGGTTTTATTGCACTTATTGGTAATGAAATTGGGTTTGGAGCCGCTTTAATGCATAAGGCCAAAAGTCTTCATAAAAGCCTAGAGCTCGATGTGTTTGAGCGCAACTTACTTGCCAGAAAATTTTATGTGCGCCAAGGATTCGACCTTAAAACTCAATCTATTCATGGTGCTACTAGCCAACCGGTAATGAGGTTAATGTATGTTCAGTAATTTAAACGCGCTTGGCTGGCAGGCTTTCTTTCAGCAGCAACTGTTGTTAGATGAATGGGACATCGTATTGCCTGCTAGAGTCATTGAGCAACATAAATCTTGTATTCATGTGGCCACAGCACATGAAGAACTCAGTATATCGTTAACCGTGAATATGCCTGAAATGGTGGTGGGTGATTGGATATTACTAAATAAAAACAAAGAATTTATGCGCTTACTAGAGCGTAAAAGTTGTTTCGCTAGAAAAGCCCCTGGTTCCGCACTAAAACAGCAATTAATATCTGCCAATGTCGACACCGCGTTTATCGTTTGCTCCATGAATAAAGATTTTAATCTTAATCGTTTAGAGCGCTTTTTATCCCTAGTGAATGAAGCTCAGGCAGAGCCGGTGGTGGTTTTAAGTAAAAGTGATCTTGCATTGGCCGATAATGACTTTGTAAAAACGGTACAAAGTTTGGATGCGCTTTTAATGGTAGAAAGCGTAAATTGTTTAGACATAGAAAGCTTAAAAAAATTATCGCCCTGGATCAAAAAGGGTAAGACCATTGCTGTATTGGGATCATCGGGTGTGGGAAAGTCCACCTTAATGAATACGCTACTAGGGCATGATCAGCAGCAAACCGGTGATATTAGGGAGCACGACAGTAAAGGCCGCCATACCACCACCAATCGCTCACTGACATTTTTACCCAACGGTGGATTAATGTTAGATACACCGGGTATGCGCCAAATTCAGTTGGCCCATTGTAAAGAGGGCATAGCCAGTACGTTTTCAGATATTAAGGTGTTGGCAGAACATTGCCAGTTTAGCGATTGCCAACATCAAGCAGAGCCTGGCTGTGCCATTCAAGCAGCCATTACGACAGGAGAATTGCAGTTACGACGACTTAATAATTACCAAAAGCTGCAAAAGGAAGAAGCGCTTAACTCTGCTAATCTTTCCCAGAGAAGAGCGGCTGATAAAGCCTTGGGGAAATTCTATAAACACAGTCACACACAAGGCCAAAAACTTAAAGGTCGTTGAATATAGCTAGCCTTTTCACCGTTACACATGACAATAGCCAGTTTATTCAATTACTTCTCCGGTATGCCCCCTACAATGACTGTAAATGGTGTCAA
>JAPYOO010000252.1 GCA_029938135.1 Bermanella sp. | reverse complement strand
CTCAACACCTTTAACCGCATTAATACTCATCAGCGCGTGCGCTAGCTCTGAATCTAGGCGATCAAATACAGGCTCTCCTAATCCAGGCATCAAACCACTGGCCACCACTGTAATTTTGGCACCAATTGAATCCCCTTCTTTACGCAAGGCATTCATGTAGTTTTCCATTTCAACCACTTTGTCCACGTCAGGGCAAAAGAACGGATTTTGCTTTACTTGATCCCAATCTAGCTTTTCAATCTTTATAGGGCCCAGTTGCGACAAGTAACCGCGCACCGTAATCCCTTTGCTGATCAAAAACTTCTTAGCGATAGCACCTGCAGCCACACGCATAGCGGTTTCACGGGCACTTGAACGGCCACCACCACGGTAATCACGGAATCCATATTTTTGGGTGTAACCGTAATCGGCGTGGGCTGGGCGGAATTTTTGGGCAATATCGCCATAATCTTTAGAGCGTTGATCGGTATTCTTAATCAACATACCAATGGGCGTACCCGTGGTTTTCCCCTCAAAAACACCCGAAAGGATTTCTACCTGATCGGCTTCACGACGTTGAGTGGTAAATTTAGAGGTGCCCGGCTTACGCAAATCCAACTCGACCTGGATCTCTTCTTCTGATATTTCAATACCAGGAGGGCAGCCATCCACGATGCAACCCAGAGCTTTACCGTGGCTTTCACCAAAGGTACTAACACTAAATAATTTACCGTATGAATTTCCTGACATGTGCTGACTGCTTTTTGTAAATGTTAATGGCGTGCATTATACACGGAAGTGGTGTCGATGCGCCTGTAGTTGTTCACGCCACAGGCCACATCAACAAGGTTACAAAATTCAACTGGCTCGAAAGTGATGCTGCTGCGCTATAAGCTGCTCACGCGTGAAAACAAATACGCCATCACCTCCACGCTCAAACGTTAGCCATTCAAAGGGCACTTGAGGGAAAGCCGCCTCTAGGTTAATCCAAGAATTACCCACTTCAACCACTAGCACACCATCATCCGCTAAGTAATCAGCGGCATTGGCCAGAATTTGACGAGTGATATCCAAGCCATCACCACCACTGCCCAGCCCCATGGCAGGTTCATGATGGTATTCATCTGGCATATCAGACAAGTCTTCTAAATCCACGTAAGGCGGGTTAGACAAAATAAGGTCGTACGGCCCCTGTAAATTCGTAAATAAATCAGACTGAATAGCTGCTACCTGCTCGTACAAACCGTAATTTTGAATGTTAATGTCTGCCACATCCAAAGCATCCAAAGACAAATCAGCCAAGTCTAGTTGGGCGCCTGGAAACACTTTTAACGAGGCGATACCAATACAGCCACTACCGCAACATAAATCTAGAATGCGCGAAGGCTCACGACCATCCATCCACGGGGCCACTCGATTACTTAACACCTCAGCGATGGGTGAGCGAGGCACCAATACACGCTCATCTACGTAAAATGGCAGGCCAAAAAACTGAGCCTGATTAATTAAGTAGGCTACCGGAATACGCTGATTAACCCGTAACTCAATGCGCTGTGCAATAAGCTGGCGCTCATTATCGATTAAGCGGCACTGCGCCTGTTCAGGCTTTAAATCAAATGGCAGATGGACACTGGCCGTTACCAACAAAACCGCCTCATCCCAAGCGTTATCAGTACCATGGCCAAAATACAGCTGATTACTTTCGAATTCACTGGCGGCAAACCGAATCCAATCAAGAATGGTATGCAATTGCTTAACGGCTTGTGTGTAGGGGGTATTCACAGGAATGCTCGACGAATTATTTAATAACGGAATTTTACACTATTTTCTTGCATGCAGGGCCGTTAAAGCTGTCCATATGTGCAGGCTTCATCGGCTTCATATGCTTGTATAGCTTGCATGGCGATATTGTAACCCAGCTGAATTTGCGCCTCAGCACGATAAAATTCAAAAATACTCACCGAATCTTTAGGGATTCTAATCAATAGATCGGGCCGATAACCCGCAATTTTATACTGCGTGAGGGACGCCTGCATCGTGTCGAACATTTGATACATAATGCCCAGCTTACTTAAATTATCATCCAGCGCCGCTTGTGCCTGCACCGGCTCCCTATCTAAAAACGACATAGCCTTATCTCGCACTTGGGTAAACCAACCCGCTTTTTCTTCCTCATGGGAAAGCTTTTGAGCGTCTGTTTCTTTTTTATTACCCGACGGCATAGGCACATCACTGCTTAAATCCACCGCAATAATATGATCGGCATGCACGGCAACACTTGCCGCAATAGGCAATGGATTCAATACACCACCATCCACCAACAAACGATTACCCATCACCACAGGGCGCACCAGCGAAGGGATGGAGCAAGAAGCTCGAATAGCCTCTTCTAACGAGCCCGAGTTAAACCACACTTCTTTTTGATTGGTTAAATCAGTGGCCACCGCGGTATAGGGGATATCCAAGTCCTCTATTTTAATGTTGCCCAGCATCTCACTCAATACCGCGAAAATTTTATCCCCGCGAATTGCGCCACTTGATAACAGGCTTAAATCCACTAATTTAAGAACATCCATGTAGCTAAGGGTACATACCCACTCTTCAAACACGTCCAGCTTACCCGCAGCATAAAAGCCACCAACAAGTGCGCCCATAGAGCAGCCAGCAATGCCCTTAATTTCATAGCCGCTTTCAACTAAGGCACGAATCACCCCCACATGAGCGTAACCACGCGCACCGCCACTGCCCAACACTAAAGAGATAGTTTTCATCTATTGGCTATCCAGCACCACCAGCTCAACTCGATCGCCAGCACCTTTACGCGGCAGCATTGCCCCAGCCCCATGAGAATAAACATTTTTAATGAAAGCACCCTTTTCGGCTAATTGAGTTAATAAACCTTGCGCCTCTTGGCCGCTATCATCCAAAAGTCTTTGCTGATCCGGTTTATTGTATCGATGAGTCACTAAAGCAAACTTTTTATTGGGATATTCTTGCAGCAAGCCTTTAAGCCAATCGACCTGCTCTGAGCTTAAGGTTGCCGCCTCCTTATTTAGCTGAGATAAAACAAAGTAGCCTTGCTGAAACAAGGTTTGTCTATTGCCCTTTGATACATATTCATCAAAAATACCGGCTTGCGAGCTGTCCACCGCGATGCGCTCTAGGTATACATACACACGTTTATTGCTGCGCTGTACGCTATACACCACCCACAAAACATCCGTTTTGTTTTTTGCACCAGCCTCCTGCAAGCCCAACCAATAATGCTGATCACTGTCGCGACCATAAAGGATCGCATGCTGAAAGACTTGGTTAGCGTAATCATTGCTTAAACCACAACTGCGCCCCTGACAATCAAACAGCGCACTTGCATCGCCATCTATTTGCGTTTTGATCTGAGAAAATGCCTGCTCACTGTTCATGCCAGCCGGGATTTGCCACAACCAACTTTGCACCTTGCCTTTAACTCTTAATTCAGACTCCGGCTTAACGGCGCCTTTAATGCGCTCAATGGCCCCCAAAATTAGCCAATGACTGGCGACTTTTTCATTACTATAGTGTTTTTGATAACTGCCATTAATCGGCTCAACCGCTCCAGCTAGAGCACTTGAAAAAATTAACACCATCACGGGGAATAATTTTGATAACATATTGGCTACTTTGACCTTTTCACTAAGCCCGATTATTTATGTTCGTGGACTTACGTTGTTAATTTAATCCTATTTGAATGTTGTTATAAGTGCCAATTATTTACTGTATTCGTTGCACATTACCTACAAATCATTGCATTTGCGCGCTGGCACCTAACATAACGCTGCCCAAACATTGCAACCTATTGTTTCACCCAAGAGAAATACATAAACGCAACAGCAGTGGCCGGCTATTAAAAATGATCAGTGACGTGCAGCACGACACGTGGCACCGACTAAAAAACGATCAACTTGCAAACAAATACCAAGACTATTGCCTTATTTACCCTGATCACGAAAATACAGATAACAGCCACGTCGACTCTGGAATTGCCGAGCAAGATTATGAAGGTTTTCTTTGGATTGATAGCACCTGGCAACAATCACAAAAAATGCTGCGTCAAAGTCCCTGGCTAAACCAATTACCTAAAAAAACCATCACCGGCCCTGCCAGTGAGTATAAACTTAGGCGCAATCAAAAAGACGGCGGTTTAAGCACATTAGAAAGCATGGCCTACTGGCTTATGAATGAAAATCAGCACGAACAAGCACAAGAACTGCTACAATTTTTTCAAACTTTTCAAGATACCTTTTTAAAGGTTCGACTTGCTGGATTATTAAAATGATTAACCTCTCAAGATGGCACCTCACAACCGCCCTTATCTTTGCCTGCCTAGGATTAAGTGCCTGTCAGTTAAACGACAAGCCGCAACCCCAGGCTATTGTGGTTACCTTTACGCCACAAGAGATTCAGCAACACGAACAAGCCGCTCGTACATTAATTGCGCAGTTTAATTTATGGGAACTCGATTCAAGCCCCATGCTTCAAGCTTATAGGGGATTAAAGTCAAACTACGATCAATGGGATGACTTATCTGAGCAAGCACAACTAAAACAGCATATAAAAAATGCAGAATTCTTAGAACTTGCCCAAAGCATAAAATTAGCCGCCCTAAATGACGAACTCGCTCTTAGTATAAAAGTACTAAGCTACCAGCTTAAGCGCACCCATCAACAATACCCCTACCGCAACCATAACTTCCCCGTTAACCAATTATTTGGCTGGCACAC
>JAPYOO010000037.1:17605-26222 GCA_029938135.1 Bermanella sp. | reverse complement strand
CCTTCTCCTTCTCCTTCTCCATCTCCTATAGCCGATTCATCCCCTCATGCTTGTCTGCAGGGTACTTGGAAGGCCATATCGCAAGAAGGCGTTAATGGTAACAATATTAATGTGGGTTTGGTTTACATGGTGATAGGCGGCCTTACCCCCCATGACGATAACGGCTCGGGTAGCGTTTATAGCTACAATAGCAATATCAGTGGCAGTAACGGTTCAAACGGATTACGCATTTTTCAACTGGCCGATGGATTTGTACAAGATACCTATACAAAAGACTGGACGATATTAATTAGCGATCATGTGGCCTCAGGGTTTAGTGACGGATTATTCACCATAAAAGATGCCTGCAGTTCGGTTTATCAAAGCTCAGGTGTCAGCTCAGACTTTCCCAGTTGTGGCACAAGTACCTTTACCAATACCAGTGATGTGACGGTTAATTGCAGCACTAGCCCAGCCCAGCTCACCTTAAATTCGGGCATTGCGAATGTACTGTATGAACGCATTAATACCGATAGTAATTTAGCCCAACCCAGCACTGATATTATTAATGACACACCCAACGATCCAGATGACCCTGACGAACCCACTGAACCAGAAGTCATTGGCAACGGTTTAAATGCTGTACCCAGTGCCAGTAGCTTTAGTGGTGAAGATAGCCCCAGCTTTATGATTGAAGGACCCTACTCAGATGAACCCTGGTTAGTGGACACAGGTAAATCGGCTACCGGAAACCAAAGTTTTCGCTCAGCAGATTTATCCGGCAATAGCGGTGAATTCCAGACGAGTTATACCGATGTGGCCCGTTACTTTGTGGCAGGTGAAGTGAGCTTTTGGTATCGGGTTGCCACTGATGGCATCAATGGGTACTTTCGTTTTTATATTAACGGGGTTGAACAGCTAGTGGTGACTGACAGCCAAAACTGGCAATTTTTTAGTACTACCATTAATGAGGGCCATCACCGACTTTCCTGGCGTTTTACCAGTTCAAGTGGCACAAGCCCAAGCAGCAACAGTGCCTGGATTGATAATGTGGTGATACCGGATATTGATCCCTCCATTACGAATGATGTCAATTTCCCCGCGGTTAATAATTCAATGTACTCTCAAATCATTTCCTCAGGTTATGATTTTCAACATGCCGTAAAAGATGACGGTACGTTATGGGGCTGGGGTAATAATTATCGAGGTTATATTGGCAATGGTGGCAGTGGTAACGATAGCGAGGTGACGACTCCTACACAGTTAAATTTACAAAACGTAGTCGCGGTAGATTCATTTAATTACCACAGCCTAGCATTATTGGCCGACGGCACCGTTTGGGGCTGGGGGTCAAATGGCGATGGTCAATTAGGCAATGGTGAATCTGGTTCTGACCCTTGGGGTGATAGGGATAAAGACAAAGAGGACCGCGGATTACATCATGAGCCCTACCCAGTACAAGTACTAGCGTTAGACAATGTCGTACAGGTGTCAACGGGGACCAATCACTCCTTGGCCCTTAAACAAGACGGCACAGTTTGGAGTTGGGGTGATAATTACGCAAGAGAGCTAGGGCATCCCAGTGTGCCAGCTCGAAGTACACCCGAGCAAATTCATGACCTTAGCAATATTACTCAAATCAGCGCGGGACTGTTCACGTCGGTGGCGTTACGCAGTGATGGCCGAGTATTGGTGTGGGGAGACTTGGGCGGCAGTTTTGGTGGGGATTCCAGTTACATTAATGATGTCTCTCTATTCAATAGCTCAGCTCCCATAGAAGTGCCTAATTTAGATAATGTAGTGGCCATAGATCAAGGGGGAGTACACATTCTAGCCTTAAAAAGTGATGGTACGGTTTGGGGCTGGGGGGCAAATATATATGGGCGCTTAGGAGATGGCAGCACGACTGACAGCTCCAGCCCAGTGCAAGCGGCAGGCCTAACTAATGTCACGGCTATTGCTACCAACGGGCTTACCTCCGCCGCGTTAAAAAGTGATGGCACAGTGTGGACTTGGGGGGGGGATCAATACGGAAACCTATGCCACGATGACCAGCTCGATAAACACAGTCCCACTAAAACCGCTTTAAGTAACATAGTGGCCATCAGTGCCAACACTAGATCGATAATTGCGGTGGATGGCAACGGCGATGTATTTGCCTGTGGCTCCAACTACCAGGGCACGCTGGGTGTGCCTTTACCTCAATTTTCATCTTCCAGTACTGTCTATCCTGCCCAACGCATTACGTCTGAAACCGGCAGTGGCTTCTTTAATTTGGGCAGTGTCAGTACGACCCCACCTCCTGTCGGCGCTCCCAACGATAACCCTGATAACGCCGACAATAATCATAGTGGTGAATTTAGAAAACCTGTGGGTGCTGACTTTGGCTGGGAGAAAGATGAACTTACCCAGTTGGATGGCAATAGTAGTTTTTCTTCAATCGGTATTACTCACAGCGACATGGCGTCTATAGAATATGTTGGTACTTTTATGGCGGGAGAGTTTAGTTTTTCATATAAAGTGTCCACTGAAGGCGGATGGGATTACTTCAAATTCTATGTTGATGGCGTCTTAAAACTTGAGCGCTCGGGGGAAATAGACTGGACTGAATATAGCGTTATGCTTACCGCCGGAGACCATACCCTTTTATGGGTTTATATAAAGGACGACAGCTTTAGCTCCGGAGAAGATAAAGTTTGGATTGCAAATTTTAATATGCCAGATGGCACCTTAGTGACACCGGATAGTAGTGGGTCAGGAAATAGTGAATTGCTAATCGTCGATGACAATCTAAATTTTGTGATTGAAGGTTTAACGTATTCCACCGACGTCTCTGGCGTATTGATGGCTCAAGGCACCACAGATTCTCAAGGCAGTTACCAGTATGTACAAGGGCATGATGTAAATTTTTATTTGGCTCATAAACTAATTCATACGTTGCCAGGAGAAGCCAATCAAGAATTTTTTAATACCAGTTTACTGCCCACACTTGTGAGCGAAGTGCGCGATACATTTAAATTAGATCGCACCCAGTCAGATGATATCAGTTCATTATTAAACCGGGCACGTTTGTTATTGACTTTAGACAGCGATAAAGATCCTAGCAATGGTGTGCAAATAAATGCCGCCACCAATACCGTCATCAATGTTTACCCTGTGACTATTCAATCCCGTCCAAAAAAACTTGCCGCCGAAGTTGCCATTATACTTTTATTATTAGATCGCACGTTATTGGAAATTAACCTCACCCTGTTTCATTTATACACTTACTTTGAAATTGATTTAATCAGTGACCATACAAATAATACCCCCAATAATATTGTGTTAAGTACCACTGAAGATGGCAATAATCTATCAGACAGTGTCGATGGTACCGTAGATTACACTGGCACCTATCAATACGATGAATTTGATCGCCTAATTTTTGAGCCATATGCATCTGGAACAACTGGCAGTGGTTTTGTATATACCTATAACGAGGCCGGTTACCTAATTGAAAAACGACGAAACGTATTAGTAAGCAACGACGACATTCTAACTTGGCGTTATGATTCGTCAGGGTTTATGTCTATATATGAAGTACATAATGAAAATAATCAGCGGACAATTTGGGAAGTATATAATTATGACAACCAAGGTAATCTTTCAACGTCTGAAGGTATCGGCCAGTATGGAAGCGGCCCAGAGGATTTTTTCCGTACTTACAGTCACGATAGTGATGGTAATCAGCTAACCAACAATTACAGTAGAACTGGTTACTCTAGTAATAATGTAAGGCAATACGATTTACTTGGACGTCGAACTTATCAACGCCGCACTACCAGCACTGGCATAGACGATAGGTGGACTTATGTTTATGACGTGGCAGGCAACCTTCTGAAATCTAATTATGATCGAGGCTCTATTGTAAGAAATGAATTAAAAACGTTTGATGACAGTAATCAGTTACTCACATTCCAAGACAGCACCACATTGGGTTCGCGACTTATAACCACCTTTACCCACTATCAATATGATGGCAATGGAATATTAACTCAAACAGAAGTGGATAAGGCCGATACAAACTCTGCCACGGTTATCGATGGCATCATAGAGGAGACCAATGAGTTTACTTATGACGCTAATGGCAATTTATTGTATAGCAATATAGTGGGTGAACTGCCCAGCGTAATTTCTGAATACAATAGTGAAAACCTGTTAATTAAAACCATCAGTGACAACGATAAAGACGGTGTGGCTAACGCTATCATCAGCCATGAATACGATACTAATAATATCATCAGCAAAACAATCAATGATGCTGCTGCCGACGGCATACCCGAGAAAGTAACTACTTGGGTGAACCGGGCCACTAGGATGATTTCAAATTAGACTCATAGCTGCCTTCACAGCAAGATATTAAAATTTGTATATGTAATTATTGCTATAATAATCGCAGCCAGCTCTATGAAATGAAAGTCGTATGAAGCAAGGGCTAAGTACAATTGACATGAATTTTTTCGATAATGTTCAGAAGTATAACGATGTGCGGGTATGTACCCATTAGGAAATTCTATACACTGGGGTTAATCATCCGGCTTAGTAAGATCCAAGACGGGTTACCCTGGACATAAAAAAGAGGCTTTCGCCTCTTTTTTTGTTTCTGTTAGTGATTAAAATTCTTGGGCTGTTTAGCCCAACTCACCATCTCAATCCGCTCTTGATCTGTCATCTTAGTCATGTTCGCCAACGGCATATATTTACTTTGTACCGCTGCCAAGATACGGGCCTTGTTGGTTTGTAACTGCTCAAGAGTTTCCAGTTCGATCCCGCCCGGAGCAGCACTAAACATTTCACTGCTAGGCTTAGCTGCATGACAGCTGGCACAGCGCAGTTGTGATACTTCAACCACGCGGGCATCACTTACCGGTACCGCAACCTGATCGCTGTCGGTACTTACCGGCATGGGCATCATCCAACCAATAATGGCAAACAACATCACTGCTCCGGCACCTAGAATCCATGGTTGGTGATTGTCTTGATGCTTCAGGTTGAAGTAGTGGCGAATAAACGCCGCATTGGCACAAATTAATGCCAGTACTAACCAGGCCTGATCGTGAGCAAAGGTCATAGGGTAGTGATTGCTGATCATAATAAACAACAAAGGCAGTGTGAAGTAGTTGTTATGGGTGGAGCGTAATTTTGCAAACGCAGACGGCCTTGGATCCGGTTTTTCACCGGCTTCAATGGCGCGCACTAATTCACGCTGTGCAGGCATAATACCAAAAAATACATTACCGGCCATGATAGAGCCAATTAGCGCACCCACATGTAGGTAAGCGGCACGGTCACTGAATATTTCACCCAGAGCATAGGCAGCAAAGGTTAAACCAGAAAATAATATAGCACCAAACACTTTTGGAAAGTTCTGTAGTGGACTTTTAACTAACGCCTCATAAAAAACAAATCCGCCCACTAAAAATGCCAAACTAATACCAATGGCCTGAACCTGCGTTAAATCCATCTTGCTTGGGTCAATCAGGTACTGATCGGCACCCCAGTAATACATCACAGACATAAGAGCAAAACCGGTTAACCAGGTCGTATAAGCTTCCCATTTAAACCAATGTAATTTCACCGGCATTTGTGGTGGTTCTAACTGATACTTGGCCACCTCATAGATACCGCCACCATGAATGGCCCATAGATCACCCTTCACGCCCTTATCTGTTTTCCATTGGGGAGGCTGGCGTAAATTTAAATCCAACCACACAAAGTAAAATGAGGCACCAATCCAAGCAACACCGGCCACCACATGAAACCAGCGAAAAAACATATTCAACCAATCAAAAAAATAGGCTTCCATAAAATACTCTCTTTATCTCTCAATTCTTAAGCAAACGCTCACGGCGCCTGTTTTATTATTTTTTGTACGCAAGCTTGCCTGCTACGTAGGTTTCACTAATAGCACGGTCATCCCCTAATATCATCAAACTGAATAACACTTCATCTAGCGATTTGCATTTTGACTGTTTACGCTTCATGAGTGCTGTACAGGCTAAGTCTACCACCACAAAATCAGCTTCCTTTTGATGTTCAAAATTACCAATTTTGTCATCCAGCTTTAAACTCTTGGCATTGCCCAGTGTCATCATATAAAAGGCTTGCAGAGCATCTAACTTGTAATCTTTAAGTTGGCATATCTTGTAGGCTTCATTAAGCGTTTGCAGCATAGAAAAACTAGTACCACCACCCACATCCGTTGCCACACTCACCGTTACGTTAAAGTCTTTGCTCGCTTGCAGGTCAAATAAACCACTGCCTAAAAATAAATTTGAGGTAGGGCAAAATGAAATACTGCTATTGGTTTCGCTTAAGCGTTTATAGTCCACCTCATCAAGGTGTACACCGTGGGCAAAAACACTGCGTTCGCCCAATAGACCATAATAGTCGTATACATCTAGGTAGCTGTCACGCTCAGGAAATAGCTCTTTAACAAAGGCTATTTCGGCTTTGTTTTCAGATAAATGGGTTTGCATATAAACGGTTGGATTATTCTTTAATAACTCGCCTGCCTTTTCCAATTGCTCACCCGTACTGGTAATGGCAAATCTTGGTGTTACCGCATATAACTGACGTCCATTACCGTGCCACTGATCGATAAGTGTTTGGCTGTCATCAAAGCTTGACTGTACATCATCACATAGGCCATCCGGCGCATTGCGATCCATCATTACCTTGCCACAAATCATACGAGTATTGCGTTTACTGCTTTCTTCAAAAAAAGCATCCACAGACTCTTTAAATACAGCGCCAAATACCAGCGCGCTGGTGGTGCCGTTTTTAAGCAGTTCGTCTAAAAAGAAACTGGCCGTTTCACGGGCAAACTCAGGGTCTTTAAACTGCAACTCAGTGGGAAAGGTATAGTTATTAAGCCAATCTAATAGTTGTTCACCATAAGAGGCGATAACATCGACTTGCGGGTAATGTATGTGCGTGTCGATAAACCCGGGCATGATTAGTTTGTTTTCATACTGAGTGATGTCTACATCGCCTAATTGACCCATTAAGTCTTCGGCTTTACCCACGGTCTTAATCAAACCGGTTTCTGCATCGACTAATAGAATGCCATCCTCAAAATATTCAGCCTGAGCATCTTGGGTAAAATGTAAAATGGAGGAGCGAAAGGCTTTGATGGCCATAATGTTATTCTCAAAAAAATTAAAATTCTAATCGCTGCAAACCATTAATTGGGGTTACAGAGACACTTCAATACTTAACGATGTGTCAAAGTCCATTTCTTCTAAATTCAAGCCTGGGCCCGCTCTGTCTACCACCCAAAAATCACTAACATCGTCTAATGCCAATAACGGGTGATGCCAGCAATTGGCTTGGTAGTTCACGCCCTGTCCTTGCGCTAAAAACAGCTTAAGTGTACTGGCATCAGGTTTACTTTCTCCTTCACACACTAGCACTAAGTAAGGTTTTTCATTGCACGGTAAAAATGCCTGACTCCCCAAAGGGTGTCGCTCCATCATAGTAATCATCATGGGTAAGACGCGAGGCTGGGCACGAAATATATTCATAATACCTAACCCCTCACCCACACCCACATCACCTAAACGATGATAACGCTCGGTGGTGCCTTCATTAATCATCACCGGTTTGCCAGTTACTTCGATTACATCGCCAAATTTTTCAAAAGCAATAGCGGTAAGAGGTTCTGGAGTTAATTTTATAAAACTCATTAGGAGCCTCGGTAGGTAGAGAAACCAAAGGCGGTTAGCAATAAGGGCACATGATAATGCTCATTTATTGCAACAATTCTAAAATCAATGCTCACACTTGGATAAAAACAATGCTGACCCAGTACATCAAAATATCCATCGGTATCAAACTCAATACGATAAATTCCTGCTTGACGCTCGGTCTCCTCCATCCAATCAACAATGCGACCATCGTTATTGGTTTTACCCGAGGCTATCTGACTCCACTGATTGTTTTCTTTTCGAAACAATACACAAGCAACATTCGCTGCCGGCTTGCCAAGGTTGGTATCCAAAATATGTGTGGTTATGGGGCTGCGCATGTTTTCTCCAATATTTAATGTACGCCAATTCAACTAAGAACTAACGATTAGCCGACTAACTGGCCAGACCGAGTAATTTATTAATACGCAACGCCGTAATTTTAGATTGCTCGTGAGCCGCATTTTTTAATTCAGTTTTCCGGTCATTAGGCAAGCGAGCCTGTAAAATTTCTAGCATTTGTGCAGCGCTTTTACCGGTGGCATAAACGATGAAGATAAAACCATTTTTATCATCATAGTCATTATTGCCATCACACAAGGCTTGCAAAACCGCTTCATTGGCATCGTTGACACCACTTTGCTCATTACTGGCCAAGCCCTTGGTATTGGCGTATTTTTTTCTAAGACTAGAGACATCACCAATTTTTGGATGCCCTTCAAAAGCCTGTAAAAAATCCGCCTCACCACAAGTGGCCCATACATCCAATGCCACTTGTTGAGCGTGGGCCACATCCTTAAAAGGACGGCCCTGCACTATGCCTTCAATCCAGGTCTTAGACGTACAACAGGTGCCAAAGGCATCTGTTGCAGCTTGAATATCTAAGTCATTGAGTTCTGCAATATCCATAA
>JAPYOO010000037.1:0-17505 GCA_029938135.1 Bermanella sp. | reverse complement strand
AAGGCATCTGTTGCAGCTTGAATATCTAAGTCATTGAGTTCTGCAATATCCATAATCGCTTACCTCCCTTAAGAGCGGCCTTCAGGGTAACCAATAACACGTAGGCGGCTCACCCCACCGTCAGGAAAAATATTAAGACGTACGTGGCTAAAGGATTCATCACCACTGATCACTTCATCTTTGTAAAAATGCTCAGCATCGGCTGTTAACTTTTGCTTATTGATCACAGCCGTCCACTGAGTTTTTTCATTGGGCTGCTCACCCTTAGGTAATTTACAAGCATCCAATGAGAAAGTATCTGGGAAGTTGCCTTTAAAATGAGCGGTATCAATCACCACCTTTTGAATGTTACCCACAGCACCCAATTGCACTACGATCCAATCGCTTACACGGCCGCCACGACGACGTTTGGTCTCCCAGCCGTCTCCCATGTCTTTGCCACGGTTAGGCATAATGAAGTTTTCCATGTTACTGAAAAACATGTCGGTACATTCAATGGGTCGGCCGCCATTTTTCACGTAGGCCAAATCTACAGGCTCACCTTTTAAGAACCAATTCCAGTCAATTACCGGCTCGCCGTATACACGCAAACGTGCCACACCACCGTCAGGGAAAATATTTAAACGCAAATGCGTCCAGGCATCGCCATTGGCTATATCAAAAAAGTTATCGCTGTCGGGGGACACATCTGTGGTGCTTAAAATTTCAGTCCATTGAGTATCGCCATTGGGGGCCGTTACCTGATTACAGGCTTCAATAGATACTTTTTGCGGTGCATTACCAGCAAAGTGACGAGTACATACGTTTAAGCCGTGAATAATGCCTTGCGCACCCAGTTTAATAACACACCAGTCATAACCTTCAACACGTTTACGACGGGACTCCCAGCCATCCATCCACTTACCACGGTCAGTGTATTTATCATCTATAAATACAGGCATTGAGGGCTTTAGCAGGTTTTCCATTTCAGCAAAAAAATCATCGCTGCATTCAAGGGCCTGAGCACCAAGACGACTACTGGCCAATTCTATCCATGTTTTGTAAGGGTGAACTTCTGATTTATGCATCGTTATTCCTAATATCTATCAGCCGATAAGCTATTGGCTGATTAATTTTATTGTTTTGTTTCTGTGATTAGTTACTTAATAATCGTTAACTGATGATCGCTCTCTTGATCCACCATCTCATTTTTCATCTGCTTCCAACTCACGCCTTGACGTAATACTTTTTCATCATCAACGTGTACGTGCTGAATTAATTGCGCAGCCATAGATACCGCCACTTCCATGGGCAATTTACCCGGTATATTCAAATCCCCTACGGGACATACAAACGGCGCCATTAATTCATCACTCATGCCACGATGTTTAAGTCGCATGTTAAAACGCTTAGCCTTAGTGTCCGAGCCAATACAGCCCACAAACGATAAGTCCGCTCTTTTAAGCGCCGCTTGGGCCAACTCAAAATCTAGCTGGTGATTGTGCGTTAAGATTAAAACTTGTGAATTAGCCGGTAAGGTTGCCACCATATCCACAGGCGATTCCAAATACATAACCTGCACGTTTGTGGGTACATTTAGCCCAAACATATCGATGCGATTATCCACCCAACGAATCTGACCGGGCATATCACCTAAAATTTTCATCAGCGCCTTCGCCACGTGACCTGCTCCAAAAACAGTAACGTTCAATCCTTGAGTCACAAAACTTTCTAGCAAAACGGTCACACTGCCACCACAACATTGCCCTAAACTTGCGCCCAGTGGATAGTGTTTTATATGGTTACCGGCCTCGCCCCCCGCCAACACTTCACGGGCATCTTCCATCACTTTATATTCTAAGTGACCACCACCCAGCGTATCGATTTCTTCATCACTCGTGATTACCATTTTACTGCCCTGATCGCGTGGGCTTGAACCCGACACCCCCAGTACAGTGGCAATGACATACGCTTTTCCCTGCTGTTCACATTCTTTAATGGCCTCAAACCATTTAACGCTTTTCATATTTTTTCCGTCGCCATTCATTAGCGATGCTCTTTACAAAAGTTAACCGCATTCAAGACACGCTCCGGGGTCGCTGGCGTATCCATAGGTGGGTTGACCTTGTAATTTGCAACACTGGCCGCGGCATCCCGCAATGCTAACCACACTGACATGCCCAACATTAATGGCGGTTCACCCACAGCCTTTGAGTTGTAAATGGTTTCTTCTGCATTGGGGCGATCAAACAGTCGGGTATTAAATTCTTTAGGCATGTCGGCGGCAGTGGGGATTTTATAACTGGCTGGCCCATTAGAAATTAGGCGGCCATTATCATCCCACGATAATTCTTCTGTGGTTAACCAACCCATGCCTTGCACAAAGCCCCCTTCTATCTGGCCAATATCGATGGCTTCATTTAGAGACTGACCCACATCATGAATAATATCGGTACGCAGCACTTCATATTCGCCGGTAAGTGTATCAATTTGTACTTCACTGCAAGACGCGCCTAAGGCGTAATAAAAGAACGGCCGACCGTGCGCTTTTTCACGGTTGTAATGAATTTTTGGGGTGCTGTAATAACCGGTAGACGACAACGACACACGTGCCATATAGGCCATTTCTACAAACGGGCCAAAACCAATCCATTGCTCACTGTCACCTTCGTTGAGTGGAGTACTGATCACCACGTGATTATTTTCAAAACGCACCGCATCTTCATTCACATCATAGTGGCGACAAGCAAATTCAACTAAGCGCGCCTTAATAGTGATGCAGGCATTTTGCGCCGCTTTACCGTTTAAGTCGGTGCCACTTGATGCGGCAGTGGGTGAGGTATTAGGCACTTTTTCAGTATTGGTGGAGCTCACCATCACCATGTCTAAATCAATTTGAAATTCGTTGGCCACAACCTGCGCCACTTTAGTAAACAAACCCTGGCCCATCTCGGTGCCACCATGGTTAAGGTGCACGCTGCCATCGGTATAAACGTGTACTAGCGCACCGGCCTGATTTAAGAACTGCACCGTAAAGGAAATACCAAACTTAACCGGCGTTAATGCAAGGCCCCGTTTTTGATAGGTGTTTTCATTATTGAATTTTGTAATTTCGTCACGACGGCCACGGTAATCACATTCACTCTCAAGCTTTGCGATGAGCTCCGGCATTAAATAATGCTCTATGGGTTGGCCGTAGTGGGTGGTATCACCATCTTTATATAGATTTTCAATACGCACATCTAACGGATCACGGCCCACTGCACGGGCAATGTCGTCCATCATAAATTCGGCAATAACGGTGCCCTGCGGTCCACCAAAACCACGGAAGGCAGTGTTAGAGACAGTATGGGTTTTACACCTGTGCCCCACCACTTGGGTGTCTTGCAAGTTGTAGGCGTTGTCGCTGTGAAACATGGCTCGATCCACAATGGCATCGGATAAATCCGGTGAATAACCACATAATCCAGCCACCATAATGTCGCTGCCTAATAACTTACCGTTATCGTCAAAACCCACGCGATAACGATTTAAAAAGTCGTGACGCTTGCCGGTCATGACCATGTCATCTTGGCGAGCCAAGCGTAATTTAATAGGACGGTTTAAGCGGTGCGCAAAAATCGCGGCGATACAAGCCCAAGGTGCAGCCTGAGTTTCTTTACCACCAAAACCGCCGCCCATACGGCGTACATCCACTTGCACATAATTAAAGGGTAAGTCTAAAACTTCAGCCACTAGCTTTTGAACTTCGGTGGGGTGCTGAGACGAGGTATAAACCGTCATGCCTTTATCTTCAGTGGGCACCACGTAACTCACTTGGCCCTCTAAATAAAAATGCTCTTGGCCTTTCACATACAGCTCGCCCGATAACGTATTAGGGGCGCGACTGATGGCCGCTTCAAAATCACCTTTGTGCATACTGTGGGTGGGGCGCACAAAAAACTGCTGATCTAAAGCCTCTTTAATGGTTAAAACCGCTGGTAACGTTTCGTATTCTACTTTGGCCAATTTTACCGCGCGCTTGGCTGCCTCAAAACTAGTGGCCGCCACCGCAAATAAAGATTGCCCCACGTACTCCACCTTTTGGGTGGCAAACAATAAATCCCCTTTAAAAACGGGGCCAATATCCGTCTCGCCGGGAATATCATCAAAGGTAATAACATCTATTACACCCGGGGCACTTTTAACCGCCGACAAATCCATGCTTAAAATATTGGCGTGGGCTTTTTCACTTTGCCCCACCGCCACATGCAGTGTGTTGGGTAATTCGGCCATGTCATCAACATAGATGGCGGTGCCTTCTACGTGTTTAGTGGCGCTTTCGTGTTGAACACTTTTGCCGCTGCGACCTTTAGGTGGACGCTGACGACGATCTTCATAAGAGTCAAATTTACCTGATACAAAAGTCATATTATTTTACTCCCGCCTGTTCACATACCGACAAGCCGGTTTTAATAATTAAATTGCTGGCTACATTTAAGCGATATTCTTTTGAAGCGCGAACATCCTTGATAGGTGAATAATCTTGTGGGATCTTTTGTGAGGCGCATTCAAATGTTGATAACTCACAAGATTGGCCATTTAACATGGCTTCGGTTTTAAGTGCGCGCAATGGGGTGGCGGCCATTCCGCCACACGCAACACGTGCCTCTTTAATGGTTTTGCCATCTAACTCAATGCGCACCGCCATCAGTACCGCAGAGATATCGTCTTCTTTGCGTTTACTCACTTTGAATACATGCAAACTTTGCTGAGGGGTTAACTTTGGCACCACAATACTTTTTAGGTATTCGCCGGCTTTAAGGTCGGTTTGTTTGTAGCCTTTAAAAAAGTCTTCAATCGGGATCTCTCTTACACTTTGGCTGGACGCGATTTCTACGCGGGCATCGAGTGCAAAAAAAACGGGGGGCGTATCACCAATAGGAGACCCATTGGCAACATTCCCCCCTAGAGTGCCCAAATTGCGTATTTGGCGTGAACCAATACGCTCCAATAAATGGGCGAACGAAGGAAACTGTTGTTCTAAAACGGATTGTGCATTGCTGTAACTCACCATCGCACCAAAGCGTACTTCACTGTCATTTTCTGACACTTCGGTCAACGTGGTGATTTTATGCAGGCTAACAAGAGTCTTAAATTGCTTAAACTGCTGGCTAATCTCTAGGCCAAGATCGGTGCCTCCGGCCCAAATAACGGCATCGGGATGCTGCGCTAGGATCGTCGCCAGCTGTTTTTCGTTTTGTGGAATAAATAACGTGCGGCCATCTTGTTCAATAACGGCCTTTTCGCCCTGATTTGGTGCGCATGGCTCAAAGTATTCCACTGCAGGTTTGTTTACTGGGCTTGAGTCGCTGGGAGCCGGGTAATTATTCATGGCCTTGGCCGCTTCTATGATGGGGCGATAGCCCGTACAGCGACACAAGTTGCCCGACAACGCTTCATGAATCGCTTCTTCACTGGGGGCTTCACCTGCCTGATTATGATAAAGCGCGGCTAGGGATGTAACGATACCAGGGGTACAGAAACCACACTGAGAACCATGAAAGTCAACTATGGCTTGCTGTACTGGGTGTAATTGCTCGCCATCTTTAAGGCCCTCAACGGTAAGTACATGTTTACCATCTAGTGCCCCCAGCAACGCGATGCAGGCGTTAATGGCCATGTATTGCACGTTACCTTGCGCATCGGCTTCGCCCATTAAAATAGAGCAAGCGCCGCAATCGCCGCCGGCACAGCCTTCCTTAACGGAAAGCTGCGCAGCTTTAGTGCGCATGTAAGTCAATATGGTCCAACTTGGATCGAAAACACTCTCTTCGATCCACTTACCGTTTAAACAAAAGCGAATCACAATAATACCCGTCTGTGGAATATGGCGTTATTTTCAGGCGTCAACCTAGAAAATAGTCTTACTCGTAATTAATGATCAATATATTCTTCTATTTTTTGACCGATTGGTCAAGAAATTAAGTTATTTCTTTATTTTTGAATAAATAGTTAAAAACATTGCAATTTTGGCCAAATATTTGCAATGTGAACCTGTCTATATGGTCAAGTATAAAAATAATAAGGTTTGCTCGGCACGCTACTCCAATAAAAACACCCATATTTAAGCCTAAGTCCGCATAACCGCGTGCTTTAGCTGGGGGTCTACTACGCTTTATCAGTGTAGATCAGGTATTTAGGAAGGGCTGCATAACGGCGGTTAACATTTATGGCAAGATTATCTTTAAGTGGCATCACTAAGGCGTACCCCGGCTGTATCGCTAATCAGGAAATAGACCTGCAAGTGAATGCTGGCGAGATCCATGCTTTGCTCGGTGAAAACGGAGCGGGTAAGAGCACCCTAATGAAAATTATTTATGGCGTGGTTAAACCCGATGCCGGCGTTTTTAATTGGGAGGGCAAAACCATTACGGTTGACGGTCCTAGCCATGCTCGGTCGTTGGGCATTGGCATGGTATTTCAGCACTTCTCTTTATTTGAAACCCTCACCGTAACCGAAAATATTGCCCTCAGCCTGCCTAAAGAAGATGGCAAGGATTTAGTGGCTTTAAGCCTGCGCATTAAAAAAGTCTCTGCCCATTACAACATGGCACTGGACCCACACCGTTATGTGCACACCTTAAGTGTGGGTGAGCAACAACGGGTTGAAATAGTGCGTTGTTTATTACAAGACATTAAATTACTTATTTTAGACGAGCCCACCTCGGTTTTAACGCCACAAGAAGTTAAAGGTTTGTTCTCCACGCTTACTACTTTGGCCAAAGAAGGTTGTGCTATTTTATTTATTTCGCACAAACTTGATGAAGTGACCGAGATTTGCCATTGCGCCACCATTTTACGAAATGGCCAAGTGAGTGGCAGCTGCAATCCGCAAGACGTCACTAGTGTACAAATTGCTCGTATGATGGTGGGTGACGATACCCCGCTCAGTGAAGACTATGCCAAGGCAGAAGGTACTGCAGTGGTATTAAATATTACTCAATTAAATTATAAAAGCGCCGACCCTTTTGCCTGCGCGCTTAATAGTTTAAATCTTGCGGTAAAAGCCGGTGAGATTGTCGGCATAGCGGGGGTAGCCGGCAATGGTCAGGACGAACTCATGGCCTTATTAAGCGGTGAAGAACGCTGTGATAATGAGGCCATTCATTTATTAGGTAACGCCATTGGCAAGATGAACCCCGCCACGCGCCGTGAATTGGGTTTTGCCTTTGTGCCCGAAGAGCGATTAGGTCGCGGCGCAGTTCCTGACATGACCCTACAACAAAATGCGTTATTAAGCAGTTCCCATAAAGGCATGTTAAACAAAGGCTGGATTAACTTTTCAAAAGTAAGCCTCTATGCCCAGCACATTATTAAAAAGTACAAAGTTAAATGCAGTGATCAATACGCTCAAGCCAAGTCATTATCGGGGGGGAATTTACAAAAATTTATTATTGGCCGAGAAATAGAGCAAAACCCTAAACTGTTAGTCTGCTCACATCCCACATGGGGAGTCGACATTGGTGCCTCAATTTTAATCCGTCATGCATTGATTAAACTGCGTGATGAAGGCGCGGCCATTTTAGTGGTCAGTGAAGACATAGACGAACTGTATCAAATTTCAGATCGTATTTGCGCCATTTGTCAGGGAGATTTAAGCCCTATTAAAAACACCCAGGACGTAAACATTGAAACACTAGGGCAATGGATGGCTGGGCAATTTGAACGAAACCAGCTATCAAATTTAAGTGGAGAACCCACTCATGTTTAAGTTACCTTTAAAGTTAGAAAAACGCCCCAGTGATTCATCCACTATGTCTTTACTGTCGCCCTTGCTGGCCATTGTACTGACATTAATATGTGGCGGTATTTTGTTTTGGTTACTAGGCCATCCGCCACTTGATGCTTTATATACCTTTTTTATATCCCCGTTAAGCGACTTATATGGATGGGCCGAGTTGGGCATTAAAGTGGCTCCGCTATTATTATGCGCCACTGGTTTAATGATGTGTTTTAAGGCAAAAATTTGGAATATTGGCGCTGAAGGGCAATTCATTATGGGAGGGTTGGGAGGCAGTTGGGCGGCCTTACAATTTTTAGATGCGCAAAGCAGCTGGGTATTATTGCCCATTTTATGCACCGGCATGTTATCTGGCATGGCGTGGGCTGCTATTACCGCTTTTTTAAAAACCCATTTTAAAGCCAACGAAATTCTCACCACTATCATGCTTAATTACATCGCGGTAAACGCGTTGTTATGGGCGGTACACGGGCCGTTAAAAGACCCACAAGGTTTTAACTTCCCCGAGTCAGCCCTGTTTGTAGATGCCACATTACTGCCATTAATACACGAAGATTTCCGCCTAAATATTTCAATATTTTTTGGCTTGTTTGCGGTGGTCGCCGTTTGGACACTAATGAGCCGTACTTGGGTGGGTTATCAAATTCAGGTACTAGGGGAGGATGCAAAAGCGGCACGTTACGCCGGTTTCAAAGAGAACTCTTTAATTTGGTTTACGCTCCTTACCTGCGGCGCTTTGGCCGGTTTAGCTGGCGTGTCGGAAGTCACAGGCCCCATCGGGCAACTGATTCCATCCATTTCACCCGGTTATGGCTACACCGCCATCATAGTGGTGTTTTTGGGGCGAATGAATCCTGTGGGATTAGTGTTTGCAAGCATGTTATTAGCGCTCACCTATATGGGCGGCGAGATGGTGCAAATGGAAATGGCGCTGCCTAAATCGTTAACCGGTCTTTTTCAGGGCATGTTGCTGTTCTTTTTATTGGCCTGTGATTTGTTAATTAGCTACAAAGTGGTTTTGAATACACACGTTACCCGCCAGTCACCATCAGCCAATATTCAAGCGTCGGAGTAAAAAATGGATATCGATTTAATTACCAACATTTTATACGCCACAGTGCGTACCGGCACCCCCCTTATATTAGTGGCACTGGGTGAAATGGTATGTGAAAAATCGGGGGTATTAAATTTGGGTCAAGAAGGCATGTTGTTAATGGGTGCGGTGGTGGGTTTCATGGCTGCGGTGACCACTGGCAGTTTATTTGTAGCCGTTTTATTAGCCGTAGTGGCCGGTATCTTAATGTCACTTTTATTTGGTTTTTTATCCATCACCCTAGTGAGCAATCAAGTGGCCACTGGACTTGCGTTAACCATATTTGGCGCCGGACTCAGTGCTTTTTTAGGTTCAAATTATGTAGGCGTAGGCATCACCGGTATTGAACCTTTAAGTATTCCACTGTTAAGTGAAATCCCCATCATTGGAAAAATATTCTTTCAGCAAGACCCACTGGTATATGTTTCATTCATTTTATTTGGCTTGGTTTTTTGGATATTTAAAAGCAGCGCCATTGGACTAAAAATTCGCGCTGTGGGCGAAAATCCTGAAGCGGCGAATGCATTAGGCATTAACGTTCATAGAGTGCGTTATTTAGCCGTAATGTTTGGCGGTGCCATGACCGGACTCGCTGGGGGTTATTTATCCCTAGCTTACACTCCCTTGTGGGCCGAAGGGATGTCTTCTGGGCGCGGCTGGATTGCGCTGGCATTAGTGGTATTTGCCAGCTGGAAAGCCGAACGCATTATGTTGGGAGCCTATTTATTTGGTGCCGCCAGCATTATGCATTTAGTGATGCAAGGATTGGGTTTTGAGGTGGCACCGAACTTGTTGGCCATGCTGCCTTACATCGCCACTATTGTCGTACTGGTGCTGTTATCCAGTGATCGTAGCAAAGCCAAACTCAACGCACCAATGTCGTTAGGCACTCCCTATCGACCCCAAGTGTAAAAACAAAATACATTTTTACTAATAAGTGCTCAATTTAACAACCGGGAAAAATTAAAATGATAAAAACACTATTAACCGCTTTGATGTTAGGCGCCACATTTATGGCCCAAGCAGACGACACAGTGAAAGTTGGCTTTGTTTACGTGGGCCCAACCGGAGACGCTGGTTGGACTTACAGTCACGACGAAGCGCGTAAATATGTCGTTGAACAATTAGGCGACAAAGTCGAAACCTCGTATGTTGAAAGCGTGGCAGAAGGTGCCGATGCCGAACGTGTTATCCGTAACCTGGCAGCCAAGGGTCACGACCTAATCTTCACGACCTCTTTTGGTTACATGAACCCTACACTTAAAGTGGCCAAGCGTTTTCCTAACGTTAAATTTGAACACGCCACCGGTTACAAACAGTCTAAAAACGTGGGCACCTACATGGCTCGTGCTTATCAGGCCCGTTACCTCACGGGTTTAGTAGCCGGTAAGATGACCAAGTCCAACGTAATTGGTTACGTGGCGTCTTTCCCTATTCCTGAAGTGATTCGCGGCATCAACGCCTTTACTAAGGGTGTACGTGAAGTAAACCCTGACGCCAGCGTTAAAGTGGTTTGGGTAAGCACTTGGTATGACCCAGCCAAAGAGCGTGAAGCGGCTGAAACGTTGATTCTGCAAAATGCCGATGTATTAACGCAGCACACCGATTCTGCTGCGGTTATTCAAACCGCCGAAGCAAAAGGCAAGTACGCCATTGGTTACCACTCGGACATGAGCGCCTACGGATCTACCGCACACCTAACGTCAGCCGTGCATGACTGGCGTCCAATTTACTTAGCAAAAACCAAAGCGGTTCTTAACGACAGCTGGACTAAAGAAGATCTTTGGTACGGTATTAAAGAAGGCGTAACCGATATAGCACCGTTAAACGATGCGATTCCGGCGGATGTTAAAGCCATGGTTTTAGCGAAAAAAGCCGAGCTTAAAGCGGGCACCATTCGCGTATTTGATGGTCCAGTTAAAGATCAATCTGGCATGATAAAAGTTAAAAAAGGCGCCAGCTTAAGTGATGGCGACCTGAAAGGTTTCGGCTGGTACGTAGAAGGCGTGGACGGAAAATTGCCTAAGTCTTAATACCAACGGAAAAATAATGTGGTCATTTAAACGGCCTCATTCAGCAATAAAAAGAACTTACAAAAGCAATGCAATACTTGGAGTACAATATGAAAAAAACGATTTTAACTTTAGCAGGCGCAACCTTACTATCTATGTCGGCACAGGCCGAACAGTTCTGGGCAGATAACAGCGTATCTGTGCTTTATGGCAGCGATTATGAATTTAACAAGGATGTGGATACCACTACTTTAACGTTAGAGCACGTTTCTGGTCACAGCTGGGGTGGTTTGTTCTACTTTGTGGATCGTCATAACGGTGGTGCTTTCTCTGAAACGTACGCCGAATTTAGCCCGACTTACTCGTTGGTAAAAATGGATGGATTTGTATCCGGCATCAATGCCGCATTTACCTACGAATTTACCACTGTACGTGGTGGTCAGAACCTAGATAACTTCCTAGTGGGTGTAGGCGCTGATTTAAAAGTACCTGGACTTGATTTTGCCAGTGCCACTGTATTTTATGCGGACAATAACGAAGCTTTTGGTAACAGCACAGACTACCAGCTAACGTTGGTTGGTGGTTACTCTAATGGCAACTTGGCTATTGATGGCTTCATGGACTACGCGTTTAACAACAGTGAAGATAACGGTTCTTTCAATGTGGATAGCATGAACCTTACGCCACAAATTACGTATAACGTAGGCCCAATGTTAGGTCTTAAAAACAAGCTAAAATTGGGTATTGAGTATTCATACTGGACCAACCAATTTGGTGTGGACGGTAACGACCAAAACGCCGTTAGCCTATTGTTAAAAGCGCACCTGTAATCAATAAACAGTAAAGCGTTAAATTAAAGGGCCTGCGGGCCCTTTTTTCTTCTGATATTCTATCAAAGACCAATCTGTTGTATCATTGGCCTATTGTGACCTAAAGGCAAAACCCAGTGAGCAGTAATAAAAAATACAAAGTGGGCGCCATTCGTGAGCGCAACAGTGATCGCATATTAGTCGCCGCCGAAGAAGAGTTTGTATTGCACGGCTTTAAAGGCACTAGCATGCAGTCTATTGCCGACCGTGCCGAGCTACCCAAAGCTAATATTCATTATTATTTCAAGAATAAAACCAACCTGTATCAAGCGGTGCTTGAGAACATCATGACCGCTTGGAATGAAGTGCTGGCCGACATGAATGAAGACAGTGACCCCGCTACTGTGCTGACTAAATTCATCCATGCCAAGATGCAGCTTTCTTATACTAACCCTAATGGCTCCAAAATATTTGCCATGGAGATTATTCAGGGGGCGCCGCATTTAAGAGAATACATCAGCCAGGACATGCGAATCTGGGTGAAAGAAAAAAGTGCCGTTATTACCAGTTGGATTAATCAAGGTAAAATGCGTGCCGTTGACCCCACTCAGCTTATCTTTATGATTTGGGCCACTACTCAGCATTACGCGGATTTTAATACCCAAGTGCTAGAAGTAATGAATCGCCGTGAATACGACGACGACGACATTCAAAGTATCACTGACTTTTTAACCGACATGATCTTAACCGGTTGTGGCTTAAGTGCCGCCACAGTACACGCTACTCCCAGCTAAAAACGCGAACCAAAGACTTTAATGGGAGCTTTTGCTACAATTTAAGTGTTGCTCTGGCAGATTAACACGCAAGTCACTGCCATGTGCCTATTCTAATATAGGTGTATGGTCTATTCCCATGCACCTCAATGAGTGCATGACATGACCCAATCACTTCCAATCCCGGCGCAAAATTGCGTGACGTGGATAAAAACCCCCCAAGCTATTTACACGGCCAACCAGCAAGATGCTGTTAATGGCTTGCTCATTGATGGGCAAACCATCGTGGAACTTGTGCCCGCAGGTCAACAGCCCACACTTGCCTATAGCCAAGTATTTGATGCACGCCAGCATGTGGTGATGCCGGGGCTCATAAACACCCATCATCACTTTTACCAAACACTGACACGCGCTTGCCCACCAGCTTTAAATAAAAAGCTATTTCCTTGGTTGCAAACCCTTTACCCCATTTGGGCCCAGTTAACCCCCGAGCAACATCAGGTGGCCACCGAACTGGCTATGGTAGAGTTACTATTAAGTGGTTGTACTACCGTCAGCGACCATCATTATTTATTCCCACAAAATTTAACCCATGGCATAGATCAACAGGTATCGGTCGCGCAAACTCTGGGCATGCGTGCCACGTTCACTCGCGGCTCCATGAGCTTAGGCAAAGACCTGGGTGGCCTGCCGCCTATGTCGGTGGTGCAAAGTGAACAGACCATCATGGATGACAGTGAGCGCTTAATAAAACAATATCATCAACAAGATGACCTTATTGAAATAGCATTAGCGCCTTGCTCACCTTTTTCGGTGACACCAGATTTAATGAAAAGCACCGCGCAATTAGCCAAACAATACAAGGTCAACATACATACTCACTTAGCCGAAACCCAAGACGAAAACCAATTCTGTTTAGACACGTTTGGTTTACGCCCTGTGGATTATTTAGAAAGTGTAGGCTGGATGCAGGATCGTACTTGGCTCGCCCATGGCATTCACTTTAATGACGAAGAAATTCAACGTTTGGGAAAAAACAAAGTAGGCATTTGCCACTGCCCGTCCTCTAACATGGTATTGGCGTCCGGAATTTGCCCAGTGAACGATTTAAAAGCCGCCGGAGTGCGGGTGGGATTAGGGGTAGACGGCTCGGCTTCAAATGATCATAGCAATTTAATGCAAGAGGTAAGGCAAGCGCTATTAATTCAGCGCCTGCGTTATGAGGCCGATGAATTCACCCATTTAGATGCCTTACACTTAGCGACTAAGGGCTCAGCTCAAGTATTAAATCGACCTGACATTGGGGAATTGATGGTGGGTAAAAAGGCTGACCTTGCTTTTTATAAACTGGACGAACCCAGATTTAGTGGCAGCCATGATCCAATCGCAGCCTTAGTATTATGTGGCGCGTACAAAGCTGATGCGGTGATGATTAACGGCCAATGGAAAGTAAAAGATGCACAATGGCTAGGAGGCGATATTCACGAATTGATGAATAGGCACACTCATGCTGCCAAGACGCTGTTTAAATCGGCGGGGTATTAATTAATAAAGAAAGGGGTTGGAATTATTTCACCCTATTGCAACTTTAAGATGACTTACAATAGGGCAAACACAGAAGCCAATTTAAAAATTAGCCTTTGTGTTTATATTTTAACTTTAAGGAAGTTTTCCAATAAATCATGACCATGCTGAGTCAAGATAGACTCAGGGTGGAATTGCACCCCTTGAATGGCCAGCGTTTTATGCTGTATGCCCATGATTTCTTCTATGGAGCCATCCTCATTTTGTGTCCAGGAAGTTAACTCCAAACAATCAGGTATAGAATCTTGCTCAATCACTAAGGAGTGATAACGAGTGGCTATAAAAGGCATGGTTAAATCGTTAAATACGCCCTTGCCTTCATGAAATACTTCACTGGTTTTTCCATGCATCACGCGCTTGGCACGGATTATTTTCCCACCAAAAGCTTGCGCAATGCTCTGATGCCCCAAGCAAATACCTAAAATAGGCAATTTACCCGCAAAGTGTTTAATAGCCGCCACTGAGATACCCGCTTCATTGGGTGTACAGGGTCCTGGGCTAATCACTAGATGATCAGGGTTGAGTGCCTCAATTTCTTCGATGGTAATTTCATCGTTGCGCACAACCTTTACATCTGCGCCCAATTCAGAAAAATACTGCACTACGTTATAGGTAAACGAGTCATAGTTATCGATCATTAATAACATTATTCATTGCCCTTATTGGATTGCTTGCTTTGATTTTGAGTGTGATTCATTTCAACAATCAAAACCTTTAGTGATTGAATTTCTTTTTGTAATTCGCTCATACTGGGCTCAGGATGAGCTGCCGCATCTTCTATGGCATTTTCTTTTTCAATGACGCTCACCACAATACCAATCACCATGTTTAAAAAGGCAAATGCGGTAAGGAAAATAAACGACAGATAATAGGTCCAACTTAAACCATATACATCCATGGTCTCGTACATGACATCCGTCCAATCCTCAAACGTCATCACCCTAAACAGGGTTAATAGCGAGATGGCAATATCGCCCCACAAATCTGGGTTTATATGCGCAAACAAGGTAGAACCTACCGCGGCGTAAATGTAAAAAATGATAAACATTAATAACATCACATAACCTAGTTGCGGCAAAGCCTTTAACAAAGAGTTAAGCAGGATGCGTAATTCAGGAATGATCGACACCATTCTTAACACCCTAAATATTCTCAGTAGGCGTCCTACAAACGCCATCTCACTTTCGTCCACAGGGATTAGGCTTGCCACCACAATAATGGTGTCAAAAATATTCCAGGCACTCTTAAAGAAGTGCCGTTTATTTTCTTCACCCATGAAGCGAATGCTAAGTTCCAGTAAAAAAACCAAGGTGATAAAAGCATCTAAGCCGGACAATAGGGTTAACATGCCCTCGGGTAAGTCATAGGTTTTAACACCTACTACTATGGCCGAAAATAAAATAACCCCCACCACAAAAAGCTCAAACGCTTTATTGCTGCGCACCGACTCAAAGCGCTTTTGTATTTTGGCAAACTGTAACATCTTAATTATCTAAACCTTTCTCGGCCATGGCCGCTGCTTTGAATAAGGCACGCGCCTTGTTCATGGTTTCTTTCCATTCAAGTCGCGGCACACTGTCGGCCACGACTCCGGCTCCGGCTTGCACATGCATTTTTCCGTCTTTAATCACCGCGGTGCGAATCGCAATGGCGGTATCCATGTTGCCATTCCAGCCAAGGTAACCCACCGCGCCACCATAAATGCCGCGTTTAACGGGTTCATACTCATCAATGATTTCCATGGCGCGAATTTTAGGTGCGCCACTTAACGTGCCTGCTGGATGAGTGGCTCTTAATACATCCATGGCAGTCATGCCAGGCTTGGCTTTACCATCCACGTTACTCACAATGTGCATCACGTGGCTGTAACGCTCTACTGCCATTGTTTCGGTTAACTTAACGCTGCCGGTAAGACTAACCCGACCCACATCGTTGCGGCCTAAATCAATCAACATTAAGTGTTCGGCGATTTCTTTGGGATCCGCCAGCAGCTCTTTTTCTAAGGCTAAATCTTGCTCGGCAGTTTGTCCGCGATAACGCGTACCGGCAATGGGCCGCACAGTAATAGTATCGTTTTCAAAACGCGCCAGAATTTCTGGACTAGAACCTACTACATGATGATCACCCAAATCCATGAAATACATATAAGGACTAGGGTTTAACGTGCGTAATGCGCGGTACAGGTTTAACGGTTGACCGTGAAAATCAATGCTTAAACGCTGACTAATCACGCACTGCATAATGTCACCGGCTAACACTAGGTCTTTAATTTTACCCACAGCGTCTTTAAATGCTTCTTCTCCAAAACCCGATGTAAAGTCGGACTCTTCAACATCACGGGTTTTAATTAACGGCTGCCCAATAGGACCTTGATACGCATGGCGAATTTGTCCGCGCATAATCATGATGCGGCGCTTGGCTTTTGCATACGCATTGTCATCTTTTGGATCCGCCAACACGATAAAAAACAGCTTGCCGCTTAAGTTATCAAACACCATCACTTCTTCAGATTGCATTAGCAAAATGTCAGGGGTGCCGATTTCATCGGGCGGGCAAGTTTCTTTTAGGCGTTTTTCAACATAACGCACCACGTCATAGCCAAAGTAACCCACTAATCCGCCATCAAATTTAGGCAAGCCTTCAACGGGTGCTACATTAAATTGCTGCTGATACGTATTGATATAATCAAGCGGGTCTTCCACGTCTTGCTCTTCGATGACCTGACCGTGCTCTTCTATTTGAACTTTGTTAGCAAAAACCTTAAGCACACGCTTACAAGGCAATCCAATCATGCTGTAACGGCCCCATTTTTCGCCGCCCTGCACTGATTCAAGTAAATACGAATATGGGCCCTGAGCCACTTTAAGATAGGCACTCAGTGGCGTATCTAGATCGGCTAACACTTCCTGGAACACGGGGATGCGGTTGTAACCCTGCTCACAAAGCGCATTAAAGACTTCTGGTGTCATGTCATTTTCCTAACGCAAAAAATAGTTATAAAGATGGCGACTAATAAATATTAGGCTGATCGGTGTGACCGCAGGGTGTGTTGTACAGTTGGCACTAGGGCAAAACAGGGCAACAACCCTGCTACAGCCATCGCTTAGCGTGGAGGCTTAGACAGAAACGTGAGCAGTAAGATGCACGCACTATGTAAATTCCTATTGAAGTGTAAATAAAATCTGGCGCTTACTATACCAGTGAAACTCAAGCCCTTAAAGGCTTTGAGTGATTTAAGCGGAAATTCTAAGTAAGTTTGCAAGCCTGCCCCTTTAGCTGTCACAGTGAAGCGGCGTACCTTCACAGCAACCAGACAGATAATAGACCGCTACAGATAACTAAGGACAGCCATGAAACCTTCAAATAAAAAGGCCGTTTCATTTTTTAAGGCCCTGTTAAGTGTTTTTAGTGCCGCGTTGGGGGTACAAAAACGTGAAAATATGGAGCGCGACCTCAATGCCAGCAATCCAAG
>JAPYOO010000251.1 GCA_029938135.1 Bermanella sp. | reverse complement strand
GTATTAGCTCACTACACTGCCTTCTGCTTAAAAACTGCACAGTCATGGTTTTTATTCATCTATTAAACCAAACGAATCAAATTAAATTTGAATAAGTGCAGTGATTGGTTGAAGCAATTGCCCTTAGACAATATAATTCGGCCCGCTCAATTTGGGCATTGTTAGTGATTAATCGCAGTTTAGAGCTTAGGCTCACCGGAGTTTTTTGTGCGGCAGACCATTTCACGCCCTCCGGTATACAGAATTAGCCTTGTTCAATTTGGCTTATGCGCGCTAATCGCGTTGCTTTTTCTACTGCGCAGCCCTGATGCAGCTTGGTCGGCACTGGTGGGCGGATTAATATGTGCGATCCCCAACGCTTACTTTATATACAAAGCGTTTTTGCATACTGGGGCTCGACAGGCCCATGCGGTCTTGATTTCGATGTATCAAGGCGGCATGTGGAAGATGATTTTAACCGGGGTTGGATTCGCCACTGCGTTTAAGTTGGTGCAGCCGCTGGATGTTTTTGCTTTGTTTACCGCTTTTATAGTGGTGCAAAGCACAAACTTTTTTGTTTCAAAAATTGCAAACGTATAAAATTATATAAACCTTTATTAAATGAGAGTGCATTATGGCAGGTGATTCAACCGCTTACATAGAACACCACCTCACAAACTTAGCCTACGGTAAACTACCAGCGGGTTACGAGCGTGCAGATGGTACTGTAATGAGCGAAACGTCTTGGACGTTAGCGCAAAACAGCAGTGAAATTGGCGACATGGGCTTCATGGCCGTACACGTAGATACCCTAGGCTGGTCGGTATTTATTGGCATGATGTTAATGTTTTTCTTTTGGCGTGCTGCTAAAAATGCTTCTACTGATGTACCTAGTGGCTTCCAGAACTTTGTAGAAATTCTAATCGAATTTGTCGACAACACCGTGAAAGAAGCTTTCCACGGCCGTAACCCTCTTATTGCTCCTCTTGCGTTAACCATTTTTACTTGGGTATTCATGATGAATGCCATGGATTTGATTCCAGTTGACGTAATTCCTGCCATATTTGGTTTGATCTTTGAAGCCTTGGGTCACGACCCACATCACGCATACATGAAGGTTGTATCTTCAACCGACGTAAACATCACAATGGGTATGTCTATCACCGTTTTTGCTATGATGATTTTTTACAGCATCAAAGTTAAAGGCCTAGGTGGTTTTGTTGGCGAACTTACCCTGCACCCATTTAACGTTAAGAACCCTGTGGTTCAGGCGTTATTTATTCCAGTGAACTTCTTCTTGGAGATCGTTGGTCTAATCGCTAAGCCAATTTCATTGGCATTGCGACTGTTCGGCAACATGTATGCAGGCGAGATGATCTTTATCTTAATCGCGTTAATGTTCCCTGCAGGCATCTTGATGGCGTCGCTAGCAGGCGTATTACAACTAGGTTGGGCTATATTCCACATCCTAGTAATTACGTTGCAGGCCTTCATCTTTATGATGTTGACCATCGTATACTTGAGCATGGCTCACGAAGATCACTAGTTAGGAGCCTGTGTGCCGCTAATACGGCGTTAAAAATTTGCTCAAATGCTCATGTGCAATAGCACACTGCGCGTTCTCTCAAATTTTTGCCTTGTCTTAGCGACACACAGACACCTAACTTAAGATCTTAGAAAATTTTTTAACCCGTAACTTTAACTTTCACTTAACTTTAAATAGGAAAATACTATGGAAATGGTTCTTATTGCAGCAGCAATCATGATCGGTCTAGGCGCTCTAGGTACTGCTATCGGCTTTGGTCTACTTGGCGGTCGTCTTCTTGAAGGTTCTGCGCGTCAGCCTGAACTAGCCCCTATGCTACAAGGTAAAATGTTCCTTATCGCTGGTCTATTGGATGCTGTTCCAATGATCGGTGTTGGTCTTGGTCTTTACCTAATGTTCGCTGTTTACAAATAAATTTTATTTTAACAACGAATAAGAGGACTAAGGCATGAATATAAATTTGACTCTGATCGGCCAGATTATTGCCTTTGCTGTTTTCGTATTTTTTTGCATGAAGTTTGTTTGGCCTCCGCTAATCAACGCCATGCAAGAACGTGCTAAGAAAATTGCAGATGGTTTGGACGCCGCTAACCGTGCGGAACGTGATTTGAAATTGGCTCAAGAAAAAGCCGGTTCTCAATTACGTGAAGCCAAAGTACAAGCAGCCCAGATCATTGAGCAATCTAACAAACGCGCTAGCAAAATCATTGATGAAGCCAAAGAAACGGCCATCAAAGAAGGCGAGCGTTTATTAGTTGCAGCTCAAGCAGAAATTGATCAGGAAGTTAACCGTGCCAAAGAAACCTTGCGTACTCAGGTTTCTACTTTAGCAGTAGCCGGTGCTTCAAAAATCTTGGAAACCTCAATCGATCTTGCTCAGCACGAAGCTTTGTTAGATCAATTGGCTCAAGAGCTATAATAGGGGTTTACCATGGCTGAACTTTCAACATTGGCTCGTCCATACGCGAAAGCAGCCTTCCAGGCAGCTGTAGATGCTGGTGAACTACAAACATGGTCAGACATGTTAGTAGTGGCTAGCGACGTGACCCTTAACGAAGACGTGGCTAAAGTATTAAGCCACCCAGGTTTAACGGGTCAACAGCAAGCTCAAACATTGATTGATGTTTGTGGTGATAAATTGAACGCAGCGGGTCAAAACCTAGTGAGCGTTCTAGCGGAAAACAAACGTATTTCGTTATTGCCCCAAATATTAGAACAATTCGAGCACTTGAAGGCAGAGCTAGAAAAAGCGGTAGATGTGGAAATCATCTCGGCTTATTCAGTAAGCGACGAATCCAAGCAAAAATTAACTGACGCTCTCAAAGCAAAACTTGCTAAAGACGTACGTGTAACCACTACTGTTGATAAAACATTAGTTGGCGGTGCCATCATCCGTGCGGGTGATTTGGTAATCGACGGTACACTACGTGGCAAGCTTGCAAAGCTGGCTGAAGCGATGAACTCCTGAGTTTATAGGGATAACTATGCAACAATTAAATCCTAGCGAAATAAGCGAAGTGATTAAGAAACGCATCGATAGTCTTGATGTGTCTTCTGAAGCTCGCACTGAAGGTACGATCGTATCCGTCGCTGACGGTATCGTTCGTATCCATGGTCTTGCCGACGTAATGTACGGTGAGATGATTGAATTTGATGGCGGCCTTTTCGGTATGGCCCTTAACCTAGAGCGTGACTCTGTAGGTGCTATCGTTCTTGGTGATTACTTACCACTACAAGAAGGCCAAAAAGCCCGTTGTACTGGTCGTATTCTTGAAGTTCCAGCCGGTCCTGAATTAAAAGGCCGTGTGGTAAATGCTTTGGGTGTACCGATCGATGGTAAAGGTCCGATTGAAGCGTCTATTTCTACTCCGGTAGAACGTGTAGCGCCTGGTGTTATCTCTCGTAAGAGCGTAGACCAGCCGGTACAAACTGGTTACAAATCAGTAGATGCAATGGTTCCAGTTGGCCGTGGCCAACGTGAATTGATCATCGGTGACCGTCAGACTGGTAAAACAGCCATGGCGATCGATGCGATCATTAACCAAAAAGATTCTGGTATTACCTGTATCTACGTGGCCATTGGTCAAAAGCAATCTTCGATTGCGAACGTAGTGCGTAAGCTTGAAGAGCACGGCGCAATGGAAAACACCATTATCGTTGCCGCTTCAGCCTCAGATCCAGCTTCTATGCTGTTCTTGGCGCCTTATGCTGGTTGTGCCATGGGTGAATACTTCCGTGACCGCGGTGAAGATGCACTGATCGTATATGATGATTTGACTAAACAAGCTTGGGCTTACCGTCAAATTTCATTGCTATTGAAGCGCCCACCGGGTCGTGAAGCGTATCCTGGAGATGTATTCTACTTACACTCTCGTCTACTTGAACGTGCCGCCCGTGTAAACGCCGATTACGTTGAAAAGTTCACCAACGGTGAAGTGAAAGGTAAAACCGGTTCTTTAACCGCGCTACCTATCATCGAAACTCAAGGTGGTGACGTATCTGCATTCGTACCAACCAACGTAATTTCTATTACCGATGGTCAGATCTTCTTAGAAACGAACCTGTTTAACTCAGGTATTCGTCCTGCGATGAACGCCGGTATTTCGGTATCGCGTGTTGGTGGTTCAGCTCAAACTAAGATCATCTCTAAGCTAGGTGGTGGTATTCGTATCGCACTGGCTCAGTATCGTGAATTAGCAGCTTTCGCAGCATTCGCATCTGATCTAGATGACGCAACTCGCGCACAGCTTGAGCACGGTAAAACTGTTACTGAACTAATGAAGCAGAAACAGTACTCGCCAATGTCTGTTGCAGAAATGGCGATCATGCTTTTCGCAGCCAACGAAGGTCACTTGAAAGACGTAGCAATAAACAAGATTGCAGATTTTGAAACCGCTATCTTGTCTTACGCTAAGTCTGAATTCAAAGACCTTGTTGAGCTGATCAACGGTGCCGGTAAATACGGCGACGCTGAGAAGAGTGGTCTTAAGGACTTGCTAGAGAAATTTAAGGCAACTCAAACTTACTAAGCTTCGGCTTAGTCGGTTCGCCGAGCAAATAATTAGGGGCAGTCAACATGGCAGTCGGAAAAGAGATAAAGCAGAAGATCGGCAGTATTAACAATACGCGTAAGATTACTTCTGCAATGGAAATGGTAGCCGCTTCGAAAATGCGCAAAGCGCAGGAACGAATGGCGTCTGGCCGTCCATATGCAGAAAAAATCCGCGCGG
>JAPYOO010000250.1:1517-4763 GCA_029938135.1 Bermanella sp. | reverse complement strand
CGCTCGGTATCGCCACCTAACAAGGTAGTCACACTAAAATCACGGCCCTTAGCTTGAAATACTTTACCTAACTCTATTTTACCTAGCTGACTTACCGCACCATCGGCAGGGCTTACCAAAAGACCTTCGCCTTCGGCGATTGGACGTGCACCGTCTTTTAATTCACGGGTAAAAAAATCATTAAACGAGGCAAACGATGACAAGTCTTCAACTAATGCCTCATCCATATTCACCTGATATTTTTTGGCGAACTTAGTAATAAACGTATTTTTAATAAATTCAATTTCACTACTGGCAAACCAACCCACTAAACGAGATAACGCATGCTGTGGAATTATGTACTGCAAAAATACAAACAAACTATCTTTATTCACGTGTCTTTCCTGAAGTGTTAACAAATATTATTTAAAAAAATGCCTACACGGATGTAGGTACTTAGGTTTTGTCTGGAACTATAAACCTGTGCTTACACGGATGTAGGTACTCGGTTTGTCTCAACTTAATATCGCATTCTGAAGTTAAGATTTTGAATCGGTCTTTTACCCAGTGTTATTCACCGGTTTCAATGGGCATACTTGGGTCATTCCCCCACTGTGCCCACGAGCCATCATACGCGCGCATCTGCCAACCCAATGCTTTGGCAATGACATAGGTTAACCCAGAACGCCTATGGGTTTGGCAATGGCTTACTAGGGTTTGCTCGCCGTTAATACCTATAGCGGCAAGCTCTTGGCGAATCACGTCAAGGTCGCGCAATTTTAAATGATTGTCGCTATCAAGTGCCAGACTAAATTCATAACTGACGGCACCCGGTAAATGACCACCGCGAGCACTGACCGCTTTTTCACCTGTGTATTCTTTTAAAGAGCGCGCATCCCAAATCTGAACACTGCCCTCTTCTATAGCACTTAATAATTGAGTTTGCGTGATGCTAACACTTTCATCAATGCTTGCGACCTCGAAATGTGTGCCGGTGGCGGTATTTGCTTGTGACTCTATGGGGCGCTGCTCTGCCAGCCAAGCATGAATACCCCCATTTAAAAAACTGTAATTTTTATGCCCAATACTGTCCAGCACCCAAATCATGCGCCCAGCCCAAGGGCCACCATCGTCATCATAAACCACCACATGGGTATCGTGCGTTAAGCCTAAACGACTAAATAGAATGCTTAACTGCTGTTGTGTGGGTAATAAACCGGGGGCGGGTTTGGTGCCTAATTGAATATCGGCAGGAGAAACAGAGATGGCCCCTGGCACGTGGGCCTGTTGATAAGTATCACGTTTGCCCAAATCCAGTATTAATAGCGGCTCTTGAGCTGACTCTTGCTTCTCTAAGGCCGCCTGCAATTCGCTGGGTTCAATGATTAAAGGTAGGTCCATGATTCATACTCTGTTTTTTAAGCCAAAGTATTGTAATCAAGGCTGGCGCTGGTGTCAGGTGTTATTAAAGGGAGCTTCAGTTTTTAGAGCTGCTATAGCCACTTTAGAGACCCATAGCTAGGTTATCCGGCTCTCATATTGGTTTTGGGCTTTTGACGGTTATTATGTTTCTGCGCATAAGCGCCCAAAGCAAATCCCGCACTTTGGCAAATGGTTTTAAAGGCTTGGTATTCCTGTTCGGTAATGTCCTCTTCCTTGTTGGAGGCATCGGCATAAACAACTCCAATGGGTTTCTCCCCTGCAAACAACGACATCACGATGAAGTTTTTGTTTAATAATACCTCCACTACATCTGGACTTAGCATATTAGTGACTTGCTCAAAATTGCTTCTATCGACTCGATAACTGGCTGCTTTTTTTAACAGTTTCCCAAAGAACCGATTTTTCTCCAGCGTCATCTTAAGGCCATGCACCTTACTGTGTTGCGGAATGCCCACACAATATAACGGCCGCAAGTGATCCCCCCCCTTAGCCAGTATGCATATACATGTACGCCGCAAACCCAAACCTTCATAGATGGCTTTATTACAGGTGAGTAAAATTTCATGCACATTACTAAAGGTATGCACGTCCCGCTTAAACTGGGCAATAATATCCACCAGCAAGCGTTTATTGGCTTTGCGAGGCGGCGGCACTTCAGGTAAACCCGTATCGACCACATTCGCTGCCCGAGGTTTACCCGCTGCTTGCCCAGACTCTTCTTTAATAGCCTCTTCTTTATTAGGCAACAGACACAACATGGGCCGACGTAACCAAGGTGCTTGGTTTATGGCTTGATTGGGCCACAACAAGGAATAGGCTGGCGACAATACTGGCCATGCCCCCGCATGACGGCTAACCGATACCGATAATTGATGATTTTGACGTACCACCGACGCCTGATCTTGACCCGTTAACCGCCCTAATACTTTTTGAGCCCTTAGGGTTTTAGCGGTCATCCACCCCAGAGGTAATTGCTCGGCCATGTGTAGAATCACTGCCATTAACGTGGTGGGATTTGAACGCAGGCGCTTGAGTTTTAGGTCGTCGTCAATGAAATCTAAATAACGGTCACTCAGCAATTTCCCCCACTGGCTTAACGTGGGTAAATGTTTGGCCTCTAATACGTTTTGCGCCAAGCTAGGTAACATGAGCTTACGGCCCAACAAACAAAGGATGTCATCTAGCGCACAACCAAATACCTTTATTTCAGCTTTTTGAGTGGCCACAAAGTCGTGGTGAATCAGCCAGTCGCATTTACGCATTTGTACATAGGCTTCGCGCCACAGTATCCAGCGAGGTGCGCCTGCCAAGATGGTGGCCCATTTAAGTTTCTCGGCCGACCCCACATGATTCACCTTTACCCAGTGCTCCATCAAGTGACCGCCAAAGGCACTACAAGATTGGGCCTGTAAATAGGCTTTTTGGTAAGCGTCACTTTTATGCAGCTTTATTTGTGGCGCCTTTTTAACGCAATCTATTAAGCCTTTCATGCCCAGTATGGTCACCACATGATTCAGGCTAAGAATCTCAACCCCTTGACCTGGGTTATGATGCCGACTTTTTTTATTGGCCTCCAAAAATAAATGCAAACACAACGCAGGGTCTCTCTCAATGGTATGTGACAGCTCTGCTAAAGAGCCCCCCGCTTTAATTTGCTTGGTCAGCAACTTAGCGGATGCCTTTAAGATGGGTATCACCGCATTTTTAGTGAGATCCAACCAAGACTTGGCGCCTTTAGCCGACTTTACTTCCATGATTGGCACACTCTATCTATTTTAAGCCCCATCGCCCCAGCCTTAATTGAGTTAAAGATACGATATAAAT
>JAPYOO010000250.1:0-1417 GCA_029938135.1 Bermanella sp. | reverse complement strand
AAACGGCCTGCAGCCCTTAAACGCCACTCCTCAATCACCTTTACGTGATTAAAGCGCCTTTGCATTTGAGGAAACCCTAGTTGTGACCTTTACTTAACTATAGTCCGACTTCGCGCGAACAGGCCCACTAATTTATGAAGTAATGGTGGAATGGACTCACCGGTATTAATGCCGGTACACAAGGAAAGTGGAATGCTCTATTTATTGGGTTTTGCAATTGTGGTGGCGAGCATTATCTTTGGTTATCTAGGTAGCCATGGTGAGCTGGCTGCGCTATGGCAGCCATATGAGTTCATCATTATTTTAGGGGCAGGTCTCGGAGCACATATCAGTGGCAACCCCGGACAGCTGCACATGGCCACCCTTAAACTGATGCCTCAGGTCGTCATGGGGGGGAAAGTCAATAAAGCCTTATACATGGACAGCCTTAGATTAATTTACGATATTCTTAATAAAAGCCGTAAAGAAGGCATGATGTCTATTGAGGGGGATGTAGAAAATCCCCAGTCTAGCGGTATTTTCTCTAAGTACCCTGCGGTTCAAGCTAACGCTGCCCTTGCCGATTTTATTGCCGACTGTTTTCGCCTAATTGCCGCAGGCAATATGCAAGCCCATGAACTCGACGCCCTCATGGACATGGAAATAGACAGTCGCCTGCACGAATTGATGGCGCCTGGCCATTCCATTCAAAAGGTCGCCGATGCCATGCCGGGCTTTGGTATTGTGGCCGCCGTATTAGGGATTGTTATTACTATGGGAGCCATTGATGGTCCCATGGAAGAACTAGGACGTCATATTGCAGCCGCCTTAGTGGGCACCTTTTCAGGCGTGTTATTTGGTTATGGTTTTTTTGCACCCATTGCTTCACGGATGGAGCACATGGCCCACGAAGAGATCAAACTCTATGAGTCGGCCAAGGCCACCATAGTTGCTTCCGTAAACGGTTTGCCACCTCAGTTAGCCGTCGAGTTTGGCCGTAAAGTATTATTTGCCCACGACCGTCCCTCGTTTGCCGAATTAGAAAACGTAGTGCGCTCTCGATAAATCAGGCTTAAAAAAATAAAGAGAACAGCGAACTTATGGATAAGTTTGAACAACATAACGTTGTTATTCGCCGTATAAAAAAAGGTACCGAAGCCCATCACGGTGGTGCTTGGAAAGTGGCCATGGCCGACTTTGCGATGGCGATGATGGCATTATTTTTAATTCTATGGCTTATCAATTCCTCCAACGAAGAAGAAATCGCAAAAGTTGCAGGCTACTTTAATGACCCTTCTGCATCTGAAGATGGCAACAAAGTACCCAGCCCTTGGGTAATCGATTTAGGTGGCAGCCCTGCGGTGCAAGATAATGTCGCCGTGAGCGAAACCATTGACCCCACCAAAGTATTACAAGCGGAAGAAATTGAAAGTGCGGC
>JAPYOO010000036.1:12554-26385 GCA_029938135.1 Bermanella sp. | reverse complement strand
CGCACCCCAAGCTGCATTACATCACCATTCTTATGCGTTTGTGCTGAATCAAATCCTTATGCAACGCTTCAAGTTGATCGACACCGGTGGCGGTAATGAAAAACGTAATAGACGTAAAACGACCATTACTGCTTTCATTGCTCTTAATGTTGTCCAATCTCAAATCCAATACATGTTTACCCATTATAGCCACTACAAAATCTTGGTAGTCGGCACTGGATTCACCCAGAACCTTCACAGGGTAATTAGGGCAGGGAAATTGTATCTTAGCGGGATCTGCTTTTTGGGCCATAACGTCAACTGCTTATTAATGGGTGATTATTCTGCCTTAGTTAATACCATAAGACAGAATGGGTATTTTATTAAGCTTAGCTAAATAAAGAGAAAAAGAAGAGCGTAATGTAATCCCAGATGCGGGCTAAAAAGCCGGCTTCTTTTACATCAATTAAGGCTATTAATGGTTTCTCTAACAATACTTTGCCATCCAACGACACCTTAATTTGGCCGAATTCCATGCCTTTACTAACAGGGGCTTTAATGACTTCATCAATGCTATTTTCAACCTTTAAGTTGCCCTTTTGGCCACGAGGTATGGTGATGTACACGCCGTTTTTAACGCCTAAATCTAAAGAATCGGTTTCACCTAACCAAACCTTAGAGCTCTGTAAGGTTTCTTGCTGTGCATATAATTTATGGCTTTCAAAATAGCGAAAACCATAGGTCAGTAGTTTTTGCGACTCTCTGGCGCGTGCGCGTTCTGAGCGTGCCCCCATCACCACTGAAATTAAGCGCATGCCATTTTCAGTGGCACTAGAGACTAAGCAGTAACCGGCTTCATTGGTGTGACCTGTTTTTAGGCCGTCTACGCGAGGATCCCAAAACAACAATAGGTTACGATTTTTCTGTGAAATATTATTAAACTTAAATTCTTTCTCTTTATATAGCGGATAGTATTCGGCGTGATCAAAAATTATATGGTGGGCCAGTTTAGATAAGTCACGTGCAGTACTACGGTGATCCTTAGAAGGCAGTCCGGTAGCATTATTATAATGGGTATTAGTCATGCCCAATTGAGCCGCATATTGGTTCATCACATCAACAAATGCTTCTTCGGTGCCGCTTACATGTTCAGCCAACGCAATACTGGCATCGTTACCCGATTGGATAATAACGCCTTTGAGTAAATCCCCAACTTCAACGGTCTTGCCTTCTTGGATAAACATGCGCGAGCCTTCGGCTTTCCACGCTTTTACGCTGATACGAACTTTTTCATCTTCTTGGATGTTGCCATAGGCTAGTTCTTCAGTCACCACGAAACTGGTCATCATCTTAGTCAAGCTGGCAGGCGGTAAAATACGGTCAGCATTTTTTTCTACCAACACCTCACCACTGTTGGCATCAATCAAGATATAAGAGGTGGCCGCCAAAGACGGAGGCTTCGGTATGATACTAGGGGCTGCCCATGACAACTGGGCGATAAGTAACAATGAGCTGACTATGACAATTCGCATGTTTCAATAAAATCTAAAGGAAATTGCAGGCATTGTAGCACGCTATGGCAGTTTGTTAAGTTGCCAATCCACAACATCAAAAATGCGTACTAAGGCCTACAAAAGTGCACTCTAATGGGTATTGCCTAACTCAATTCGCCACCTTAAATCATTCCTTAGTATGGCAACAGTAAACCTCTAGAGAGCTTTTGGTCATTTAACGTTGTTTGAATGGCTTCAAGTCTTTGCAGGTTTACGGGTCCAATTCTGACTTTATGAAGTGTTTTCCCCCCCTTATTAACAGGATAAATGTAAACGGGCTCGACCAGTAAAGACGCTAGCGTTTGTTGAAGCTTCAGCGCCGAGCTCGCATTTTGAAACGCGCCCACCTGTAAATGCCGGCCTTGATTTTGAGCCGGCTTTTTTACCCTTGGATAGGGAGCGGCAATTAAGTCCACCTTAACCTGGGCGGTGCCGAACTTAACAAACCCCAAACGCACAGCTGCCGCATACGATAAATCAATTAAACGATCACCATGAAACGGGCCACGGTCATTTACTCGCACAATAAGCGTTTTTTTGTTTTTAAGGTTGGTGACACGAACATAACTGGGTAAAGGCAGGGATTTATGAGCGGCGCTAAATTCATACACATCAAAAATTTCACCATTACTGGTGGCATGACCATGAAACTTTTGACCGTACCACGAGGCGGTGCCTTCCTGAGAATACTTAGTTAAACCCTTAGATACTTGATACGTTTTCCCCCACACTTCGTACTGATCGGGATTACCAATACGACTCATGGGCTCACTTGCGGGTTTAGATTCTTTTAAATGCGCAATACGCTCATCAAATACAGGGGTGCTGTCCACGGCCTGTTGATATCTTGAGTGGCTACAGGCCTGCATAAATAACATCGCGCAGGCACAGGTAATTAGTCGTACTAACATCGATTACTTAACCAGTTCTTGGCTCAGCTCATACACTGCTCGCGCATAAAGGCGACTGTGGTTGTAGCGGGTAATCACATAAAAGTTTTTATACGCTAACCAGTATTCTTGGCTATCTTCATATTTATAACGAAACAAGGCCGCTGGCTGCTCTTTGCGGTTTTTAGGCAGGTTAACACCACGCTCTTTCCACTGTTTAAAACTGCCTTTAAGCGATAATGTTTCGTTAGCGTACTTATCCGCATCAGTATTGTTCAACGTAACCCTATCCGCTACTGGTTGGCCTTTTTTCCAACCGTAACGCTTAAAGTAATAGGCAACACTGGCGATAGCATCGCCGCGATTAGTCCATAAATCTTTTTTACCATCGCCATCGTAGTCCACAGCATAGCTAATATAGCTTGACGGAATGAATTGACCCAAGCCCATAGCACCCGCATAAGAGCCCTTAATATCCAATGGCTGCAAGTTATTATCTCGCACCATTAAAAAGTAATTTTTCAGTTCACGATAAAATAAAGACCGTTTTGGATAATCAAATCCCAGTGTTGCCAAAGCATCAATCACACGGTAACTGCCCGTATTGCGACCATAAAAAGTCTCGACCCCTATAATCGCAGCAATAACTTCACGCGGAACCCCGTATTTGGCTTCAACGTCATCGAAGATGGCCTTGTATTCGATTAAAAATTCTTTGCCCTCTTTTATTCTTTTTTCTTTTAAGAATATGGCACGATACTCATACCACGCTTTTGTTCGCTCGGCGGGACGGGCAATAGCCTCCAAAATACTGTCTTTACGCACTGCCTGAGACAATACGTCACGCAGCACTTTAGGATCGTACTGATGCTCTTGCACCATTTCCTGAATGAAGGGTTCCAACTTAGGATGATCGTTATAATCACCGTTGGAGGCAAATAAACCACTAAATAAAGCTAAAGCACTTAACGATACCAATTGAACACCTATTTTTAATTACATCTGACGATGAGTATATACCGACATTATTACGCCAAAGGCCGCCATGAGAGTCACGATGGAAGTACCACCATAACTGACCAAAGGCAAAGGCACACCCACCACCGGTAGGATACCACTGACCATTCCAATATTCACAAACACATACATAAAAAACGTTACGATTAATGATCCACCCAGTAATCGCGAAAATGAATCCCGAGCGCGCGACGCCATATAAATGCCCCGCATCACAATCATTAAGTACAATATTAATAACATTAATACGCCAATTAAACCCTGCTCTTCCGCAAATACTGCAATAATAAAATCAGTATGGCGTTCCGGCAAGAACTCAAGCTGGGATTGTGTGCCTTGCAGCCACCCCTTACCCTCGATTCCACCTGAACCTATTGCCGTCTTACTTTGTATAATATTCCAGCCCGCCCCTAAGGGGTCGCTTTCAGGATCTAGAAAAGTAAGCACTCGCTGCTTCTGATAAGCATGCATTACGCCGTACCACATCATCGGGGCCACACCTAAAACCACCATGAAGGCAAGCGTAATCCAGCGCCAGCTTAAACCTGCAAATAACAATACCAGCAAGCCCGATACGGCTATTAGTAGAGATGTGCCTAAATCAGGCTGCCTCATGATGAGCAAGGTTGGTATAAAAATTAAAATAAGCGCCTGAAGAATAACCTTAAGATTAGGAGGCATTATTTTAGCGGCCATAAACCACGCCAACATCATGGGAACCGCCAACTTCATCACTTCTGACGGCTGGAACCGAAACAAGCCAAAGATGCTTAACCAGCGCTGGGCCCCCTTTGCCCCCACACCCATTATCAATACTAATATAAGCGCAATAATACCCACACCAAAAATCCACGGAGCCGCCAGCTGAAACCAATAAGGGTTAAATTGGGCAATTACGAACATACAACCAAAGCCAATGCCAAAGTACACCATTTGGCGCGACACCATGTGCATATTCTGGCCACTGGCACTGTACAAAACAAACAAACCACATAACACCAATACCAATAACATGATGAACAGCGGTAAATCGATATGCAGTTTTTGAAAAAAATTACGACCCCGACCCATGCCACTGTCGTCTAACTGTCGTAGAAAATCACCCGCCATGACGCAACTCTCTTACAGGTAAATACTTAGCTTCATTTGTTGTCATAATTCAGTACCAATATTACTTAGACCAAACACATCACTGTTAATTCCGGGGCGTTGTTTTAACGAGTTTAAATAAAAGTCGGTGACTTCGCGGGCAATGGGGCCGGCAGTACGCCCGGCTGATTCGCCGTTTTCGACAATCACCGCGATAGCGATTTCAGGGGCGTCTGCTGGGGCATAGCTGACAAACAGGGCGTGATCACGCTGGCGCTCTGATAGCGCCTCTGAGTCGTACTCTTCATTTTGTTTGATGCCCACCACCTGAGCCGTACCGGTTTTACCGGCAAGACGATAGTTTAAATTGTTATTAAGCGCTTTGGCAGTTCCCATGTAATGTTTAATTACCCCTTCCATAGCACGCCCCATGCGATCCCAATCTTGAGGGTTTTTAATTTCTACATCCGCCGGCAACGCTGTATCGATAAGCTCTTGGCCATCAACATATTGCACCAGCTTAGCTTGATTCCACTTCCCCTTATTGGCAAATACGCTCATGGCGGTGGCCAGCTGCAGCGGAGTGGTCAACATGAAACCCTGCCCTAAACCCAAATTAAGGGTATCACCGGCATACCAAGATCGACCACGGTATTTCTTTTTCCAAGCGCGGTCCGGTAACAAGGCCGGCAAGGCATTCCCCACATCTAGGGCCGTATTTTCACCAAAGCCAAATTGCCCTAAAAATGGCCCAATGTTATCGATACCCGCACGAAATGACATTTCATAAAAATACACATCACAACTTTGAATAATGGCCTGGCGTAAATTAATATAATTGCCGTGACCGCGGCGCTTCCAGTCGCGATAAACCCGGTTATCGTTTTCCAACATGTACCAGCCTGGATCATCGATTTTTTCAGACCACTGTGTGATTTCGGCTTGTAAAAATGACAATCCTATAAAGGGTTTCATGGTGGAACCAGGTGGGTACTGGCCACGGCTTGCACGGTCAAATAAGGGCTTATCCAATGAATCTCGTAGCCGGTTATAATCGTTAAAACTAATGCCGTTCACAAACAAATTAGGGTCAAAGGATGGACTGGATACCATGGCCAATATGCCGCCCGTTTTAGGGTTGATAGCCACAAGCGATCCACGCCGCCCGTTAAAAGCTTCCATGGCCACGTGCTGCAAATCTGCATCGAGATTTAAAATTAAATTCTGTCCAGGCTTGGGGCTTTTACGCTCTAATATATCCAGTATTCGACCCTGCGCATTGGTCTCAACTTTTTGATACCCCACGGTTCCATGTAGCTTGTCTTGATAGAAGCGCTCTATGCCAATTTTGCCCACACGCCGTGTGGCCTTATATTGAGCCGCATCTAAACGACGTTTCTCTTTTTCATTCATTTGCCCCACGTACCCCAACACATGGGCAAAGTCTCTGCCTCTTGGGTAATGACGCACAAGTTCCGCTTCGACCTCCACCCCTTCCAAGAAGTAGGCATTCACCATTAACTTAGCTATTTCGGTTTCATCAAGACGGTATTTGATGGTGATGGCCTCAAAGGGGCGACGCCATTGTTTGAGGCGCTTCTCAAAACGTTTTGTCTCGCTTGCACTTAATCCCACAAGAGTATCGATGAGGGCGAGGGTGTAATCCATGTCCTGCACACGCTCAGGTACAACACTTAAACTGTGACTGGGTAGGTTTTCGGCCAGTAAAATGCCATTTCGATCGAAGATTAATCCGCGGATGGGGGCTACTGGTTTGATTTGAACACGATTATTTTCAGATTTGCTGGCGAACAGTTCGTGCTGACTCACCTGTAAAAACATCATGCGAGCTGCCAATACACACAATAACGCCATCACTAAACCAGCAGCCATGATTGCGCGCCGCGCAAATATGGCTTTTTCAGTTTCTGCGTCCTTGTGGGAAAAGCTCATGTCGATCACTTATTTTTGTTGTTTTAGCACGTCACGTCAGCTAAATAGCTAAAAGGTGAGTACATCGCGTGCGTTAAACTTTGAACTTTATCTTCGTCGTTTTATTGATGCTGCTTACTTATGATAGGGATGGTTATTGTTTACTGTCCAAGCCCGGTACAGTTGCTCAGCCAATAATACCCGCACCAACGGATGTGGCAAGGTTAACGGTGACAGTGACCACTTTTGCGTCGCCTTTTGCGTACATTGCGGGCTTAAGCCGTCGGGGCCACCCACCAGCAAATCCACATCCTGCCCTTCCATACGCCAGCCAGTCATTTGCTTGGCCAGCTGCTCGGTACTCCAAGGCTTGCCCAGCACTTCTAAAGCCACACAGGTATTTTGAGGTTTCATGACCGCCAACATGGCCTGCCCCTCTTTTTCTATGGCTTTACTGATGGGCTGATTTTTGCCTCTTGGTCCAATAGGTAATTCTATTAGTTCAATGCGACAATCATGGGGCATGCGTTTTGTATATTCTGCAAAACCCTCTTGCACCCATGACGGCATTTTAGTACCCACGGCAATGAGCCTAATTTTCATCTAGGTAGACGTCTTTTGAGATTCTTCCCATAGGCTTTCTAGGTCGTAATATTCACGCGTTTGAGCGGTCATAACGTGAACGATGACATCGCCCAAATCAATCAATACCCAATCGCTGTTACCACGACCTTCTGAACCCAAAGGCATTTCGCCTGCGGCTTTGGCTTTGGCAGACACGTTGTCAGCCAATGCTTGCGCATGACGACTAGAGGTACCGGTAGCGATAACCATAGTGTCGGTTACTGTGGAGCGATCACTTACATCAATAACTTTAATGTCGTGGGCTTTAAGATCTTCAAGTGAATCAATCACCAATTTATTACGTGCTGCTGCATCCATCGGAGTGCGTTCTAACCTCGGTAGAGCCCATGACGCTCAATATATTCAATGACAGGCTGGGGGACATGGTTATCCACAACCTCATGTTTTTTAACATTTTCCCTTATCTCACTGGACGATATATCCACCTGAGGCAAGGTTAACTGCATGAAACAGCCAAAAGGCTGCGTTTTAAAATCCGTTTTGTCGCTAAACTCCTGCGCCCCCCAGTGGTCAAGACAAATACTGTTCTCACCAGGGCGAGCCACCACCAGCACATTGGCCAAGGTAAATACCTGCTGCCAATGATGCCAATGGGTCAATCCTGCTGCGGCATCTGTGCCCATCACCCACACGATGTGGGCAAACTCACCCAGCTGCGCTCTTAATGCCTTAAGCGTATCGACCGTGTACGTCGCGCCTGCTCGACGCGTTTCCCTGTCATCCAGCCTAAGTGTAGGCTCAATTTTCAAAGCAAGCGCTAACATGGCCAATCGATGCACCGCACTGCTAGAACCCGCCTTATGGTAGGCGTCTCCACAGGGCATTAAGTGTACATATTCATAAGCCATGGTTTTCGCGATTGCGCGGGCACTGACCAAATGGCCGTTGTGCACGGGGTCAAACGTGCCGCCCAATACAACGTATTGATCGGCTAAAACAGGCGCTTGGGTTTTACTGTTAATTACGGATGTGCCCATCACCTAACACAATCCATTTTTGAGACGTAAGGCCGTCTAATCCAACGGGGCCGCGCGCATGGATCTTATCCGTGCTGATGCCAATTTCGGCACCCAAACCATATTCAAAACCGTCTGCAAATCGAGTGGACGCGTTCACCACCACCGAGCTTGAATCCACCTGGCGTAAAAATTCACGTGCACGGGTGTAGTTCTCGGTAATAATGGCATCGGTATGGTGACTGCCATATAGGTTGATGTGTTTAATCGCGGCATTCATATCATCAACGACTTTAATCGCAAGAATCGGTGCAAGATATTCAGTTACCCAGTCTTCATCGGTGGCGTCTTTTACATCAGCCAAAACGGCCTTCGTTTTAGCGCAACCGCGTAATTCTACATTCAACTCGCCAAAGGCACGCGCCAGTTCAGGCAATACTTTTTCAGCAACGGATTGCGCCACTAATAAGGTCTCCATAGTATTGCAGGTGCCGTATCTGTGGGTCTTAGCATTAATAGACACATTAACCGCTTTGCTCATGTCGGCGTCGTCATCTATAAATACATGGCAAATACCATCTAAGTGCTTAATAACGGTAATGCTGGCTTCGCGGCTAACCCGCTCAATTAAACTCTTGCCTCCACGCGGTATAATCACATCAACAAAGTCATCCATAGTGATTAGCTCACCCACCGCGGCACGATCGGTGGTTTCAACCACCTGCACAGTGTGCTCAGACAATCCCGCCGCTTCTAGCCCAGCACGAAGGCACAAAGCCAACGCCTGATTTGATTCGATGGCCTCGCTGCCGCCGCGTAAAATAGCGGCATTACCCGATTTCAAACACAAACTGGCGGCTTCTATGGTGACGTTTGGACGAGATTCATAAATAATACCGATCACCCCCAATGGCACACGCATCTTGCCTACCTGAATACCACTTGGGCGATATTCTAAATCTGTCATGCCACCTACAGGGTCGGCTAAGGCAATAACCTGCTGCAAACCCTCTAACATGTTATCGATACGGGCAGGCGTAAGCTCTAAGCGATCTAAAAGTGCCGCGTCTAGGCCGTTTTTGGCGCCCCGTTGCATATCTTTTTGATTGGCGCTGATTAAGCTGTCACGGCTATCTTGAATAGCATTTGCAATGGCCTGCAATGCTTTATTTTTAAGTCCACTATCGGCTTTAGCGATGGCGGCACTGGCAGCGCGGGCTTGAATTCCCACTTGCTGCATGTAGGCTTTAATATCCATAAACTGAACCTAAACGTCTAATATGAGGCATATGGCGAGATATTATCTCTCCGCTCTTGCCTTCATGGCGATAATAATTGAAAGTAATCGCTGATTATACCCCAAAGCTGGGGGAAATGCGCTTGTGAAGGCTTCAATTATGAAGGGTGAGACACCAACACCCGCCACTGCTTAAATTTGGAAAAACATGCAACTTGCTTTAAATATTAGTCACGCCAAAATCCTGTTCTCGGTAATGGTTGGCACTACCCTATCCTTTATTGCCTACTTGGATTATTTAAGCGCAAATTATGTGGCATTTCTTATTACCGCCAGCACCTCCATCATGTCCCTGATTAACGGCCTGTACCTAGCGGTACGCAAAGACAAACACCAAGCTAATTACATCGAATGGCTATTCATGGTGTTACTGGCAGGTTTCTCTTTATTGGTCAGTAGCCAAGATCAAGGTCAGAACATCTATTGGATATATTTTTATTCCATTGCCGCCTTGTTTCTATTTCCCATGAAAAAAGCGCTATTTTTATTCTTCAGTTACGTCCCCCTTGCGTTATACATTATTTTTAACTTCGCTCCTGCACTTGAGCAACCGCAAGTGTTATTCACGTTTGCCACTATTAGTACTGTCGCCATCTTTTTAGCGGTGGTGAAGTCTCGTACCAATAAATTATTAGAGCCGTTAATCAGTAAAGATTTAGAAACGGGCGCCCAAAAAGAAAAATTTTTACGCCTTGCGCTTAGTACCGAGATAACCCGAGCAGAAAGAGAGGGTACCGGCTTAACCCTTATGTATTTTCAGCTTAAACCTGGTTACAAAACCATACATAATTCTCGCTTAAATTTCTTACAGCAAGTGGCCAATGCTATTAGTTCAACCCTTAGGCCCTTTGATCAGTATTACCGTGTACATCAGCACGGCTTTGCCGTTATTCTGCCGCACACCACCACCAACGAGGCCATCATCAAGGCCGATGTCATGCTCAACAGTATTGGGCACTCAAAACATAAAAAAAATATTCAGCTGGGACTCTCTAGCCTAAATGTGGGAGACACCTCCGACACACTTATTTTTGCGGCCAAGCAGGACTGTAAATATGTTTAAGCCCGGTAAGTATTATTTAAAGGTCGCAGCCCGCAAAACCATCTTCATGACTAAACAGGAGTTACACTATGTTTGAGATCAGCATGGAGAAAGGTCCCGCCCTTACACTACTGTATGGGCTACTTATGGCGGCCAGTACGGTGTTATCTGCGAGTCACTACTGGTACGGGCACTTTGACATTTTATTAATTAATCTTATCTCCATCGCGATATTTGGTTTCGCGTCGGTTTTTTCAAGTATTAATCGCAACCAGTATTACAGTAAATACATTAATGTTTTAACCTTGTGCGCCATTGCTTTATTAATGCAATATCAACTGAGCTTCCAACCTAGTTTAACCTTTCATTGGATTTACATTTTCCCTATTTTATCTTATTTCACCCTGCCTTTGGCCTGGGCATTTGGCCTTAACATGGCCGTATTAATCAGTAGCCTGTCACAGTTAATTTTCATTTATGATTTTCAACAGTGTTTACGTTTAGTCTTGGTATATACCCTTATTGGCATGTGTTCCTTGTGTTATGCCTACTTAAACGCCATTAAACAAAAGCGACTACTAGACTTAGCGGTTACCGATTACCAGTCAGGCGCCTACAACAGTCGTTTTTTACTGCACATGTTGCATCAAGAAATTTCTCGCAGCCAATTCACCAAACGCACTCTGTCACTACTGGCATTAAGTATTGACGACTACCCACAAATTCTAGAAATTCACGGCCGCGATAGCAGCGTAAAACTACTCAAAGAATTTCGCCTTAAACTGATTAAGCTATTACGAGCAGGGGATGAGATTTTTCATAATGGCAGAGGCACTTTTTATATTCTTTTACCTAACTGCCCCATCGAAGGCATTGTGGTATTAAAAGAGCGTTTACAGATGCATTTAGATAAAGTGCAATGGGGAGACGTAGGGGAACTGCAACTTAACACCGGCTTAGCCACATTAAAGGATCAAGAGCAGGCCGAAAGCTTTTTACATCGCGCTGGCGAGCAAGTGGTCAAACAACAGCAAACCGCATTGCGGTTACTGGCATTTAATCACTAGGGAGTGGTGTGGGGATTTTATAGATTTAAGGCTGGTAATCAATTGACACAAACTGGCGACTTACATTGCCGGCGTTATCAAAGGCTGCAACTTGCAACTCATTGTCGCCACGATTTAATCGTACCTTTACGTTAAAGTGGCTAGTATATTCAAAGAAGCCTAAGAAAATATCGCCCTCTTCGTTCACTACCTGAATTTTTTTCATACCCATACCATCATCAAACGCCATACCGCGAATTAAAACGATGCGCTTAGCGCTTTTTTCCGGCATATCTAACACCGATAACGCGGGACCTGATTTATCGGGAATACTCTTAGCATCAAAAGGATTGGTACCGGCCGATTTTTCTTCGCTATTACTAAAACCATCACCATCACTGTCATCATCGAGTGTATCTCCAACCCCATCGCCATCCACATCGGCAGACTCTTGGGCGTTAAGTGGAAATGGATCTTGCCAATTATTAACCCCGTCACCATCGGTATCCAAATCATATTCATCAGGGATACCATCACCGTCTAAATCAGCGGGTTTACTATTGGGGTTTTTTGGATCGGTTTTTAATAGACGTTCGTACCGGTCATAAATGCCGTCACCATCACTGTCCACATCTTTGGCTTGGCTATAAGAACTGATCAGTCCCAATACCCCAAAAGAAATTAGAAATAAAGCCCATTTACTCATAAGAATTCACCTGCTAGAGGCATCCGTGGAATGCATATAATTATTGTTATTTTGAGTCAGTTTAACACTTAGCATGCAATTAGCCTAACTTAGCCTCAGAGACCCTAGTCCCATGCAGATCAAAGGATAAGAAAACGGAGGCAGCTAGCTACGGGATTTATAAATCACAGAGGTTAAATAAAAGGGACTATAAAAAGACTAAGCGGGCTCAGACATTAAACTACTGACCTGATCGGTAAGACTGTTTAATTCGGCTTTACGGCTAACAATGCACTCACGATACGCCGAGCGAATGCGCTCTTGGGTCTCGCCAGGCTGACCTTCAAGGGAAGACAACCACTGCTCAAATAACCAAATTTCACGTGTAAGCTTGCTGCTTTGTTCTTTATTTTTATTATTCATGACACACAGGTACTGCTGAAAAGATTCAGGCGGCATTGTATGAGCACCACATTTAAAAGCAAGCCACATGGCCTGATTACACTGTTTCAAACCACCAAAATGACTCGATAGACTTAGCCTTTAAGGCCACAGTGAAGCAGGACATTGCCACATGACCCTTGCATTTAACCCTTAGGTGCGGGCAGTGTTGTTGAGCACATTACAGGACGCCCTTTATTATCCACCAGCAAACCGGCCACCACCTTAGTGGTTTCGCTTTTTTGAGGGCGCATTAATAAATAGCCATCGGCACAAAAGGCCTCTTTGTTGGCGGACTTAGCTGATACTCTTTTCATGTTTTCTGCGCCCATGCCCATCAGCTTAAAATCAGCAATGACACCGCTGTCGGCTGGGGATGAATGCTTGATATAACCTTTCATGTCCAACAACACCACAGACAGCGTAAAGGCGCCAATGGCCGCAACGATGGCTACTTTAATATCTCGTTCGCTGAGTTTTATGCTGAATTTCATATTGGTACCTACTGCTTTTGTTTAAATCTATAAAGGGGTTTATTCACCCCAAAAGGGTAATAACGTCTGTTCTATGTGCAAATGATTAAGAATTTGAATTTCACCAAAAAATTCATTCACCCCAAAAGGGTAATAACGTCTGCTCTATGTGCAAATGATTAAGAATACGCGCCACCATAAAGTCCACCAGATCTTCAACTGACGTGGGATTATGATAGAAGCCAGGACTGGCTGGCATGATAGTCACACCACAATTGGCAAGCTTAAGCATATTTTCTAAATGAATGGGGCTAAAGGGGGTTTCTCTGGGCACCAATATTAGATCACGCTTTTCTTTAATGGCCACGTCGCAGGCCCGCTCAATAAGGTTATTACTGGCACCGGTGGCAATGGCCGATAATGTACCGGTACTACACGGGCACACCACCATAGGGCCATTACGCCCAGAACCACTGGCCACGGGCGCAAACCACTGTTCGCGACCAAACACCTGAATTTGCCCATCCTTAGCATTAAAGACTTGGGTGAGGTGACTTTGCATTTTTTGCTGAGTGCCGGGTAACTTCAGGCTGGTTTCGGTGGCCATCACCACCTGAGCCGCCTTACTGATCAACACATACACGTCTCTATCGGCCGCTACTAAACACTGCAATAAACGCAGCGCATAAGGGGCACCGGATGCCCCCGTAATGGCCAGCGTGATCGGCGGTAATGTGTTGGTTTGCGTCATTTATGTGTTGTCCGGCGATCATTAAATAAAAGGGT
>JAPYOO010000036.1:0-12454 GCA_029938135.1 Bermanella sp. | reverse complement strand
GTACCCGCTAAGGCATCTGCTAACTTTTGATGAATGCCATTGAAGCTGCCGTTACTCATCAATACTACCGCGTCACCTGCTTGCGCATGTTTTAATAAGTGGGCGATTATAGCGTCTACATCGCTAAACAAAACTGATTTTTGCGCATCACCCAAATTGTGTTCATTGCAGGCATCGACCACCGAATCTAATTGCCAGTTAAGCCCTTCGGGCTGGAACCACAATACTTGCTCGGCATCTTCTACTGACGCGGGTAAGGCGGCCTTATGAACACCCAGCCGCATAGTATTAGAGCGCGGTTCTATCACCGCCCAAATACGCTTAAATTGCCCGCTTTTTCTAATACCTGCCAAGGTACTTTTAATGGCCGTGGGGTGATGCGCAAAATCATCATAGACACTAATACCACGCGCCTGGCTCACCAGCTCCATGCGCCGTTTAACCCCTTCAAAGCGATTAAGTGCATCAATAGAATCTTTAGGCAAAATCCCCACATGATAGGCCGCGGCAACACAGGCTAGGGCATTCATGACATTATGCTGGCCAGTTTGACTCCACTTCACCTCCCCCACTACGTTACCCTGCTGACTAACAGCAAAGTGGGAACCGGCCTCATCTAATAATTTATAATCCCAATCTTTACCCAGCACGGACGTGGCGGTCCAGCACCCTTGTTGCAGCGTGTCCCGAATATGTTTTTCATTTTGCGGGTAAATAATAAGGCCGTCGCCAGGCACCGTGCGCACTAAATGATGAAACTGCGTTTTAATGGCCTCGATGTCTTTAAAGATATCGGCGTGATCAAATTCCAAGTTATTTAAAATAACGGTGCGACCTTGGTAATGCACAAACTTTGAACGTTTATCAAAAAAGGCACTGTCGTATTCATCGGCCTCTACTACAAAAAAATCACTCTCACCCAAGCGCGCCGACACCTCAAAGTTTTTGGGCACCCCGCCAATTAAGAAACCGGGTTTAAAACCGCAGTCTTCCAGCACCCAGGTTAACATGCTTGAAGTGGTGGTTTTTCCATGAGTACCGGCAACCGCCAGCACCCACTTGTCTTTCAATATATGCTGCGCTAAATACGCCGGCCCCGATGTATAGGGAATGTGGCGATTCAATACATACTCTACCGCCTCATTGCCGCGGCTCATGGCATTGCCAATCACCACTAGATCAGGCGCGGGTTTTAAATGCTCTATGCTATAACCCGCCATAACCTCAATACCCGCATTTTGTAGCTGAGTACTCATGGGCGGATAAACATTCAAATCTGAACCAGTAACTTTATGGCCTTGTGCCGCCGCCAATTGAGCCAAACTGCCCATGAAGGTGCCACAAATGCCTAATATGTGAATATGCATACGCTGGATAACCACTTTAAAAATCAATAGGGCTATTAAAAACCAAAGCCTTATAAATTAATACTAGACTTTCCCTGCATTGAGCACTTTTTCATATATCTGCTATACCCAATAGAAGGCTTAACACGTTCCCAACATCGAACACTTAAATAAGGAATAAATATGGTGAATAAATACCTCACCCTTGCCAGCATTCCGCTATTGGCTGCATCACTGAGTGCGCAGGCAATTACGGTTGATCAGCTCAACCGGCAAGTACAAAAGCTTAATCAGCGCATTTCGGAACAAGGTCAACGCTTTAGAGTGAATGGCTTTGCCAGTTTTGGCATATCCAAAAGCGATGAAGAGATGGCCTATAACGACGTCAGTGACGAGACCAGCTTTAACCGCTTTAGTAAGGTTGGCATTCAAATGACCTTTAATATGGACGACCAGAATAGCGTGGTCACCCAGCTAGTATCTCGGGGTGAAAGCGGCTGGGATACCAGTGCCGAATGGGCCTATTTTAAACACGAATTTAACGCTAATTTTTCCGCGAAAATTGGCCGTATTCGCCTGCCGGCCTACCAGTTATCCGAATTTATCGATGTGGGTTATGCCGTGCCCTACGCGCTAAACCCAGCCGAAACCTATGACTCACTGGCCCCTTTTGCCAACATGGATGGTGTTGACCTTTCGTACACCATGGACGTGGGCGATAATACCGCCAACTTCCAATTAACCTATGGCCGCGCCAAGGACGATGAATTTGATTTAAAAGATTTATTTGGTAGTAGCGTCAATTTTCAAACCGATACTTGGAATGCTCGACTAAGTTATGGCTGGGCCTCCCTACAGGTTGGAAGCTCCGATTTAATATCTGCGATAGGCTTATATAACGGAGAAACTACAGGCATAGATGCTAGTTTTACTAGCCTAGGCTTTACCTATGACCCAGGTGAGATTTACTTCACTACAGAATTCACCAAACTAGAGGTTGATGGCGAGATTGTCGATGCCGATGCCCTGTATGCAACAATTGGATATCGCATTGGTAGATACATGCCTTTTCTAACCTTTGCCACTGCTGAGTCTACCGACGATGATGAGCGATCACTGGAAACATTATTGGCGGAAGATCCAGTAATACTTGCTAATGGAACGACACTCACTCAAGCCCTCGCTGCCGGTGGCGCAACCACCACACCACTACAAATTGCAGCCTTACAAGCAGCCGCTCTTGATTCCACTAATTCGTTACATGCTGTGGGATTTGGCGCTCAAAAACTCCAAGCTGGAAGCAATCGCAATACCCAAAGAATTGGACTTGGACTTAGGTATGATATGTCGCCGGGAACCGCATTGAAAATACAATACGATATAATAACGGTGGATGATGAATCAGGCTTGTTCGACGATGATGCATGGGCAGGGTCATTATCGACAGCTAGACCTGACGGCACCAACATCCTAACCATCACCATAGACACTGTCTTTTAAGGGAGGAGAATGTTATGAAAACTATATTTAACAACGTTAGTTCTATCAAACTTGTAACTGCTCTTGCCTTTAGCTGCAGTCTATCGCTTGCCAATGCAGGTGCAGTAGTCGTAGTGGGCGCAAGCAGCCCCATACAGGCGGCATCAAAGTCGGACGTGGTGAAAGTGTTTTTAGGTAAGAAAAAAGCCTTACCTGGCTCGGTGGCCATTCCCATTGATCAAGATACTGGCAATAGCGCACGCACCGATTTTTACGGCAACATCGTTAAAAAGACCGACTCCCAGCTAAAATCTTATTGGTCTCGATTGATTTTCACCGGTAAAGGGCAAGCCCCTCAGGTGGTGGGAAATGATGATGACATTAAAAGTATGGTGGCTAACAATCCCAACTTTATTGGCTACATTGAAGAGTCGAGTTTGGATAGTACAGTAAGGGTTATCTACAAGCCTTAACCCACAACCCCTACCCCCCACTTCAGTAAATTGATGTGGGGGTTTATTTACAACCTAAATTAAAACGCATACCTTGCCAGTAAAAACACAATCACAATCGCTTCCACCACAACCAACCCCTGCCATACACGCAAAGGATTTTTCTCAATCAATGGCATGGCTAGTCTGTGTTGATATTTTTTATTGGGTTTTTGTAAATCAAAGATAAATTCAGACAAGGACTCTGGACGGTCTTTAGGTTGTACCGATAACGCTTTTTCTAAGGCCGCATTCATCCAATATGGCACCATAGGATTAAACTGCATGGCCGACTTATATTTTAAGCGATGCAGGTGTTTTTGATCGGTTAGCTTTTCTAGTTCTGCACCAAAAGGTAATTTACCGGTTAACATTTCGTACACCATCAAAGCCAAACTAAACATATCTGACTTCATGGTTTTTTTAAGTCTAAAGCGGGTTTCTGGTGCACTGTAATGCGCAGTCCCCAGAGCATCTTCGCGCTCAAATGGCGTTTGAATTTCATCCACTCCAGCGGCAAAACAAGAACCAAAATCAATAATTCTAGGCACGCCTTGGCGATCAAAAACAATATTGTCGGGTTTAATATCCTGATGCAAAATATCTTTGCGATGAAACGCCCTTAACCCCCGACTTACCAATTCGGCAATGCGCACCACTTCATTAATATCTGGCTTGGGGTTTTCTTTCATCCACTGCTCTAGCGTAATGCCATCAACGTAATCCATTAATGTGTAGAGCGCACTTTTACGGGATTGGTGCTCAGCAATTTTAACCACGTAGGGGCTGTCTATGCGATTCCCTATCCACTGTTCTAAAATGAAACGCTCAATGTAGGCTGGGTCGTCTTCATAATTTAAAGACGGCGTTTTCATAATCAAACGCTGCCCTTGTTTATCTTGTACTAAATAAATTTGACTGCGCTGACTGGCATGAAGTTCTTTTAACACCTTATAACCGTCTAATGATTGCCCCACATTTAATGGTGGTGGGAATTTTAAATCGGATAATTTTTTGTATATATCATCACTATTAGCCTTAGGCAGTGTATCTATGCGCAATAACTGGCAACTTAAGTTATCAAGACTGCCTGCTGCCAATGCCAAGGAAACCAATTTTTTAGTTTTACTCTCAAAATCTATATCACTTTGGCGAATAACCTGAACAATTTTTTTATCATTTAAAAAATCATGAACACCATCAGTACTTAAAAAGAATACATCGCCTAGTTCCAATTCAACTTCACGAAAATCCACTTCCAAACGACTATCCATACCCATAGCACGAGACAGATATACAGTATCTTTATTAATGACAGTACTATGATCTTGCGTGAGACATTCAAAATGATCACCTCGCAAACGGTAAATACGGGTATCCCCTACATGAAAAATATAGCCTTTTTGGGATTTTAAAATGAGGGTACTTAGGGTACTAACATGCCCTTTTACTTGGCTTTGCCCCACCAGCCAGCGATTAAGCGCCAATAATATTTTTTGACCTGCCGTCTTAACCGACCATGCATCGGGTGTGCCGTAGTAATCTGAAATAAAATTACGCACACACGTCTCGCTGGCTTCCTTGCCCGCTTCGGCGGCACTTACACCATCCGCAATGACCGCGACGATACCTTTCATGGTAAGCGCTGGCTGATCAGGTATGCGTACGCCTATACAGTCTTCATTTTGCTCTTTTTTGCCTGTATCCGTACATTGCCCGACGGTTACTTTTAGTTGCGCATCTAGATACAAAAAGCTCACCTTTTATAAGATTACAAACATTGAGTAATGACTTTATTTAGCTCAATTACGACATATTTAATCGACCAAACTAAAACGGGCTCACCTCCAAAGAAGCAAGCCCGCAGAGTGTTACAGAACAGTATTATGAAATTTCGATCAACTCAACCGTACCATCTTCATTAATCTCTGCCATGTGCCCTTTTGGCTCATCCAGAAAAATAGCAATCAATACCAGCACTGACATAGTGCATAGCGCAATGACAGTGAAAAAAGTTTCTGCATCGCTTAATGAATATACCAACAAAAATGTGGCTGCGCCTACATTGCCATAAGCCCCTGTCATTCCAGCGATTTGTCCGGTTAGACGACGCTTAATCAAAGGCACCACAGCAAATACCGCACCGGCTCCTGCCTGAACCATGAATGAACACGGAATCACTACCGCCAATACTTGCCAAGTGCTCCAACTACCGTTCATTAAACTCATGAAGTAATAGCCAAGACTGGAACCCGTTAGCATTACCAGTAACGCCAAACGGCGACCCAGTTTATCGCTGAAGTAGCCTCCTAATGGACGTGCAAATAAGTTCATGGCCATGAAACTTGCGGCAATAGCCGCACACTTTGCCAAGGACCATTCCGGAAAAATGCTCGTAAACTGCAAGGCCAACATAGACACTACGGCCACCTCAGAACCAAAAGTCACCATATACGCAAGATTAAGCAAAGCCACCTGCTTAAACTTGTAGCGATGCAATTCAGGTATTTGTGTATTTAGGTTTTCTTTATTTACAGAGTAAATTTTATAAACTTGCTGACAAAAATAAGCGGCTAAAAAGGCATATACACCCAGTGCAAATATTTCACTTAACAAACCAATGCCCGCTGGCGATAAACGCCAAGCCAAAATAGCCAATGCAATAAACATAGGCGCGGTCATTAATATGTATAAGAAAAAATCAAACTTACTGGTGACTTCCATAGCCCCCATTTTTTTAGGGCTAAAATACGTACTGCCTTTAGGCGTATTTTGCACTAAGCGGTAAAATACAAAGGCATACAATATAGCCACAATACCACCACTGGCTACGGCATAACGCCAACCCTCTTCACCGCCATACATACCCGCTAACGCCGGTAGAATAAAACCGGCTGCTGCTGCACCAAAGTTACCCCATCCGCCGTAAACACCTTGCGCTGTGCCCGCCTGCTTCACTGGAAACCATTCCGTCATTAAGCGAATGCCAATAACAAAACCTGCACCCGAAAAACCCAATAAAAAGCGCATCAAGGCCAACTGACTGTAGTTTTGCGACATGGAGAAGCCTATACACAACACCCCACTGATCACTAAGATAGCGGTAAACATCACTCGCGGGCCGTATTTGTCCACTAACATGCCCACTATGGTTCTAGCCGGAATAGTAAGCGCCACGTTCAATACTAGTAACGCCTTAGCTTGCGCAGAGGTTAACTGAAAATACTCCTGAATAAGCGGCATTAAGGAAGCGTGGCTAAACCACATGAAAAAGGTGATGAAAAAAGCAACCCACCCCAAGTGCAACGTGCGAATTTTCTGATCTTTAAGATTGAAAACATTAAAACTGGGTTCAGTCATTATGTGTTTCCTAGAATTAAAATGTATTTAAGGGTTAATAGTTGATTCTTAATATACAGCAATCACTATGCCAACCCCGTAAGGCACTGAATTGTCAGGCTTTTATCTAACCCCCCCCCTAATAATACACTACCTTTCTGCCCCAAACTTCAATCTACCAATAAATACCACGCCCCATAACGGTGCGAAAAAAACATTGCATCTAGGTGCTCAAATGGCCACTGTTAACACAACATTGGTGCAAGCAAATGATTATTTTGGTGCACCGCTCCCTAATTAAAGTAATGTCAGCACATAATTCCCTTTAAAAACAAAGACTTACATTGTGGCCCCATTATTGCTTAACGCAAATTAGATAATATAAACCTAGAGGCAGTACTATGAGTGAATCCACATTAAGGGGTAATTTCCTTTCCTTTACGGGTAGAGCAAAAATACTCCATATGACTTGGTTTGCTTTTTTTGTCACCTTTTTAGTGTGGTTTAGTCACGCGCCTTTACTGGCTGTGATTCAAGAAACTATGGGGCTGACCGATGATCAAATTAAAACCCTATTAATCCTAAACGTGGCCCTTACCATTCCCGCACGTATCATCACAGGCATGCTCGTGGACGTTTATGGTCCAAGAAAAACCTATTCTGTTATGTTAGTCGCCACCGCCGGATTGTGTTTTTTGTTTGCACTCTCCACCACGTTTGAAATGCTGGCCTTATCCCGCTTTTTAATGGGATTTGTAGGTGCTGGATTTGTTATTGGTATTCGCATGATCAGTGAATGGTACCCAGCTAAGCAATTGGGCCTGGCCGAAGGTCTATATAAAGGAATGGGTAATGTTGGTTCGGCCGTCGCTGCGGTAACACTGCCTACTCTTGCCTTAATGTTTGGCGGTGACGATGGCTGGCGTTATGCCACTGCTATTACGGGTGTCATCGCGTTAATATTTGCCGGCGTTTATTACACAAATGTAACCGATACACCTGCAGGCTCTACCTACTTCAAACCTAATAAGTCTGGTGGCTTAGAGGTGACCAGTAAACGTGACTTTTACTTTTGCCTGCTAATGAATATCCCTATGTTCGCCGCTATGGCCGTTCTAACCTGGAAGGTAGAAACCTTAGGTCTATTTAGCGAAACAGCCTCCTATATTACTTATGGTGTATTAGTTGGCCTGTATATATTTCAAGCCAGCCAGTTATATAAAGTAAACAAAGAAATATTTGCAACCCCAGTGGATGAAGTACTGCAATACAACTTCAAACAAGTGGCCATTTTAAGCATCGCTTACGCCGTGACCTTTGGTACTGAACTGTCGGTTGTGTCTATGTTGCCATTATTCTTTAAAGACGTATTTTTAATTCCCATCGCCCTAGCCGGTATTTTTGGTGCATGTTTTGCGGTAGTGGACGTTTTTTCTTGTCCATCAGGCGGCTACATCAGTGATAAGTTTGGCCGTAAGGGTTCACTGGTATTGTTATTAAGCGGAGCCGCTCTGGGCTTTTTTGCCATGGCACAAATTAACGCGCAGTGGCCCATTGCGTTAGCCGTCGGCACGATGATGGTCAGCTCTTTCTTCTTAGGATCAGCCGCGGGTTGCGTGTTTGCGGTAGTGCCCTTAATTAAGCGCCGTCTAACCGGGCAGATTGCCGGAATGGTAGGCGCCTATGGAAATATTGGCGCCGTATTATTTTTAACTGTTTTCTCTTTTGTAAGCCCGTCCGTATTCTTTTTAACTATTGCCGCATCTATTGCCGTTGCCGCTGCCTGCGCCATGTTCTTAGATGAACCTAAAAGTACTATGGCCGAAGTTATGCCGGATGGCACTGTACAATTAATTGATGTGCACTAATCACCCATAAAAACTTAATCCTAACAAAAATATTTTCTGTTGTTAGGAGACGGCTCTGGCATATGGAGCGGTTTAAAGGAGCGTAGCATGGCGAAGCACTTAGCAGCAGAGCTTGATTTTACGGTAGCGCAACGTTCTGTCGCAGGGGTAAAACCCGCCAACGAAGATGCCATTGGCATACGCATTCCTAAATCCACCTTATTAAATACTAAAGGGGCCGTTGCTGTCATTGCCGATGGCGTAAGCGCTGCCGAAGCCGGCAAAGAAGCCAGCGAAACCTGTGTTCATAACTTCCTTGGTGATTATTACTCGACACCTGACAGTTGGGGCGTTAAAAAATCCACATCGCAAGTATTAACCGCCCTAAATAGATGGCTGTTCAGCCAAGGACGTCAGTTTAGTGATGCCAAAAAAGGTTATGTTAGTACCTTTAGCGCCATTATTTTCAAATCGCAAACCGCTCATATTTTTCACGTGGGTGATTCACGTATTTATCGTCTGCGCAAGGGTGACCTTGAACAAGTCACCCGCGACCACACCACTTATATCAATAACGATCAGTCTTACCTGTCTCGCGCCATGGGACTGGATGTAAAACTGGATATGGATTATCGCTGCCTAGATATAGAAACTGACGACCTATTCTTTTTAAGTACCGACGGCATTCATGATTTTGTTAAAGATAGCGATATCCGCCAAGCACTTGTACAGCTAAACGACGCTCAACATGAAGATGTTTTTGAATCCTGCTGTGACGCCTTAATTGAAATAGCCCTAAGCAATAACAGCCCAGATAATTTAAGTTGCCAAATTCTACGAGTAGATAGCCTACCCATGCAATCTAAGGGGGACGCTAGCCGTAAATTATCTGAGTTGCCTTTTCCACCCGATTTAAAAAATGGCGTTATTCTGGATGGTTATCGAGTTGAAAAAAAACTGCACGACAGTAACCGAAGCCAAATCTATTTAGTCACCGATATAGATACCGACATACGCTACTGTATGAAAACGCCTTCGGTAAATTTTGACGATGACCTAGCCTACATAGATCGTTTTATCATGGAAAGCTGGATAGGCAGCCGCATTAATAATCCACACGTGGTTAAAGTACTGGAAACAAACAGTACGAAATCCTGCCTATACTACCTCACCGAATACATTGATGGTTTAACACTTGAGCAGTGGATAAAAGAAAATCCAAAGCCAGCCATACAAGATGTTATCTATTTGGTTCAACAAATGGTTAAAGGTTTAACCTCCCTGCATCGTCGTGAAACATTACATCAGGATATTAAACCTGCCAATATCATGATTGATAAAAATGGCGAAGTAAAAATTATTGATTTTGGTTCATGTTATATTAAAAGCATTGCCGAAATAGCCACCCCGTTTGAGCGAGATGGAAACTTAGGAACAGCCAGTTACTCAGCCCCTGAAGTGGTATTAACCGCCCGCAGCACAGTACAATCTGAAGTGTTTTCTTTGGCTGTTATGGTGTATGAAATGCTAACGGGGAAACCGCCTTTTGCTGGTAAACTAGCAGAATGTCGAACCGAAAAAGCTTATTTAAAAACTAAATACATCCCATGCTTTGAACAAAATCCACTGGTCCCTATTTGGATAGATGGCGCCGTTAAAAAGGGATTACGCTTTGACCCTAAACGTCGCTATGAAGAAGTAGCTGAATTATTACACGAATTACAGCACCCCAACCCAAAGTACAAACGGGACCATTACGCGGTATTAATGGATCAAAATCCGGTTTTATTTTGGCAAGTCACGTCGGGCATATTACTGATAGCGCTGTGTGTTTCTTTATTCTATTAATGTCCCCTTTCAGAAATAAAAAGATAGGTAATTAAAACACCTATCTTTTTTACGCATTTACTTGTTGGCTATATTTGCCACTCAATCACTCAATGCTTTCAAAAAATTAATGTGAGTAGTCCTGCTTACCAATCCCGAGGTATTGCCAGAGACGCTGATTAGTATTGAAATAGATCAGATTTAGCTTATCGAATAAAAGGCCCTTAAAGTGAAACTTTTAATACACTGCATCTGTTTATCGCTGGCATTGAGTGCATTCCCGGCCCATGCAGAGATTACTAATTTATCTCAAGCCATCAATGAGTCCGGCCGATTGCGCATGCTCAGCCAGCGCCTGGCAAAAGCCTATTTACTCAAAGCCATGGATATCCAACCCGAAAAAGTGTCCTTACAGTTTATTAATAGCAAAGCCATATTTGAAAAAAACCTAAGTGAACTAACTGCCTTTAGTCAATCCATCGATGATTCGGCGGCCCTTAAGCTCGCCATTGACGTCATCGATACACAATGGCAAGCCTACCGTCTGGCACTCAGCCAACCCATTAGCACAGTGAACACTAACGAAATACTGATACTAAGCGATAAAACGTTAACGGCCTGCGAAGGTTTAGTATCCCAACTTGAAAAAAGCTCTCTGCGTCAAAGTGCGTACTGGGTAAACCTGTCTGGACGGCAACGCATGTTAAGCCAACGTATTGCCAAGTTTTATTCTGCAATTAGCCTGTCTGGGCAGATGACGACCTACTATCAGGGCCTGCAACAAGCCGTTAGTGAGTTTGATAGCGCTTTATTGGCGCTAATTCAAAGCCCAGACAATACTCACCTCTTAGATCACAAGCTTAAAAAAGTCGCGACCCAATGGCACTTTTCAAAACAAGGGTTTAAGTTACTCAATAAAGGAGAAAGCACTCCGTTGGTAATTTTTATGACCACCGAGACCATTCTTAAGCAAATGAATGACATTACCGCCCTTTATGAGGCCATAGATAATAAAAGAGTACGCCGCAGTACCGGCTGAAACCTAAGGTCCGCTCACCCCCACTTTTCAGCATGCTCGCCTCTGGCAGATCCTAGAAATGGGCTGCCCTCCCCATATACACTGGCTGCACCCACCCGCACCATTATGCGACACCACCACCATCGAAGGGCGCACCATTGCTGCGCACTCAATGACCGCACACCCCTGCTTTAGCGCACAACAACAACCTTAAACCGCCTGTGACTTACCTTTTTCCCTTTAAAATCAATGATTTGAATATTTGGCACAGCTATTGCTAAACCTACACTAATATTATAATTAGCATTGACCAAACCCCAGGGTACGGAGAGAGAATATGTCTAACAAAGAAAAGTTAATCGTTGTCGGTAACGGCATGGTCGGTCACAAGTTTTTAGAAAGCCTAGTAGAGATGGAACAGGCCCAAAACTACGACATTACGGTTTTATGTGAAGAGCCTCGTGCGGCCTACGACCGTGTTTACCTTACCTCTTACTTCTCGGGTAAAACCGCTGAAGATTTAAGCCTAGTAAGTGAAGGTTTCTTTGAAAGCAACAACATCGACTTAAAGCTTAACTGTGCCGCCACTGAATTAGATCGCGTTAATAAAGTAATTACGACGAACACTGGCGAAAAATTAAGTTACGACAAAGTGATTTTGGCAACCGGTTCATTCCCGTTTGTACCTCCCGTTCCTGGTCACGAGCGTGATAACTGCTTGGTATACCGTACCATCGAAGATCTTGAAGAGATTAAAGCCTCAGCCAAAAATGGCAAAATTGGCGTAGTTGTCGGCGGCGGCCTATTAGGCCTAGAAGCGGCTAAAGCGTTGCACGATCTAGGTTTAGAGACACACGTTGTTGAATTTGCACCCCGCTTAATGGCGGTTCAGGTGGATGACGGCGGCGGCGCACTGCTTAAGAGTAAAATTGAAGAATTAGGTGTGCGTGTACACACAGGTAAAAATACCCAAAACATCACTGATGGCGATGAATGTTTCCACAAGATGGAATTTGCCGACGGTGAAGTATTAGAAACCGACGTTATTTTATTCTCGGCCGGTATTCGTCCACAAGACGCACTGGCCCGCGCCAGCGAAATTGAACT